>JBCNVA010000081.1:0-8191 GCA_039630445.1 Armatimonadota bacterium
AGCAATGAGATTTACCACATTTGCATCTGCCAAGTAGAGGGTGCGAGAGGTACTACCAATTGGCAGAGCAAACTCCATCATGTCGTCGGCGATGACGCCGACGCGACGCACGGTGCGTTCGTAGAGTTGGCGTCCCGCCGACGGCACTACGATACTTGAAATCCCGAAAGGTATAAGGGCGGTTTTAGCGGCGTGCGTAGCGACGGGCAGGCTTCAGGCGCGAGAGGACGGTCTCGTAGTCCGCACTGCGCTCGTACACCACCAGCAGGTTGGTCAGCTTGCGGCGCGGTGCGACGCTGAGCGTGCGCCGATAGTAGAAACTCGTGGACGAACCGCCATCCAGGGCGATTGCATCCACCGCGCCCAGTTGCTGCATGACCTTTGCCAGCGTGCGCAGGCGCACCGGGCGCGTGATGACCACCATCAGCAGCTTGTTGTGGCGGGTGACCCCGACTGCCGTGCGCGGCACAGCGGCATAGATGCGCGGGTCGCGAAACCCCTCGCCCGATGGATAGAGCATCACCTTGCCTCCTTGCAGCAGGCGGGGTCCTGCACCCAGCACGAGGCGATACTCGCTCCAGCTCACCTGCCGATGACGCGGCGGGCGGATGAACCGCACCTGATTGTCATAGGTGATGCAGAGTGCCGTGCCCATCCCGCCAAAATGCACCCGCTCACCCTCGATCACGATATCGCCGATGGGTATCTTGGAGTTTATGCTAAAGTAAGTGCCTGTGATGGCAGCGGTTGGGCGGGCGCGCGCCAGCAAATCCCAGATCGGCTCCGCCCTCCCAATCTGCCGTGCCGTCACGACCCCAACACGCACCTCCGGGTTGTTCAAATCCACCGTGATCACGCGCACTGGGATACCCAGCACCTTTCGATAAGACGCCACAACCGAACGCGCCACCATGCGTGATTTCGGCACTGCCTGGGCAACTCCTTGCCCCCCGCGGTCAACAGGCATCAAAATTGCGACGAGTAAACATGTCACCAGTATACGCAAACCGAGTTCACCTCACTCCAACCAATCTGGATACACGCGAGGTGGGAAGGCTCCCCTCTGAGCGCATCCTGCTTTATGATACGCAAAAATGCCCCCGAAGTGTCCCCGCAAACTTGCCAGTTTTTGGCAGTTCGCTGGGGCTGCAAGCGATGAGATGCCCCTTCGGGTAAAATTTTATCGGAATGGCACGCAAGCGTGGAACTGTGCTGGTGGCGATGAGCGGGGGAGTGGATAGCTCGGTTGCTGCCGCGCTCCTGCAGAAGCGTGGCTACGAGGTGATCGGGGTCACCATGCAGATCTGGCAGGAGTCGCATCCCGACCCCCGTTATGGTGGATGCTGCTCGCTGGGCGCGGTGGAGGACGCCCGGCGCGTGGCACGCCGCCTCGGCATCCCGCACTATGTGCTGAACTTCCGCCGTCTCTTTGCCGACACGGTCATCCGCGACTTTGTTCACGAGTATCGCAGCGGGCGCACGCCTAACCCCTGCGTGCAGTGCAACCGCTTCGTGAAGTTCGACGCCCTGCTGAAGAAGGCGGACGAGCTGGGCTGCGACTACATCGCCACGGGGCACTATGCCCGCGTGCGGTTCAACTCCCGCACAGGGCGCTGGAACCTGCTGCGCGCCCGCGACAAGCAGAAGGATCAGTCCTATGTGCTGTATATGCTGTCGCAGGAGCAGTTGGAGCGAGTGCTGTTCCCGCTGGGTGTGATGCCCAGCAAGGAGGAGACGCGCCGCATCGCCGCGGAGATGGGGCTGTGGACCGCGCATAAGCCCGACAGCCAGGAGATTTGCTTCGTGGCGCACGCAGGGGGCTATCACCAGTTCCTGCGCGAGATTACGCCCGATGCTTTCCAGCCGGGCGAGATTCGCGATGTGCATGGGCGTGTGCTGGGCACGCACAACGGGATCGCCCTCTACACTGTCGGGCAGCGACGACGCCTGAACATCTTCTCGCCCGTGCCGCTCTATGTGCTGCGTATCCTGCCAGAGGAGAATGCGATTATTGTCGGTACAGAGGATCAGCTCTACGAGCGTGAGATGTTCGTGGAGCAGGTCGTCTGGAGCAGCATTCCTGCTTTAGAAAAGCCTCTTAAGGTGATGGCGAAAATCAGGTATCATGCGCCCATCGTGCCTGCGTGGGTCTATCCGAGCGAGACGCCCGACACGGTGCATGTGGTGTTTGACCAGCCGGTGCGAGCGATCACGCCGGGGCAGCTCGCTGTGTTCTATCGGGGTGAGACGGTAGTCGGTGGGGGTGTCATTCGGGGCGTCGCCTCCGCCTCGGCAGACCCGCAGGCGACCGAGCTGGCGGTGCAACGCGCCTTACAAAAGGTGCAGCCGCTGATGTGCACGGGAGTGGACGGATGAACGACACACTGCTGATGATCCTGATCGTGCTGATGGCGCTCACGCTGCTGATTCTCAGCTGGGCGGTGATCGCGCTGCTGGTGCAGGCGCGTCGCGAGCTGCCCGTGCTGCGCCAGCGCGTGGATGACCTTAACATGCGGCTGGGGCGTGTGCTGGAGGAAACAGTGCCTGTGTTGCAGACCACGCACCGCACGCTGCAAGAGCTGGCGGAAACGATGGAGAATGTCCACATCGTGTCGGACAACCTGCGCCATAAGTTGGAGGTGGCGGACGAGGTGGCGGGCAAGATGCGGCGCGTGCCCGAAAAGGTGGCGCGCGCCCTCGGACGCCTGATGCACTACACTTTCAAATTAGGGGGGCAACTCCTTTTGCAGCGGCTGCAGGGCGGGCGCGACCCGCACCGAAAAAAGCCGTTGCCCGATTTGGAATACCCTCCATCCCTCCCTGCCCGTGAGTGGGAGGAAAGGGCTGAAACATCCCTCGCCCCCAGCGGGAACGAGGGTACGGGTGAGGGCATCACGAGTTCCGCCCCGACAGGGGCAGCGAACACCTCCACTAAGGAGGCGAACCAACCACCGAAGGAAGGAGGGATGACGCATGAACCATGATGAGCGCAGTGGGCTGCTGTATCTGCTGGCTGGAATCGGGTTGGGCGTACTGATTGGCGCCGTGCTGGGCTTGCTCTTTGCCCCAAAATCGGGCGAGGAGCTGCGTGGCGAGCTGAGCCAGCGCCTGCACGACCTCTCCGAGAAGGTGCGCGACCTCGCGCAGCAGGTCTACGAGAAGGGTGGCGAGACGGTGCGCAATGTACGCGAACGGATAAGCCGCCGTACGCCCGCCGAGGAGGTCGCCCCCGAGGAAGCCTGAGCATGTTCGGACGTGTCTTCCTAATGGTGGCAGCGATCCTGTTCAGTGCCCTCACTATCGCTGCCACCCTCTACTTCCTGTATCTCATTCTGGGCGCGCTGGTGCCCTTCCTGATTGCGGGCATTATTGCGCTGCTGCTGAACCCCTTTGTGGAGCGCCTTTGCCAGCGCGGCTTCTCGCGCCCGCGTGCTGTGTTCAATGTGTTTCTCGGCTTCGTCTTGCTGCTGCTCACTATTAGCATCGCCCTGCTACCCAGCTTCTATCAACAGGCACAGAACATTATCGACTTCTTTTCCTCCCCCAAGAACGCAAACATCACACGCACGGTGAACAGCTGGGTCGAGCGAACCCAGAGCTATCTGGAGCGCGAGATTCAGCAGCGCCAGCCCTGGATCCAGCGCAATCGCGACGCGCTCAAACGGCTGGGCATCCCCACCACGCCAGAGGAGGTCGATCAGGTCGCCGCGCACTGGCGCACGCGCCTGCAAAACCTGCTCACTGATTGGGCGACGAAGGTCTTTAATGCTATCGTGCAGACGCTGCTGGGGGTGCTATCGCGAGTGATTTGGGTGATTCTCATCCCGCTGAGCGTCTACTTTTTCCTGCTGGATATGCCGCGCGTGCGGCAGGCGTTTTTGTATTTGCTGCCGCCGACACAGCGCGCACCTGCAAGCGACTTACTAAACGAGATTGGCACGGTCTTTTTCAACTACATTCGGGGGTTGGTGACCGCCGCACTCACCTACGGGCTAACCTGTATGGTGTTTTTCTGGGTGTTGGGCGCACCGAACCCTGTGCTATTAGGCGTGCTGGCAGGGTTGCTCTACCCCATTCCGTATGTGGGCGCGTTTCTGATTATGCTCACTTCAGGCGGCTTCACCCTACTGTTTGAGCCGTCGCCACTGCTGTTTTACTTCACGCCGCCGAAGGTGTGGCATGCGGTGATTGTGGTGCTGGCAGGTATTGGGCTGAACATGCTGTTCGATATGCTCATCACGCCACGCCTGTTGGGTGGTGCAGTGGGGTTGCGTCCGCTTGCCGCGCTGATTGCGATTGTGGTGGGTGCAACAGTGGGTGGCATCTGGGGCATGATGCTCGCTGTGCCTGTTACCGCTTCGCTGCTGATTATCGTGCGCCAAGTGCTGCACTACTTCTATGGCGAATCAAAGGGGGAAAGCCCTGCTCCCCCTGCTGAGGAACCGACAGACGCGCAGGAAGTAGTCGCTCATCGTCAAACCTCGTAAATGCCTAAAGCGAGTGAACTCGCCCGCAGACCAACGAAACCGCGCTATGCACTACCCACCAGCTCCACGATGCGGCGGGCAGCCTCCTGCATCGTCTCAGCGGGAATGAGGGGCGTGCCCCGCAGCAGCGCCAAGCCCTCCTCGGCATGCGTGCCTGCCAAGCGAACAACGATAGGAATCTGGATGTCCATCGTCTGCAGCGCGTCGAGGATACCGCGCGCCACCTCATCCCCACGCGTGATGCCGCCAAAGATATTGAACAGCAACCCCTTCACATTCGGATCCATCAGCACAATCTCGACGGCGTTCCGCACCTGTTCGGCTCTGGCGCCTCCACCGATATCTAAGAAGTTCGCGGGCTTGCCCCCTGCTCGCGCGACTTCATCCACGGTGCACATCACCAGCCCTGCGCCGTTGCCGATGATGCCGATATTGCCGCCCAAGCGCACATAAGCCACACCACGCTGCTGTGCCTCCGCCTCGATGGGGTCCTCCGCGCTCTCCTCACGATAGGCGGCTAACCGCTTCTGGCGGAATAGCGCGTTCTCATCGAGGGTGATTTTGGCATCCGCCACGATAACCTGCCCATCAGCCGTCAGGGCGCAGGGGTTAATTTCGGCGAGGTTCGCATCGCAGGCGAGATAGGCGCGATATAACCCGTGCAGGATAGGTGTCAGCTTGCGCGTGAGTTCGGTATCGAAGCCCGCGCCGTAGAGCGCCTCGCGTGCCTTGTAATCGGTCAAACCGATAAAGGGATCGATGTCGACGGTGGCGATAGCGTCTGGGTGGGTGGCAGCAACCTCCTCGATGTCCATGCCGCCATACTGGCTGACCATCAGTGCATTACGCTGGCTTACGCGGTCTACTGTGATGCCGATATAGAACTCCTTAGCGATATGGAGGGCTTCCTCGACCAGCACCTTCTCGGCGATCAAGCCCTGTGGGTTCTGAGGCGAGATAAGCCGTTTGCCGAGGATGTCGCGGGCGGCTTGCTCAGCTTCATCGGGTGTGTTTGCCAGCTTGATGCCGCCTGCTTTGCCGCGTCCGCCCATCAGCACCTGCGCCTTGACGACCACACGCTTGCCCAATCGCTCAGCGATTGCCCGCGCCCCTTCTGGACTGCTGACCACCTCGCCCTGCGGCACAGGCAGCCCCACATCGTGCAGGATCTGTTTCGCCTGATACTCGTGCAGCTTCATTCCGCAGCTCCGTGTGGGGACATTATACCTGAGGAAAAAATATTGGTAGCCCCAGGGGGATTCGAACCCCCGTCCTCCTGGCTGAGAACCAGGCGTCCTCGACCACTAGACCATGGGGCCACCAAGCGATTGTTATTATACCATGCGCCTGTCGCGTTTGTCAAGGGGGTGGGAGGGTGTTCGAAAAATCGGTGGGTGAGTTGACGGCTAAAGCCGTTCCTTGTCAAACGAAGCCCGCCTTCGCGGGCTAAAACAGCCGACGCAGGTCGGCTTGGTTTGCTCAAGAACGGCTTCAGCCGTGATAGCCAAAGGCGATTTTTCGAACACCCTCAGGGGGTGGGAGGCTGTCGGATTCGGAGAGATTTTCGCCCCTGACCTATGCCTCCACCTCATCCAGAAACAGAAGCCCGGCAGCAACTCGCGCTTTGGCAGGAGGTACACTTTTTCTGTGAGCGCGCTGGAGCTAAGCCCAGAGACGATGCGCCAGATGGGCTATCGCCTCATCGACTTGCTGGTCGATTACTGGCAGAGCCTGCCGCAGCAGCCGATTGGCAGACGCCCGCCGCGCGAGGAGCTGGAACCACTGCTTGCAGAACCCCTTCCGACGACACCCCAGCCCTTTGAGCAGGTACTCCAAGAGTTCCAACAGAAGGTGCTGCCGAATATCGTGCATGTGGACCATCCGCGCTACTTCGCCTTTGTGCCTGCGCCGAATAACTATGTGGGCGCGCTGGCGGACGCGCTCGCCGCAGGGACTAACATCTTTGTGGGCACATGGATGGTGGGCGCGGGGGCGACGCAAGTGGAGCGTGTCGTGATGGACTGGCTGCGCCAGCTGCTGGGGATGCCCGAAACGGCGGGCGGGCTGTTCGTGAGCGGGGGTTCGGTGGCGAACTTGGTCGCGCTGACCGCTGCACGCCAGCACCGGCTGGGCGAGAACTTTTCACGCGGCGTCGCCTACTTTTCAGACCAGACCCACTCGTGTGTTGAGCGCGCCTTGCGCCTCTTGGGCTTCCGTAAGGAACAGCTGCGCATCCTATCTGCCGATGAGCGGTTCCAGCTGCCCCTGCACGCGCTGCAGGCACAGATTGAAGCGGATCGCGCCGCGGGCTGGCAACCGTTCTGCGTCGTGGCGAACGCAGGCACGACCAACACGGGCGCAGTCGATCCGCTGCCTGAACTGGTGGCGTTGTGCCGTCGCGAGGGGTTATGGCTGCATGTGGATGGTGCGTATGGCGCCGCGATGATCCTGACCGAGGAGGGCAAACACCTGCTGGAAGGGATCGGCGAGGTCGACTCGCTGGCGATTGACCCGCACAAGGGCTTCTATCAGCCAATGATGGCGGGCTGTACGCTCGTGCGCGAATTGGAACACCTGCGCAACGCTTTCCGAATCCTGCCACCCTACCTGCAGGACAAGGAGCGCGGGCTACCCGGCATCGACCTGTGCGATTATGGGGTAGAACTCTCGCGGGGGTTCCGTGCGCTCAAGCTCTGGATGTCGCTGAAGGTGTTCGGGCTGGAGGCGTTTCGGCAGGCGATGGAGCACAACTTGCACTTGGCACGCTATGCAGAGGGGCGGCTGCGGGAGCGAGCGCACTGGCAGATTGTGTCGCCCGCGACATTAGGCATCGTGGCGTTCCGCTATGCGCCGCCCAACCTGCCTGATGAAGGCGCAGATGCGCTGAACCGTGCGCTGGTGGAGGCGATGCTCGCTGATGGCTTCGCGCTGGTTAGCTCCACGCTGTTGCGCGGGCGCGTGACCCTGCGCATGTGTACGCTGAACCCACGCGCCACCGAAGCCGATGTGGACGAAACTATCCAGCGACTGGATCGGTTCGCACGGAGACTCCTGAAAAGTTGAGCAGGAGTGGAGAGGTAAGCGGGTATACTTCTCTTGTCTATCAGAAGCGGGGTTGATAATGGAAGTCATTCAGCAGCGGCGTGAGGCAATAGCTCACCTGTGCGAAAAGTACGGTGTCGCTTCCCTGGACTTATTTGGCTCGGCAGCGGAGCCAGACCGATTCGACGCGACCCGCAGCGATGTGGACTTCGTGGTGGAGTTCGTCCAATTGACGCCCTCCGATGCCTTCCAGCGCTTTATGGGCTTTAAAATGGCACTGGAACAGTTGCTCAAGCGCCCTGTGGATTTGCTCATTTCGCAGTCAATCCGTAATCCCTATCTTAAGAGGGCGATCGAACGCCAACGGGTGCGAATCTATGAGCGAAATCGTGCTCAAGCTACTGACTGATGTTTTGCAAGCGGGCGAGCGGATTCAGCGGTTCCTGCAAGGCATGACCTTTGAGAAATACGCGGGTGATGAGTAGTTAAGAATCTCTATGAAACCTACCTCTCGACTAATTGCGCTGGCATGGCTTGTGATAGGGGCAAGCACGCTCTATTTGGCGTGGCGGGGGACGCCGATGCCCCTGAGCCTGAAGTTTTTCGCCCTGTTGCAGGTAGCGGGCGGTGTGCTGCTTCTGCTGCGCCATGCGGCAGGCTGG
>JBCNVA010000082.1:0-39254 GCA_039630445.1 Armatimonadota bacterium
GCGGTGCTCATTAACATCTTTCGGGCGAAGGCTGGCGCGCAACTCTACATTCGGCGCATTCCGGGGCTGGATGCCATCGATGAGGCGATCGGACGCTCCACTGAGATGGGACGCCCCGTCACGATGATTCCGGGCTTGACCGCCTTCGGTGTGGAAGCCGTGCAAGCCCTCACCATTTTCAAGTACATTACCAAACAGATTGCTAAATTCACTACTCCGATGCGTCTACTTACTGCAAACCCAACCGTTTATGCGGTGGCTCAAGAGGCGATTCAGGACGCTTACAATGAGGCAGGGCGCCCCGACCTTTACGATCCAGATAGCATTCGGTTTTTATCCTCCGAGCAATTCGCCTTTGCTTCAGGTGTAGCGGGGCTAATCCAGCGTGAGCGTGCGGCGGCAAACTTCATGTTTGGTGTATTCTATGCTGAATCGCTGATTTTCGCAGAGACGGGCAATATCGTCGGCGCGGTGCAGATTGCGGGCACAGTGAGCTTTACGCAAGTGCCTTTCTTTGTGGCAGCGTGCGATTACACCATTATCGGGGATGAGTTTTACGCTACCAGCGCGTACATAAGCCGCGAACCTGTTCTGTTAGGAAGTTTAGTGGGGCAAGACATAGCAAAGATTCTCTTCGGAACAATGATTATAGGTGGTGCCATTTTAAGCACAACGCTCGGCTCTAAACATGCCCTTATTCAGCTGCTGGGCAAGCCCGGCGGCTGGGAACCCTTTGTGCAGTGGCTCCGCCAAGTGTTAGGAGGGTAGATACGATGTTCAATACAACCCAACCCATTTGGGCAGCGATGTGGATTCTGGGCGCGTTTGTGGTGGTGATGGCGCTCATCCCACTTTTACAAACCCTCCCTCCACGCGGACGATATGCGCTCATCGCCATCTTCACCTTTATCGCAGGGCTGTTTTTCGCTGCCGAATTTTTCCTGCCCGTGAACGAACAGGGTAAAAACATCCTGACAGAACCTTTCAAAAAGATGCAAGGCTCCCTGCAAGTCATCACTGCCTTATCACTGGGGTTAGGCACTTATGGCTTAATTCGCCTGCATCTACGGAATACAGTGCAGCGCCGCGCCCAGTGGGGCTATAGCCTTGTGCTATTAATTGCTTTTGTGACAATGGCTTTCTTCAGCATCTGGAACACCTTAGCCGAGAAGGAGTTGTTCGGCATTAAGCGAACTCCCTTTCTGGAGCGCGCCTTTACCCTGCTTTTCGACTATACCCTTGTGCAGCTGGACGCCACGATGTTTTCGCTGATTGCGTTCTACATCTTTTCGGCAGCATACCGCGCCTTCCGCATCCGGTCCGTCGAGGCAAGTATTTTGATGTTCACCGCGATGATTGTGATGCTGGGAATCGTCCCCTTAGGAAAGTTCCTCAGCGATTCGATGGGGCTGCCCTCGATTCTCACCGATGAGATGCGAAACGATCCGTTTATGTGGGAAAATATTTTGTATAACCTTCGCCTGCCACAGATTGCGAATTGGGTGCTGAATGTGCTGAATGCACCTGTGCAGCGGGCGATTGAGTTCGGCGTGGGGATCGGCGCTTTGGCGATGGCGATCCGACTCTGGCTCAGCTTAGAGCGAGGCATTACCTGAGGAGGTTCGGTATGGAGCGACAAACTGTTTGGCATCGGATGATGACCATCGATCGGCGCTTGCTGTACCTCGTGCTGCTCGTCACGATTATCACCGCGCTGATTCTAACGGTCAACATCTCGCCCGAGGTCACGCCCGCGGTGCGCAGCTTCTATGAGACCATCGAGGCATTACAGCCCGGCGACATGGTCATGGTTTCCTCCAACTGGAGCGCAGGCACGATTGCCGAGAACCGCCCCCAGTTCGAGGCGGTGCTGCGCCATCTGATGCGCAAGCGGCTGCGTTTTACCATAGTCTCCTTCACGCCGCCTGCCCGCGATATGTCGCTCCGATTAGCACGCCAAATCGCAAAAGAGAACAACTATGTGGAAGGCAAAGACTGGGCGCATTTTGGCTATCTGCCCGATATCATCATCGCGATAAAAGGCATGGCGGAAGATGTCCCCGACACCATCCGCCAAGATGTTCGCCGTGTACCCATACAGCGGCTGGAAGTGATGCAAGGCATCAAATCGCTCAAGGACTACAAGCTTGTGGTTGACATCACCCCCAGCGATACTTTGGGAGCTTGGATCTCTTATCGCCCGCCAAATCTCAACATTCTCTACTGTCCCACCTCCGTGATGGCAGCCGAAGCCTATACCTTCCTGGACTCAAAGCAGATCCTCGGCATGGTCACCGGAGCGAAAGGCGCGCACGAATATGAGTCGCTACTGAATCTTGTTGGGTTAGGTACTCGCTTTATTAACGCAATTCAGTTTTCCCATGTGCTGATCATCTTTTTCATCTTGCTGGGTAATTTCGCGATGTTCATGCAACGCCGTGCGAGTAGATAGGAGGGAGCAAGGATGGATTGGATCCTGCAATTCCTGCCGCTGAGCATAGAGCGTCTGAATATCTGGATCGGGGCTATATGTACCCTCGCGATTTACTCGATCTTGTATCGCGAGAACCCCTTTTATCGCCTTTTTGAGCATCTGTTTATCGGGCTTGCAGCAGGCTACGCCTTAGGTCCCTCACTGGTGGATGTTATCTATCGCTACTGGTGGGAGCCAATCACGAAAGAAGGTGTTTGGTGGCTCTCGTTTGTCGTGCCGTTCGGACTGTATCTTTACTTTATTTACAACGAAAAGTATGGCTGGATTAGCCGTCTGGTGATCGGCTCACTCATTGGAGCCTATTCAGGGCTGACCTTCCAAGCATTTTCCTCACGCTACCTTCCCCAATTGCATGGGGCGCTCACAAAACCGCTCTGGCTCCCCTCCAAAGATGCAGAAGATATCTTCTGGTCTAATATATTTAATAACTGGATATTCATTATTATCTTGCTTGCTGTCTTGATCTATTTTACCTTTTCGTTTGAGCATCGCGGGGTCATTAAGCGAACTGCCACTTTCGGGCGATGGTTTTTGATGATTGGGTTGGGCGCGATATTTGGCAACACGGTGATGGCGCGTATGGCGCTGCTGATTGGGCGCATCTACTACCTGCTCAGCGACTGGCTGGGCATTCAGATAGGGGGTCGCTGACCTATGTCGGAGCGGGAACTGCTGCATCAGCGCGTTCAGCGGTTGCAACAGGCATTGCTCAAGCACGGAGTGGATGCCTATCTGGCAGCCACGCCCGTTAATATGTTTTATCTCAGCGGGTTCAGTGAGCCGCCGCTGGAGCGGTTAATGTTCCTAATGGTGCCGCAGCAGGGGGAGCCGTGGTGGTTCACGCCTGCCCTCAGTGCAGAAAGCACAGAGGCAAACCCCGCGGGCTGGCCCGTGCGCTATGTGTGGCACGATTCAGAAGGACCCCTGAAACAGCTTGAGCGGTGTGCGCGCGAGCAGAATCTGGAGACGGCAGTGATTGCCGTGGATGACGAGATGCCAGCGGTGTTTCTGCTCATCCTGCAGGAGACGCTGCCTGCCGCGCTGTTTCGGCGGGGGAGCGAGATTATCGCGGAGGTACGCGCGCGCAAAGACGCGCTGGAGATCGAGCATATGCGTCAAGCGGCACGATTGACCGATGAGGCGCTGGCGTCGGGATTGGAACGCTGCGTGCCTGGCGTCAGCGAGTGGGCAATCGCTTTAGCCATCCAGCGCGCGCTGTACGATATGGGATCGCATCTTGCCTTCGGCATCCCCATCGTGGCGGCGGGCGAAAACAGCTCCAAACCGCACTACACCACAGGGCATCGTCCCCTGCAAACGGGTGATGTGATCGTGATCGACTACGGCGGGGTCTACGAGGGTTATTGCAACGACATCACGCGCGTGGTGAGCGTCGGCGCCGCGCCTGACGAGGCAAAAACGATTTATGAGATTGTGTACGAGGCGCACATGGCAGCGCGCGCGGCTGCCAAGCCCGGTGTGCCCGCCCAAGAGGTGGATCGTGCTGCCCGCCGCGTGATAGAAAAAGCGGGCTACGGCGAATACTTCGTGCATCGCACTGGACACGGCATCGGGCTGTCTGTCCACGAACCCCCCTACATCGTGGAAAGCAATGATGCCCCCTTAGAAGTAGGGCACTGCTTCACTATTGAGCCGGGCATTTACCTGCCTGGGCGGTTCGGCGTCCGCATCGAGAATGTCTACACCATCACCGAAACGGGATGCGAATCGCTCAACGCCGACCCACCCAAGCAGATTCGGGAGATTGGCTAAGTCGCATTTGCTGAAGGGGAAACATGGACACATTCGTCATTATCCTGATTGCGCTACTCGTGATCGGCGCCATCGTTTTCTGGCGGGCGTCTCAGGAATGGCTTGAGCTATGTGATATCTGAAAAAAACCGATTGGTCTTATACCTATTGCCATTTCAAGTGCGGTCATCGTCGGTGGGGACGCCGACGCTACGAACGCACCTGTGTAGCGTCGGCGTCTCGCCGACGACATCACGGCGTTTGCTTTGCGAATCGGTATTATACCAATTGGGGCATCAAGTGATACACGGCTAAAGCCGTTCCTTGGCAAACGAAGCCCGCCTACGCGGGCTACAGCCGACGGAGGTCGGCTTCGTCTGCACAGGAGCGGCTTTAGCCGTCCAGAATAATGTACCGTTTGAAAACCCGACCGGTATTACAGGCAGTGGAGGCAAAGGGTACAGACTACTCCAGCGAAGGAGAACGCCGATGCTGATGGAACTAACGCTCAGCGCAGGGTTGACGATGCAGGCAAGCACCTACAAGCTGCAGCCCTTTTTGCAGGATCGGAGCACCTATTACACGGTGCATCACGGCTTGCCCGATGCGCCCGTGCACACGCTGGTGATTTCGGGCGAGTCGCTCTGGGTGGGCACGCCCAAAGGGGTCGCAACCGCCACGCTGAGCCAGCCTGACCGATGGCGCGTGGTTGCGTCCCAGCCTGCCCGCCTGCTCGTACCTGATGGTGCAGGTGGGGTGTATGGCGTAGCGGATCGCGAGCTGTTTCACCTTCCAGCAGGAGGCGGTTTACGGACACTCTACACCGCTGAGGCGCCGCTAATTGGACTGCAGGCGGCGCGCGAGGGCGGGCTATGGCTGCTGACACCCCAACGCCTGCTCCGCTGGCAGAACGGCGCAATTGTCGAACAGCACGATGCGCCCACCAATCGTCAGTTCCGCTGGTTCCATCAGGACACGCGCGGACGCCTGTTCGCCTTCGCAGAGGGCGAGCTGGAGCGCAGTCTGTATCGGCTGGTAGCAGCCTCCTGGCAGAAAGTGGGGGTGCATGACGATCGGGGGCGCTACTACGATGACCTCTGGCTTTGTGCGGTCAGCGATTCGCTGGGACACCTCTGGATCGGGGCGCGATCAGGGCTGATTCTGGGCGATGGCGATGGCTGGTGGCTCTCCCGCGAAGCGGTGATTGCCTCGGCATCCTCACCGACAACCGAACTCGTGCCACCTTATGCGCCTATCCGCTGCCTCGCGTTCGCGCCAAACGGCGACCTCTGGGCAGGCACGCCCGAAGGCGCATGCCGACTGCGCGACGGCAAATGGAGCTACTTCTGGGGCAAACGCTGGTTACCAGGCAATCAGGTGTACGCTATCGCCGTCGATAGCCAAAACCGTGCGTGGATCGCCACCGATCAGGGCGTCGCCTGCATCGAATCGGTGCGGATGACCCTGCGCGAGAAGGCGGAACATTATGAGAAGCTGATTGCTCTGCGCCACAACCGCAACGGCTTCGTGACCAACTGCGACTGGGATGACCCGAACAACCCCGACAGTTGGAAAATCGAGGCGAGCGACAACGACGGGCTGTGGACGGCGCTCTACTGCGCGGCGCAAGTATTCCAGTATGCCGTCACAAAAGACCAGGCGGCTCGTGAACGCGCCCGTCGCTCCCTGCGCGCCCTGCTCGATCTGGAACGGCTCACGGGCATCCCCGGCTTCCCAGCACGCAGCATTATCCATAAGGGCGAAACACGCTACTATCAGTCCTCGGGCGAGTGGCACGAATCGCCTGTAGACCCGAACTACATCTGGAAGGGCGATACCAGCTCCGACGAGCTGGACGGACACTACTTCATCTGGGCGGTTTACTACGACCTTGCAGCCGACGAACAGGAGAAAGCCGCCATTCGGGGCGTCGTGCAGCGCGTCACCGACCACCTGATGCAGAACAACTGGCGACTGATCGATAAGGATGGTAAGCCGACCCGCTGGGCGATTTTCAACCCCGAATCGCTGAATGAGGACCCCATCTGGGAGGAGGAGCGCGGGCTGAACGCGCTCTCCATCCTCTCGCACCTGAAGGTCGCCTATCACATCACGGGCGACGAGAAGTATCAGCGGGCTTATGAGCAGCTCATCCAGCAACATCACTACCTGCTGAACGCCGTCACCCAAAAGATGCTGCCCCCCTATGAGATCAATCACTCGGACGATCAGCTGGCGTTCCTGAGCTACTATCCGCTGCTGTTGTATGAAAAGAACCCTGACTATCGGCGGCTCTGGCTGATGAGCTTGGAGCGCAGTTGGCAGATTGAGCGTCCCGAGCGTAGCCCGCTGTTTAACTTCATCTACGGCGCGGTGACGGGCAAGCCGTGCGATGTAGAAGCCGCTGTGCAGACGCTGCAGGAGTGGCCCTGGGATCTGCGCAACTGGGAGTGTCGCAACAGCCATCGGCTGGATGTTGTGCTGGATGTCAGCAAGGGGCGATGGGGTGAGGCGCAGTCGGTGGCGATTGTGCCTTACAGCGAGCGGGTGGTGATGCGCTGGAACGGCAATCCCTATCGGTTAGATGGGGGCGACCCGCTGGGCAGGCGCGAAGACGACGGCACTGCGTTCCTGCTGCCCTACTGGATGGGGCTGTACCACCGCCTGATTGCCGAATAGCACCGCTGATGAGCGAGCGCCAGTGGCTGCTGTTCTTGAGCCTTCTGCCTGATGTGGGGCGTCAGACCTTGCGCCATTTGCTGGAGCGCCAGCAGGTGTGGCGTCTGACACCTGACGAGCTGCTCCGCTTGCCCGCTGAAACACTCCGCGAGGAGTACCGCCTGCCCCCGCGTGCGCTCCGAGCCTTGCAGGAGAACTTGGCAACCTTGCGGCAAGAGGCAGAACGGCTGGAGGCGCATCTGACCCGTTGCGGTGTGCGCTGGCTGAGCTTTCAGGATGCAGCGTACCCGCGCCAGCTGGAGCGTATGCCCGACCCGCCTGCACTGCTGTTTCTGTATGGCAACTATGAGCTACTCCATCAGCCGACTTTCGCGCTGCTGGCGTCGCACACCATCTCACCCGAGGGGCTTGCCGAGCTGGAGCAGGTGGCGCAGAGCTTTTTCAACGATGGCTGGGTTCCGATTGTCAGCGCCACCCAGCCCGCCTATCAGCGGTTGCTGCTGTGCGCCCTGCGTGCGAATCGCCCCTATATTCTGGTGCTGGACAGGGGGCTACTCAGCGCATTTGGGGATGACCTGCGCAAGGAGCCGTTGCGTCAGGCGCGGATCTGGCGGGCGGAGTTTGACCCCACCAATGCGCTTGCGCTCAGCCCGTTCCGCCCGCGCGATGGCTGGCTCGCTGCCAACGGGCGCTATCGAGATGCATTAATTGCCCATCTGAGCGACGCGCTCATCGTCATCGAGGCGCGTCCCGATGGCTATATCGTGCAACTCTGTCGCGAGATGCTGCAGCGCGGCGGGACGCTGTCCGTGCTGGCGCATCGGTTGGACCAGCTACCAGGTAATCGCCAGATTGTTGAGGCGGGTGGCAGACCTATCGCGGCGATTTCAGAGACTGCTTGATACCAATCGGGTTTTTAAAGGCACAGTATTCTGGACGGCTCAAGCCGCTCCTGTGCAGACGAAGCCGACCTCCGTCGGCTGTAGCCCGCGTAGGCGGGCTTCGTTTGCAGAGGAACGGCTTTAGCCGTGTATCACTTGACGCCCCAATTGGTATAAGAAGGCAAGGTTCTATCACCTGACGGCTCAAACCGTTCCTTAGCTAACCAAGCCCGCCTTTGTAGGCTGAAACAGCCGACGCTGGTCGGCTTGGTTTTGCACAGGAACCGCTTGAGCCGTGATAGCCAGAGGCAATTTTTCGAACATCCGCCCTACCCCCTTGCGTTAAGCCCGTTGGATGGGGTATCATGCAAAGCGTCGGGGCGTGGCGCAGTATGGTTAGCGCGCTACCATGGGGTGGTAGAGGTCCCCGGTTCGAGTCCGGGCGCCCCGACCATTTTTCAGCGCCCGTAGCTCAGCGGACCAGAGCACCAGACTTCGGATCTGGGGGTCGGGGGTTCGAATCCCTCCGGGCGCGCCAGCCTCTGGCAAGGTATACTCCTCGACCATGACACTGGTTCAAACAACGCTTTCAAACGGCATTCGCGTCATCATGGAGCCTGTGCCGACGGTGCAGTCGGTTGCCCTCTGCTTTTGGGTCAAAAGCGGTTCCCGCTACGAGCAGCCTCATCAGCATGGGATGGCGCATTTCCTTGAGCATATGCTGTTCAAAGGCACCACAAACCGCACTGCGGTGCAGATTGCGCAGGCGATCGAGGGACGCGGCGGCGTGCTGAACGCCTCCACGGGCAAGGAGCTGACCTGCTACTATGCCCGCGTGCTGAGCGAGCATCTGCCCATCGCGGTAGAGGTGCTGAGCGACTTGTGGCTGAATGCTATGCTGAATCCTGACGAGGTGGAGCGTGAGAAGGGGGTCATTCTGGAGGAGATGCGCATGATCGAGGACACCCCCGACGAGGTACTGCACGACCTGTTCACGGAGGTGCACTGGGCGGGTCATCCGCTGGGGCGACGCATTATCGGCTCGCCCGAAACGGTCAGTGCCTTCACCCGCGAAGCGCTTTTGGAGTTTATCCACACCTACTATGTGCCCGCGCGAATGGTCATCTCGGCTGCGGGCAATCTGGAACCCGATGCGCTAGTCAAGGAGCTGGAGCGCTGGCTGGGCGACTGGCATCCCAATCCACAATGCGAGCCTGTGGATGCCTCCACACCGCCGCGCAAGGTGCCTCAAAGCCTGCATGTGCAGTTTTTCCCACGCGAGGTGGAGCAGGTGCATTTCTGCATCGGCGTCGACGGCGTTTCGTTTATGGACGAGCGCCGCTACGCGCTGGCGGTGCTGAACAGCTTGCTGGGTGGCAGCATGTTCAGTCGCCTCTGGCAGGAGATTCGCGAGAAGCGCGGACTGGCATACGACATCGGCAGCTACTCCCTGCCGATGTCCGATGGGGGGCTGTTTGTGGTTTATGGTGGCACGGCGGACACCCATTTTGACCAGGTGATGGAGCTGGTGCATGCAGAAATGGATCGCCTGCGCTGCGAGCCACCCAGCGAGGAGGAGACCGCCAGCGCTCGCAACCAACTCAAGGGCACGCGCCTGCTGGCATTAGAAGCGATGCAGACCCGCGCCGAACTCATCGGCAGCGAACTGCTAATGCGTGGCGAGGTCATCCCGATGGAGGAGGTCATTGCCAAAATCGATGCTGTCACGCCCGAACAGATTCACGCGCTGGCTGCCGAGCTGTTCGAACCCGACCAGCGCACTGTGGTCGCGATTGTCCCCGCGTAGCCTGTGTGAGCCTGCCCGCCGCCGCGCAATCCCCATCGGGTAAATCGGGTAAAATAGGAGCGGAGGCAGACCATGTTTGGAAGCATCGGCTTTGGCGAAATCATGGTGCTGCTCGTGATCGCGCTGCTAATCTTTGGGCCGCGCAAGCTGCCTGAGATCGCGCGATCGGTCGGGCAAGCCATGCGCGAATTCAAGAAAGCAGGCGAGGAGGTCACGCGCTCCTTCGAGGAGCCAATCGATGAGCTGCGTGATGACCTCACGCGCTACCCATAATCGCATGGGATTTCTGCCACTGAAAGCAAAAACAGGAGTGGAGCAATGGAAATCGTCAAACAGGTACTGACTTGGATCGATATTATCGTTATGGTGGCGTTCATCGGGTTGGTTGCCATTCAGACCTCGCGTGCCGAGGGGATTTTCAGCCCTGGCGCCACCGAAGGTACTTACATCAAGGCGAAGCCGGGCTTCGAGGACAACCTCTCCCGGCTCACTTTGATCCTGGCGATCACCTTCTTTGTGCTGACCGCGGTTGTGTACTACTTACCCTGAGCGCGTTCCCATTTGGAGTATCCTTCCGCAGGTGATGGCGATGCAGACCGCTGCAGCAAAGCCGGAGATTATCTATCCAGAAACGGATGGGCAACCGATGGCAGAAAACACCAAACAAGCCGAGGTGATGATGACCCTCAAGGAAAACCTCGATGCCCTCTTCGCCGACCGACCCGATGTGTTCGTCGCCATCGACCTCTTCTGGTACCCCGTCGAAGGCAGACCCGACATCCGCCAAGCCCCCGATGTGATGGTAGTCTTCGGACGCCCCAAAGGGCATCGGGGGTCCTACAAGCAGTGGGAGGAGGGGGGCGTTCCGCCGCAGGTGGTGTTTGAGGTGGCGTCGCCGAGCAACATGGAGGCGGAGTGGGCGCGGAAGCGGGCGTTTTATGAGCAGTATGGGGTGCAGGAGTATTACATTTATGATCCTGATACCAGTGAATGGCGGGGCTACTTGCGTCAGGGTGAGCGGTTGGAGCCGATAGAGGGGATGGAGGGATGGGTCAGTCCGTTGCTGGGGATTCGCTTTGAGCGAGGTCAGGAGACGGATCCGGGTGTGTATGATCCGTTGGGTAATCGGTTTTGTGGGTACTTGGAGGTGCGTCGGGCGTTGGAGGAGGCGATTGCGCAGGCGATGGAGGAGAGGCGCCGAGCGGAGCGGGAACGCCAGCGTGCCGAGCAACTTGCCCAGAAGCTGCGCGAGCTGGGCATCGAAATAGATGAGTAGAGCGGAACTCGCGCTGAGCATCTGCATCGTGAATTGGAACACGCGCGAGCTATTGCGTGCCTGCCTGCATTCCATCTATCGTTACCCGCCTGATGAGCCGTTTGAGGTCATCGTGGTGGATAATGCCTCTGCCGACGGCAGCGCGGAGATGGTGCGCACAGAGTTCCCCCAGGTTTTTTTGATCGCTAACCGCGAGAATGTAGGCTATGCACGGGGCAACAATCAGGCGATAGCACGGGCGCGCGGTGAGTTCATCCTGCTTCTGAATCCCGACACGGAGATGTACCCCAACACACTGCGGAACGCGCTTTGCTTCCTGCGTGAGCATCCCGAAGTGGGCGCGATCGGCGCGAAGCAGCTTTTCCCCGATGGGCGCGTGCAGCCTTCAGTACGGGGTTTCCCCACACCGTGCAACCTGCTGTTTGAGATGCTGGGGCTGGCACGGCTCTTTCCGCGCTCGCGCCTCTTTGCCGCCTACCGCATGCGCTGGTTTACCTACGACTGCCCGATGCCTGTCGACCAGCCGATGGGCACTTTTTTAATGGTGCGCCGCGCGGTGATCGAGCAGGTGGGGCTGATGGACGAGGCGTTCCCCCTCTTTTTTAATGATGTGGACTGGTGCTATCGCATCTGGCAGGCAGGATGGTCTATCTGGTTCGTGCCGACGGTGGAGATTTTGCATCACGGCGGCGCAAGCACACGGCAGGTGCGCCTGGCTGCGATTCGCGAGTCGCATCGGGCGCTGGAGCGGTTCTATCACAAGCATTACCGCTCGCGCCTGCCCTTGCCCGTTTATGCGCTGCTGATTGGGCTGATTCGGCTGTCTGGCTGGCTGCGCCTGCTCCTGCAGCGCCTTCGGCTCGGAATAACGGATGGCAATATAGGCTAAATAGCTTGCTTATGCCAATTTTGCGAGGCTAGTGCTCTTGGCCTGTGCGGGAATTTAGGAGAGACTGGGTGCTTTAGAAAATGAATTTGGAGCGGGAGACGGGATTCGAACCCGCGACCCCTGGCATGGGAGGCCAGTGCTCTACCCCTGAGCTACTCCCGCTTGCGCTTTAATTATACCCGATTTACTCCGTCGTCGATGCAAGGGGATGTTCCTCTGGGGTAGGGCACGCCGCGATTGCTTCGATAATCTTGCCTGCGAGCCAGCGCGCATCCGCAACCCGAATATCCTCGGGCACGCGCTGCCCTGTGGTGAAATAGGCGAGGGATAAGGGATGCTGCATGCACAGGTTGATACTCGCACCGAAACGCACCGCCTCGTCCACCTTCGTCAGGATGAGCGCCTCAGGTTCAAAGAGGCTGAACCGCTGGAACGCCTCCTCCAGCACGGCAGTATCCGCGGTTGCGCTTAGCACCAGGTAGACCTGCGCCTTCAGCGGGGCGAGCGCGGCGTGGAGTTCGTGCAGGTGCGACTCGTCGCGCTGGCTGCGTCCAACCGTATCGATCAGCACCAAATTGTGGTTGCGAAACAGCTCCAGCCCTTCCTGCGCCTCTTCAGCAGTGGTCGCGACATGCAGCGGCAGGTTCATGATCCCTGCATAGGTGCGCAGCTGTTCGATGGCGCCGATGCGGTAGGTATCCAGCGAGAGCAGCGCGACCTCGCGGTTGTAGTCCAGCGCGTGGATGGCAGCGAGTTTGGCAATCGTGGTGGTCTTGCCAACGCCTGTGGGTCCCACCAGCGCGACCACCTGGCGCGTGCGACTTTCGCGGGGTAGTGCGCCGCCGATGGGGATGCGGGCGATAAGCGTGCGCTGCAGCGCATCCAGGGCAGCGTTTCGGGGCAGGCGCGGCACGCGACGCAGCAGCTCGCGGGCTATCGCTGGCTCCACACCCGCCTTAAGCAGTGGGCGTAGCAGGGGATGCTCATCCGCAATGTTGGCGACAGCGGTAGGCAATGGGGGCATCTCTTCACCCATTACACGGGCGTACATCGCCTGCACCAAGGAGCGCATCTCCTGCATCTCGCGTTCCAGCTGGCGGATACGCCCCTGCACAGGGTCGTACTGCTCCACACCTTTCGGTTCCACCTTGCCTTGCTGAGCGACATCCCGACGCCCGCTGCCTGCGCCCTGAGTTGGGGAAGCGGTCTCGGTGGGTTCTTCCAGACCCGCTACAATCTCGATCATCGGCTTGCGGCGGAAGAGACCGCCTTTGTGCACCACCCGCTCACTGAGAATCACCGCCCCCGGCCCCAGTTCCTCGCGTATCTTCAGCAACGCTTCCAGCTTGGTCGGCGCCAGATAGGTCCTAACCCGCATGTTCAGTATCCCCCTATAAATATCGGCATTCACGCGCCCGTTCTGGAGCAGAGCGCATTCTGCTTCGGGGTGATGTGAACTTCGACCGCTGCATCGACGATAGCGACCTGCTTGCCGTGCTCTTTGCTTTCGGCGCTACAGGGGCACGCTATGAAGATGTGAACTATGATCGCATCGTAGATGATGCCGACCTGCTGATCGTGCTGTTCAACTTCGGGAGCGGCTGTTAGCTTGCCGTGGAGAGAATTCAGGGCTAAGGTCCTTGGGCGGGCAGGGGCTGTGAGATGTCCAGATGCCCCCCGATGCTCTCTACAGGCTTGCCCTCCACCAGAATCTGCACTTTTTGTACGCTGGGGAAGCTGGAGGCGGTGCGGGTGATAGCGTTGACCAGCGCCGCCTCCATATCCGAGCCGCCTTCGAAGTTTTGCACCAGATCCGCTGAGAAGTTTAGCTCCAAGGTTCCATTACGCAGCGTGGCGCTGAGCAGGCGCGCGCCTTTGGGGAACACAGGCGTCTGCTGAATCAGCTGTTCGAATGCCTCGCGATAGGCGTCCGCGCGATTCTGAATAGTGACCGTTTTCGACTCATAGCGCCACTCGCCCTGATCGTTCATTTGAGGGATATAGATGCGAATGGTGGGTGGCACAGGCGGAGGCGGGGGCGTTGTGGGTTTTGTCAGGCGCAGCCATACACCTACACTCACCGCCGTTAGCGCAATCAGCACAAACAGTCCGCCCAGCAGGGTCTGTACGCGCCGCGCCTCACTCATCGCTGTGCGCCTCTGTCTCGGATGTCGGCAGCGGCTCGCCCGAATCGTCAGCTAAGCTCGGTGTGTCCGATTCCGCCGCAGGTTCTGTCGCCCACTCCACCACGAACTGGCTTTTGCCGAGCGTCAGCACGGCTCCCGGCTCGACGGGTGTGGGCAGGTTGGGCGTCAGGCGAGTCTCGCCAATAAAAGTACCGTTCGTGCTGCCGAGATCGGTGACGCGGACCTCGTTGCCCACAATCTCGATAGTGGCATGCGTCCCCGACACATAGGGGTCTGGGATGACAATTTCGTTGCCAGGGCGTCGCCCAATTTTGAGCGGGCGGGCATAGAGCGGATAACGCTGGTTGGGATCGTGCTGGTTCACTAAGTACGCCAGTGGAGGGGTGACCTCCTCGGCGATGACAGGTGTCTCAAAGCCTTCGGGCAATTCGAGGGTCAATTGCACACTGCCCAGTTGCAGGGTTGCCTGCGGGGGCAACGGCACGCGCTGACCGGGCGTGACGGGCTGTCCATTCAGCTGGGTGCCGTTCGTGCTGCCGAGATCCTCCAGATAGGCAGTGTTGTCCTCGATGAGGATGCGGGCATGGCGACGGCTAACGGTAGCATCGTTGAGCAGCACATCGCAGCTGGGATCGCGTCCGATCAGGTTCTCGCCCGCTTTGAGCAGGAACTCGCGCCCGCTTGGGTCGCGCAGTTTGGGGAACGCACCCGCTTCCGCTGCCGTTTCTGTAGGGGCTTCACTGCTGAGCAAGAAGCCGCACTCGACACAGTACATCTCACCTGGCGGGTTCATCTGCCCGCAGATGGGACACGGCGCGGGTGCAATCGCCCGCGTGACACTGGGTGCGGGCGCCATCTGGACGGTCGCCTGGGGCGCTGTGCCACTTGCTACATTTGTCGGCTCATCCTGCATAGCGATAGAGATTATACTCTATCGCGCTTAACGGTTCAGCAGCGTGCCGACATAGCGCAGGGCTTCATTCGCGCAGATAGGGCAGTAGCCGCCCTGCGTGACCATGCGCTCCACCACCTCATTAATCTTGCGCAGCTGCTCTGGGTCGGGCGTGCGAGCAGAGGTGGTAATCTTGACCACATCCTTGAGGTCGGCAAACAGTTTGCGCTCGATCGCTTCGCGCAGGCGTTCGTCGCTACCGATCTCGAACCGCATGCCGCGGCGTGCCAGCGAGGCGACGGAGCGCATAATCCCTTCGCGGAACTCGCGCTTAGCGTTTTCCGAGACGCCAATTTGCTCCTCGATGCTGCGCATCAGCTTCTCGTCGGGGTCTACCTCCTCACCCGTGATGGGATCGCGCACTTTGGTCTTGTTGCAGTAGGCGTCCACATTGTCCAGATAGTTCTCCAGCAGGGTGTGCGCCGCCTCCTCATAGCTGTAGACAAAGAAGCGCTGCACCTCCTTCTTGATCTGCTCGTCGTACTCCTTGCGCACATCATCGAGGAAGGTGAGCAGTTTTTTGCGCTCCTCTTCGTTGCTGGTGTACTCGGTTAGCCCGTCGCGGATGGAGCGCAGGATATCGATGGGGGTGATGCACTGCCTGCCTTTGACCATCGCGGCAGAGAGGCGGTTGATGATGAAGCGTGGCGAAACGCCGCTCATGCCCTCGTCGGGGTACTCCTCACGCAGCTCTTTGACATGGCGCTGATCCCAGTCGCCTACCTGTCGCTCGCCATCATAGAGCTTCATCTTGGTCATCAGCGACAGCCCGCTCTTCTTGGGAGGCTTCAGACGGCTCAGCACTGCGAACATCGCGGCGACGCGCAGTGCGTGGGGAGCAATATGCACCTTCGACAGGTCCTGCGTCTCGTCGCTGAACTGCGACTGCTGAATCAGCTTCTCGTAGATGCGCACCTCCTGCGATACCTGCAGGTTATAGGGTACTTTGACCACGAACATGCGGTCGATCATCGCCTCATTCTCCTTGTTGGAGAAGTAGGCGTTGTATTCGTACTCGTTCGTGTGGGCAACGACCACCACATCGGTGTAAATTAGGGCGAACCGCCCGATTTTAATCATTTGCTCGCCAGCGACGGTGTTGAGTTCGTACAGGAAGCGTTTGTCCGCCTTGAGCATTTCAATAAACTCCATGATGCCTCGGTTCGCCTTGTTCAGCTCGCCATCGAAGTTATAAACGCGCGGGTCCGACTCGACGCCGATCTGGGTCAGCAGGCTGAGATTCACGCTGCCAGTCAGCTCCGACACATCCTGCGACTTGGGATCGGACGGCTTGAAGGTGCCGATGCCGATACGGTCACGTTCGGAGAAGCGTATGCGCACGACGGGTACATCCTGAATGTTTTCGCCCCATTCGTGCCGAAGTTTCCACTGGCACACCGGGCAGAGATCCCCCTCAATATGGACACCAAACTGGCGTTTGAAATCGGCTCGCAGCTCCTCGGGCACGAGGTGGAGCGGCTCCTCGTGCATCGGGCAGTCCTTAATGGCGTAGACAGCACCCTCTTCAGTGCGCGAGTAGCGTTCCAACCCACGCTTGAGCATCGTTACCAGGGTCGATTTACCACCCCCAACCGGTCCGACGAGCAACAGGATGCGCTTGCGCACATCGAGCCGACGTGCCGCAGGGGCAAAATATTCCTCAACCAGCTGCTGCAGGGTGCGATCCAGCCCGAACAGCTCGGTGGTGAAGAACTTGTATTCCTTGGGCTGTCCTTCACCCCGCTCTTCGACGCCTGCGCTGATAATCATATCATAGATGCGCGCGTGCGCCAGATTCGCCACCTTCGGGTTCTTCTGGACAATCTCCAGATAGTCCCGAAAAGTGCCTTCCCATGCAATCTGCTTTTCCAGTCGTCGCTGTTCTTCGATCTGGCGCAAGAAATCGGCTGCGCTCATGTTTATAACCCCCTTGTAACGCTGGCAGGCAGGGAGCGCGCGGTGGTCTCCGGGTGCCCAGCCTTCGACGGGCAACCCTTCCCATCACTTATGTCGGCTACCCGTCGCTTTGTCAACAGCACCACCCCTCCATTATTGGTTAGACGCAGTAGACTTTGGATGGGGTTCCAGCGCCATTTCGTGGGAAATGTTCCACAAACAAGCCCGGAATCTGAGCGGTTTTTGCCAGGTGCCCATGCATCGCCGATGGAGACCACATCGTCGCAACGCTTGAGAGGGTTCAATCCCCATCCACTCCGAAAGGTAAGTGCTGCCCGATTGTAAATGTGCTGGAAGGCAGTCGTTTTTGGGCTGCCTCCCCACCTGCCCTCTATATTATACTACGGATTGGGGGCGAATCGGGTTTCGGACGCGGGCGAATCGGGAGAATTCGGGGTATACTCCTTCTTGCCATGCGTGTGCGCATCAACGGCAAGGAGCGTGACCTGCCCGAAGCAACTACCCTGTTGCAACTGCTTCAAGAGCGTGGACTGGACCCTCGCATGGTGGTGGTGGAATACAACTACGAGATTATTCCCCGTGAGCGTTATGGCGAGGTGGTGCTGCACGAAGGGGACAATCTGGAAATTGTGCAGATGGTGGCGGGTGGCTAAGCGATGACGGTGCTGATTGTGGGCGCGGGTGTGATTGGTTCTGCGGTTGCGTGGGAGCTGCGTCGGCGAGGGGCGTCGGTGGTGCTGTTAGAGAGCCTTTCGGAAGGGGGGCAGACCTCGGTCGCCTCCGCCGGCATGGTGAATCCGTTTAGTCTCACCCCTGAGGAGACCCCCGCGCTACCGTTTATGCTGCACAGCCTCCGCCTCTATCCCGAATGGGCGCAGCAGCTGCGCGAGAGCGTGGGCATCGATATCGAGTGGTGTCGCTGTGGCAGTCTGCGGGTTGCCCTGCACGATTCGGACGCGCAGAGCCTGCGCGCTGCCTATGAATGGGTGGTTCGTTACGACGCGCAGGCGCAACTGCTGACCGCGCGGGAGGCACGCGCACTGGAACCTGCCCTCACTGAGGAATGCAGCCTTGCCCTCTGGCTGCCGAACGAAGGCTGGGTGCATACGGGGCGACTGATGCACGCCCTGCACGCGGCGGTGGTGCAGGCAGGAGTGGAATTCTATAGGGGTCAGCCCGTGGTGGGGTTCCTGCAGGAGAAGGAGCGCATTACGGGCGTGCGGGTTGCAGGTGGCGTTCTACGCGCCGATGCGGTTGTTTTGGCGGCGGGCGCATGGACAGGTGCGCTATTGCACACACTGGGGATCTCAGTGCCGATTGAACCGGTGCGCGGGCAGATTCTGGTGCTGGGCGACTTGCCCCGCCCCGTGCGCCATATCGTGACCTCGCTGATTGGCTATCTGGTGCCCCGCGCGAACGGCACGGCGCTGCTGGGCGCGACGCGTGAGCGAGCAGGCTTCGACCTGCGGGCGACGGCAGAGGGCATGCACCATCTGCTGCAGACACTTGCCCGACTTTTCCCCGCACTCATGGGCGCGACGGTGGTGGGGCACATGGTGGGGCTGCGCCCTGGCACACCCGATTCGAACCCGCTGATAGGCAGCGTGGCAGGCTACGAGCGACTCTATCTGGCAAGTGGACATGCCTATCACGGCATTCTCTTAGCGCCCGCAACCGCCCAAGCCGTTGCCGACTTAGTGCTGAATGGCTCCACAGAGCTGCCAATAGCGCCTTTCGATCCCGCGCGGTTTCTGACCCACTGAAGGAACGCCTGCCCTGCTGCCGAATCTCTCCTTCGCTATGAGACGAGCCTATCGCCTGCAAGAGAGTCAAGAGGTGTTCACGCCGCGCGCGAAGGAGCGCTATCTGATTATTCACGCGGACGACTTTGGCATGTGCCACGCCAAAAATCGAGGCACGATTCGCGCGCTGGAGGCGGGTGTAGTCAGCAGCGTCAGCATGATGGTGCCCTGCCCGTGGTTTCCTGAAGCGGCAGAGTGGGTGCGCAAGAACCCGAACGCCGATGTGGGGCTGCATCTCACGCTCACCAGCGAATGGCAGTTCTACCGCTGGCGACCCGTGGCGCACCCCGACAAGGTGAAGGGGCTAATCGATAAGGAGGGCTTCCTGTGGCGTTCGGTGGAGGAGGTAGTGCGCCACGCCAGCCCGCAGGAGGTGGAGACCGAAATCCGCGCCCAAATCGAGCGCGCCCAGCAGTTTGGCATCCGCCCCACGCATCTCGACTCGCACATGGGCACGCTGTATGCCGATCCCCGCTTCTTTGAGGTGTTCCTGAAGGTTGCGATGGAGTACAAAATCACGCCGATGGTGTTCAGCCCCACACCTGAGATCTTAGCGATGGCGAAAGCGCGCGGGATCGACTACCTGCCTATCTACAAACGGCTGCAGCAAGCGGGCATTCCCACTATTGACTATTTGAACCCTCAGTATGAACTGGGTGAAGCCTTCGATCAGCATCGCCAGCGTCTGCACCAGTTCCTTCGCAGCCTCAAGCCGGGCGTCACGGAGCTGATTGTGCATGTGGGTGAGGATGACCCTGAGGGGCACGCAATCACAGGTGGCTGGCGCTATCGCGTGGACGAGCTGCGCATCCTGCTGGAGCCTGCCTTCAAATCGCTCCTGCAGCAAGAGGGCATCCGCCTGACCACCTACCGCGAACTCCCCAAGATTCAGGGGGTGTGATAACCCAAGTTGCCAATTTCCTATGCAAACGAAGCCTGCCTACGCGGGCTGTATAGGTATGTCCTCCACAGGATGGAGGATATTTACACTCAGCAGCCGCTGCCGTAGTAGAAAAGTACTCGCAGCAGGTCTGTGTCGTCGACGATTTCATCGCCGTTTAGGTCGGCGGAGCCACCTTGAGTGGAGCCAAAGGCTTGTAGCACCATGCTCAGGTCGCGGTCGTTCACGCAGCCGTCGCCGTTCGCATCGCCCAGCAGTGGCTGGCTCAACTGAAGTAGGAACGCATCGGTATCGCCCGTTTCGCGGGTGAAATCGCCAGCGATCAGCACGCGCCCTGCCGAATCGACGCGCATCGCTCGCGGAAGAGTGCGTCCCTCGGGATCCAGTGCGTAGACCCCGCACCACTGCTGTCGCCCTGAAGGTTCCAGCTTATACACGACCAGCTGGTTATCACTGTCAGACCCACCAAGCCAGCTGGAAGCAGCGATGTAGAGGCAGTTTTCGGCATCGACCGCAATCACCATCTGATCGCTGAGGACTACGAACTCGCGTGTCCACCATAGCGTCCCTTCAGAGCTGATTCGGTGTGCGATGAGCCGATCACCCGTCAGCGCCACACCATACAGGTCGCCTGAAGGGGCAATCACATGCACTGATGGCAACGGTACCAACCACTGATTCTGCCAAAGCAGCGTCCCTAAAAGGCTAAATTTACTCACCACCAGCAGATACCGCCCTGCACTGCGGTCATAGCGGAAACCGATCGCAAAAGCGTTGTTCCACCTATCTACAAGCAGCTGCAGTGGTGGCACGGGCAGATTCACCGTCCACAGTTCAGTACCTGTAGCTGAGTAGCAAGCGAGCACCGAAGTGTTATCGGTCAATGATTGCGCCAGTATATATACGCTGCCATCCGAAATCGCTTGCAGACCAACCAGAAGAGCCATATCGAGCGCATGTGTCGCGAACCAAAGCCGTTGCCCCTCTGGCGTGAATTTCATCAGGAAGGGTTGCCAGCGATTCTGCACTACCTGCGTGCCACCAACAAGAATAGAATCATCGGGAGTAATTGCCATCCCCGGAAAAGCTTGGGTGCCGCTAAGGTGCTCTGTACGATCCCAAAGCATCTGTCCATTGGGGGCATATTTTCGGACACGCGGATCGAGCCCAGTTGTATTAGAGAGCGAGCTTCCTACAGTAATCCAGTTACCCACACTGTCAAAGTCACCGTTCTCCAGCGCAAAGACCTGCCATCGGCGTATACCAGAAGGCGAATAGCTCAGCCCGTGGAACCCGTTAACAGAGTAAACCAGCAAGGCGCTGTTGTCGCTCATATCAACAGAAAGACCTCGCGCTTCATCATACGGAGGGCGCGTGTGGACGAACCGCTGGTTATAGAGCAGCTCACCATTTGCACCTAGGGAGAATATGAGAGCCTCCGCAGAATAGCGTGCCCCACCCAATCCAACACTCTGTCCCGAAGCGTTAACCAGCACCCTGACGGGGCGTCCAAAGGCGATGGAGGTACGAATTCGCCGTGTCCACACGGTGGTACCATCCGGTGCCAAACGATGAACTTCAAACTCGGCGGTAAAAGCGCTGAGTAACACCCATACCTCTCCTGCTTGATTAACGGCGATTTTGATTGCGTTTCCTGGGTCTGCTAACCAATCGCTGCGGAGCCAACTGGTTACCAGAGTGGGGCTAAGCGCGACCACAAGATATGTTGCGCCAGCTGAACCTGCAAGTACTACACGCCCATCCGAAAGGATGTGTGCGTCATAGGTAATAGGACGGAAGTGGGGATAATCCCAACGCGCAACAATCTCTCCGTTTGGAGCGTATCGCTCAACCGTCAGGTTTGGATACACCGCATAGAGATGACCCGAGGCATCACTGCCCGCTGACCAAGCAGGTGGATCCATATACGACAATGGGGAGTAGGGCACCTCTGAAAAAATCCGCCAGAGGAGATCCCCAGAGGCGTTGACCTTTGCCCGCGCAAGGAACAGTTCGGAAGTACGGTCCTCTCTCACGAATCCGTAGCCAACAAGGAAGAGCGAGCCATCGCTTGCAGGATGAATCGCTTGACTATAAAAAGCAGGCACAAATCGGCTCCATGCCAGCTCCCAAGACGGCGTGAGCTTTATCAGGTGGGTCCCTGGAAGGTTGTTCTGTCGGTTGGAGAACGCGACATATCGGTTACCTGCCTCGTCGATGGCTATTGCACCCTCTCGCCCTCTGTATGTAGGAACATCAGCGGATACAGGAAGTCGGTAGATGCGCGTATCGAGCAGTTCACCCGACTGGAGGAAGCGCACCACACAGACACAGTTGAGTGTCGGAATCCACTCGCTGATGATAGCAATCGCAAAGAGATTGAGATGCCCGCTCGCGTCGAGATCGGCTCCTACAAAGCGATGGAAAAGTGCTTGAGGATGACGCCATTCCCGCTCCCAAACCACTGCGCCGTTCTGATCGTACTTTTGAAGGCGGATCACTGGAGACCGGGACCCAAAAGAGGTAATTAGGTAGAGGTTGCCCGCCTCGTCGATGAGGCTTTGCGACATATCTATCGGATACGATTGCGGTTCCCCGTTGAAGGTATCACTCCAGACAAGGCGCGGTGCTTGGGCAAAAGTAGGCAGCATACCCAGCACAATAAACCCTGCCAGTGCAACTATCCCGTTTCGCATGGCGTTGCCCTCCTGCCATCATAGAGTTGGACGCGCAGGTTTTAGTAGGCGTTTCATTGTAGGTGTTTCAGGATGGTAGGAAGCATTCCCCCGTGGCAGGAAGGGGGTATAATACGCCGTGTATCGCTGATAGACAGGAGGATTCAAGCGCATGCAAAAGCACTTTGTGTATCTGGGCGTCATCGTTGTGTTGGCGGGATTAGCTATCTGGGGCTTGTATAAGTTGCCCACCCGTCAGGGTCTCGATGTGAAGGGCGGTATCCGCATGACGCTCCGCGCGGAGGTGGAGAAGCTTCCGCCCGAAGAGCAGAAAAAATGGGACGCCAGTCGGCTGAACCTCGTGGCGGATATCCTGCAGAAGCGTATCGACACGCTGGGCGTGGTGGAGCCGGGCGTGTTCAAGCGGGGCGACCGTGAGATTGTGATTGAGCTGCCGGGCTACACGAACGAACAGGAGGCACGCGAGCTGCTCTCCGTCACCGCCCGACTGGAGTTTCGCTACCTCAAAGATGCACGCTCCGAAAAGAACCCGAACGCCCGCTATGAAATTGTCGTGGAGAAAGATGAGCGGGGTGAGGAGATTGTCCGCTTTCGCGACCTGGGCGACCCAAAGGAGCCAGGCAAGCTAATCAAAGAGGGCACGCCTGAATATCTGCAGATTATCAAGAACTCGCCGCTGATTATCACAGGCGATGACCTGCGCGACGCCGAGGTGGTCAGCCAGGCTTTTAGCCCGGAGGTTGCGCTCTATCTGAAGCCCGAAGCCGCCGATAAGTTCGCCCGCGCCACCTCGCTCTATCTCAAGGAGCATATCGCGATTGTACTGGATGATCGGATTATCTCAGCCCCTGTGGTGGAGGCAGCTAACCTGCGCGAGCCAGTGATTCGGGGCAATTTCACGCTGAAGGAAGCCACCCGCCTGCGCGACCTGCTGCGCGCCGGCGCGCTGCCCGTGAGCCTGCGCGTGGAGACCATCAACCGCATCGAGCCGATTCTGGGCGCGCGGGCATGGGATCGCATCTTTCAGGCAGGCGTCATCGGTTCGATCCTCGTCGCGCTGTTTATGATTGTCTACTATCTGCTTCCGGGCGTGCTGGCGGCGATTGCGCTGGCGCTTTACATTCTGTTCGCCATTGTGGTGTTCAAGGCGGTGGGGGTCACCTTCTCGCTGCCTGCCATCGCAGGCTTTATCCTGTCTATTGGCATGGCGGTGGACGCCAACATCCTGATTTTTGAGCGGGTCAAAGAAGAGCTGCGCATCGGTAAGACACTGCTGGCAGCGATCGATGCGGGCTTCAAACGCGCCTTCCCCGCCATTTTCGACTCGAACCTCAGCACGATCATTACTTGTATGATCTTGTATTACTACGGCACAGGTCCCGTGCAGGGCTTTGCAACCACGCTGGCGATTGGTGTGCTGATCAGCTTTTTCACGGCGATCACCTGCACGCGCACGCTGCTCTACGCGCTGGTCGGTGTGGGCATTCATCCCAGCCCTAAGCTGTTCGGTCTATACCGCCAGATTGGCGTGACGATTGGTGAGGGGCTGGAGCATGTGCGAGACCGCTTCGACTTTGTGGGGCGCCGTCGCCTGTTCTATGCCCTCAGCGGTGCGCTAATCGCCGCTGGGCTGGTGTTCTGGCTGGGGCTGGGTGGTCTGAAGCCTGGGATTGACTTCGCGGGCGGAAGTGAGCTGGTGGTCGAATCGCGCCAGCCGATTCGGGCGAGCCTAAACGAGGTCACGGCACTGCTGCGCAAGGCGGGCTTTGAAAAAGTGGGCGCGCAGTTTGCAGAGGGCAACCGCCAGCTGATCGTGCATGTGGCGGAGGCGAGCGATCGGGACAAAGCACGCATCCTGAGCGCCCTGCAACCGCTGGGCACCCTGAAAGAGGTGAGCTTCGCCAGCATCAGCCCGCGTATCCGTGCCGAGATTGTGCAGCGCGCTTACACCGCCGTGTTCCTCGCGCTGATTGCCATCCTGTTCTATATCGCCGTGCGCTTCGCGATTGAAGGTGGCTGGAGCGGATTCAAGTTTGGCGTCGCGGCGATGCTGGCTGTGGGGCACGATGTGCTGATCGTGGTCGGCTCGTCCGCCATTCTGGGCTACCTGCTCGGCTGGGAGGTCAACTCGCTCTTCCTCACCGCGTTGCTGACCCTTATCGGTTTCTCGGTACATGACACGATCGTGGTGTACGATCGCATCCGCGAGAATCTGCGCTATCGGGTGAAAGGTGAAACGCTAGAGTCAATCGTCAACCGCAGTCTGAACCAGACGCTGGCACGCTCTATCAATACGAGCTTGACGCTGGTGCTGGTGCTGATCGCGCTGATGATTTGGGGTGCGGTGACACACGACCTGCGCCACTTCTATGTGGCGATGACTGTCGGTACGATCGTGGGAACCTACTCGTCGATCTACATCGCCAGCCAGATGATTGTGGACTGGGAGGCGTTCCGCACGCGCGCGCAGGCACGGCAGGAGAGTGCTATGCGTGCCACTGCTACCAGCCCCAAGCCCGCCACACCTAAGCCCGTCACCAGCACGGAGCAGCAGCCCGTCGCCGCAGGCGCAACCACCACGCCACCTAAGCCGAAAAAGCCAAACCGCCCGAGCAAGCCCAGACGCAAACGAAGATATTAGCGAAGTAGCGAAATGGCGAAATAGCGAAGTGGCGAAATAGTGAAATGGCGAAGTAGCAAAGTGAGGGAGTAGCGAGGTGGTGAATGGTACGCATTACGCCCGCGTCGGAGGCGCATCTAAAAAAGCGGGCGCTGCTTGCGGTCTTTCTGACGATTTGCGTCAGCCTGATTGGGTTCGGGATTGTGATCCCGCTGCTGCCGTTTTATGCGCAGCGGTTCCGGGCGTCTGAATGGCAGGTTGGGCTGCTTTTTGCCTCCTTCTCGCTGGCACAACTGATCGCCGCGCCGATTCTGGGCGACTGGTCGGATCGTTGGGGGCGTCGCCCCGTGCTGATTCTGAGCCTGCTGGGATCGGCGTTGAGCTTCATCATGCTTGCGCTGGCAGGCAACCTGTTCTGGCTGTTCGCCTCACGGATTGTGGACGGCTTCACAGGGGGCAACATCACGACGGCACGCGCTTATATTGCCGACATTAGCGAGCCGCACGAGCGCGCCCGCAACTATGGGCTGATTGGCGCGGCGTTTGGACTGGGCTTTATTCTGGGTCCAGCGCTGGGAGGTGGACTGGCGAAGTTCGGACTGGAAACGCCGGCGTGGGTGGCGGCAGGTGTCTCGCTTTTAGCAGCGGTGCTGGGCTGGCGATGGCTGCCCGAAACTGTGCATACCGTGCCTGCACGGCGTCCGTCACCCTGGCGTGAGCTGCCCGCGCTGATGCGACGCCCCCTGCTTGGACGCCTGCTCTGGATCGATCTGATGCTCTGGAGCGCGTTCTCGGTCTATCAGACAACCTTTCCCCTGTTTACACACAGGCGATTTGGACTGGGACCTGTGGAGAACGGCTATGTGCTGGCGGTAGTGGGGCTGGTCAGCGTGCTGATGCAGGTGATAGCTGTCGGGCGAGCGGTGCATGCGCTTGGCGAGCGGCGGACACTGCTGGTGGGGCTGGGATTCACAGTGGTGGGGCTGACAGGCGCGGCATTTGTGCCGTACCTCCCGCTCTTTCTGGGGGCGATCATCCTCGCTGCGGTAGGTGGTGCGCTTGCCTTGCCCAGCTTTACCAGTCTGCTCAGCCAGGCGGCAGGGGCAGATGAGCAGGGGCGCATTCAGGGGGTGGGCGGCTCGCTCGAGAGCTTTGCCCGCGTCATCGGTCCCATCTGGGGCAACGGGTTGCTCGCCTATGGCGAATCGCTGCCTTACGCCTCCGCTGCGCTGCTGCTTGGGCTGGTGATGGTCATCGCGCTTGGCATCCCCCCGAAGCCACTCGCCCCCGATGCGGACGCTCAGGGTTATGAAACTGCACGCCAATAATACCAGTCAGGTTTTCAAACGGCATGGTATTCTGGACGGCTCAAGCCGCTCCTATGCAGACGAAGCCGACCCCTGTCGGCTGTAGCCCGCGTAGGCGGGCTTCGTTGGCAGAGGAACGGCTTTAGCCGTGGATCACTGGACGCCCCAATCGGTCTTAGCGCAAAGGCACTGCTCCCAGATTCGTGCTGACCGCCTGTCCAATCGCCTGACGGCTCGATTCGGCAAGGGGGCGAGGAGCAATCCCTAACCCCAGCAGCCCGATCAAGCAGGCGAGCAGGCAGGCGGCCATCGGTGTAGGGACATGCCAGCGGGCAGGAGGTGCCTCGGCAGGCTCGGCATAGAGGCTAAAAGTTAACCGCAGATAGTATGCCGCGCCCACCACACTGGTCAACGCCAACACAATCGCCAGCAAGGTCTGACCCCCTTCCAGCGCGCCCAGAAACAGGTACCACTTGCCCCAAAAGCCCGCTGTGGGCGGAATGCCCGCCAGAGAGAGCATGAGAATCGCCATCACGAACGCGGCAAAGGGTTGACGGCGCGCTAACCCGCGCAGGGCGTCTACCGTGGTGGCGTCGCCAGCGCGCGCCATCAGCGACAGCACACCAAACGCGCCCACCACCATCAGCGCATAGGCAGTCAGATAGAACAGCACGCCCGTCAGCCCTGTGGTGTTCATGCTGACCAGCCCGACCGCAAGGTAGCCTGCATGCCCCACGCTGGAGTAGGCAAGCATCCGCTTCGCATCGTGCTGCACCAGCGCCGCCAAATTGCCCACCAGCATCGACAGCAGCGCAATTGCCCACAGGATCGGCGACCAGAGGGTCACCATCGGCATCGCTGCGCTTAGCAGGCGCAGCAGCACGCCCACCGCCGCCACCTTCGAAACCGCTGCCATATATGCCGTCACAACCGTGGGCGCGCCCTGATACACATCGGGCGTCCAAAAATGGAACGGTGCCAACGCCGCTTTGAACCCCAGCCCCACCAGCATCAGCGCAAGGCTGGCAATCAGCAGCACGCGCGTCATCTCGCCAGACACGCCACCCATCCAGAAGGTGCCGAGGGCGCGCATATCGACGCTGCCCGACGCCCCATAAAGCAGCGCGATCCCGTACAGAAAGAACGCTGAGGCGAACGCTCCCAACAGAAAATATTTCAACGCGGCTTCCTCTGAACGCACCTCCGCCCGTGCCAGCCCTGCCAGCACATAAAGCGCCAGCGACAGCACCTCCAGCCCCAAAAAGATGACCATCAAATTCGTGCTGGAGGTCATAATCATGGCGCCTGCTGTCGCAAACAGCAGCAGGGGATAGAACTCGCCATACCGAATATTACGCGCTCGCAAATAATCATCGGCAAACAGCAACACCAACCCGCTGGACACCAGAATCGCAAGGTTCAGTAGCACGGTGATGTTGTCGCTCAGAGCCGTCTCTGCCCATGTCAGGAGGTTAGAACCCCACAAATTGAGCTGGAAATAGCCCGCCAGACCTAATCCCAGTAGGCTGATGAGCAGTAAGGGTGCATGCCGTCCACGCGGCAGGGACAGCTCTGCGATCAACACTAATAGCGCAGCGCCAATCACCGTCAGCACTGGCAGCAGCGCGCGCCACTCTACCTGCGGTACGGTCAAAGCCTCCATGCGTGCGAGAAAGTATACCAGAATGGGATAGGTATACTGCTTACGGGTGAGAGTGATGGCAACAGTTCGGCACATGCCGAGGCGCAAGCGGCGCTACACGGAGCAGGACTTATTGGCGATGCCTAACGATGGGCGCAAGTATGAACTGGTCAACGGGAGGATCCAGGTCGTGCCCACAGGAGCAAGACATGGATGGATCGGAGCAAGATTATCGGGCAAGATCTATTCCGTTTTGCCCGATACGCTTTATGCGTTTGACTCCAGCACAGGCTTTCGGATGGCAGGAGGTAACATTCGCAGCCCCGACTTTGCGCTTATGCGCGTGGAGCGCCTTCCAAGCGGCAAACCTCCCATCGATTTCGCTGACGGCGCACCCGACCTCGCCGTTGAGATCGTTTCGCCCTCCGAAAACCTGCAAGACCTCTATCAGAAAGTGGCGGAGTACTTCGAGTCGGGTTCGCGCGAGGTGTGGCTGCTGTTCCCAGAGCGCAAGCAGGTCTATCGCTACACCGCCCCGCTGGAGATCGAGGTGCTGCGCGAGAACGATATTCTAACAGGTGGCGAACTGCTGCCTGATTTCAAGGTGCGCGTGGGCGAACTGTTTGAATGACATTATAAAATTGACAAAAAGTTTCTCAAAATGCTCAGTCCGACGGCACCGCTCTTTTCTGGGTGGAACTGCACGGCAAAGAGGTTGCCTTGCTGCACGGCGCATGGGAAGCGCACTCCGTAGTCGCACCAGGCAGTGATCAGGCGCGGCTCAGCAGGCTCTGGATAGAAGGAGTGGACGAAGTAGACGAAGGCTTGCTCTGGCATCCCCTGCCACAGTGGACAGGAGGGCACAGGTAGCAGCTGGTTCCAGCCGATGTGCGGCACGGGCAGCGGGAAGCTCCCATGCGACTGGAACCCAACCACGCGCCCCCTCAGAACGCCCAGCCCCTCCACGCCAGGCGACTCCTCGCTCGATTCAAACAGCAGCTGCAATCCCAGACAGATACCCAGAAAAGGCTTACCGTTCTCAATGATAGCGCGGAGGGGGGCGACAAGCCCCGCCTCATGCAACCTTGCCATCGCTGCGCCGAACGCACCCACACCAGGCAACACCACAGCATCAGCCGTGCGAATCGTGGCGGGGTCTGCTGTAATCTGCGCGGGCGCGCCCAGCGCTTCGAACGCCTTCTGCACGCTGCGCAGATTGCCCATGCCGTAGTCGATAATGGCAATCATAGCGGTTCGCTGCCCAGCGGTGGCTCCTCGCTTGCCCCCTCCACAAAGCCTTTGGTGGACGGGATCGCGCTCTGGCGCGGGTGATAGCGCGTCGCCATTTCCAGCGCCTTGGCGAACGCCTTGAAAATCGCCTCGATCGCGTGGTGGTCATTCGTGGCGTTCAGTAAGCGGACGTGCAGCGTTGCGCCTGCGTGTGTGGCGAAGGCGCGGAAAAACTCGGCGGTCAGCTCGGTGGGGAAATTGCCAATCACTTCGCGCCGGAAGCTTGCCTCAAACTGCAGTAGCGGACGCCCGCAGAGATCGAGCGCGACCATCGCTAGCGCCTCGTCCATCGGCACAATCGCCCAGCCGAACCGATTGATGCCACGCATATCGCCCAGCGCCTGCTGCACCGCCTTGCCCAAGCAGATGCCTACATCCTCCACCACATGATGCTCGTCCACATGCAGGTCGCCGTCCGCGTCAATCACCAGATCAATCAGCCCGTGCCGCGCCACCTGTGCCAGCATGTGGTCAAAGAAGCCGATTCCCGTCTTGATCTGGGCGTTGCCGATGCCATCTAAATCGACGGAAGTATAGACGCGCGTCTCGCTGCTCTCGCGCTCATACATGCCAAATCGTGACCCTGTCGGTTTCATCGATGTTCCTCCTTCAGGCGCACCTCTACGCCATAAGCGTGTCCATCGAACCCCTCCTCTTGTGCCAGCGCGACAATCGCGTCGCCCAGTGCGGAGAGCGCTTTGGGGCTAAAAGCGATTAGACTGCTGCGTTTTACAAAAGTCTCCACCGACACGGGCGATTCGAAGCGCGCAGCACCGCCTGTCGGCAGAGTGTGGCTGGGACCTGCGAGGTAGTCGCCCAGCGATTGCGGAGTGGTGTGTCCCAGCAAGAGGCTGCCCGCACACCTTACCTTTGGCAGGTACCGCCACGGCTCCTGCACCATCAGACTCAGATGCTCTGGAGCAACCTCGTTCGCTAGCTCGATCGCCTCATCTAAGTCGCGCGTGAGAACGGCGAGGCTGTTCTGAAGCGACTGCTGCAAAATTGGCTGCCGCTGGCGCATCGGCAATTGCTCGTTAATCGCCTGAATCGTTTCATTCACCACGCGCTCCGACGGGCTGAACAGGAAGCCCACCGACTCCTCGCCATGCTCCAGCTGGGTGAGGAGGTCGGCAGCAATATAGGCGGGATTCGCGCTCTCATCGGCGACAATCGCCACCTCGCTGGGACCCGCCCACAGATCGACGCCCACCTGACCCCACAGCAGTCGCTTGGCGAGGTTCACATAGAGATTGCCAGGACCCACAATTTTATCAACGCGCGGGACGCTCTCCGTGCCAAACGCCATCGCCGCAATCGCCTGTGCGCCGCCCACCTTGAACACGCGCGACACGCCCGATTCGCGCGCCGCCACCAGCACCGAAGCGGGCAGGGAACCATCGCGCTGCGGCGGCGTGCAGAGAATCATCTCGGAAACGCCCGCCACCTGCGCAGGCACAGCGTTCATAATCACCGTGCTGGGGTATTTTGCGCGTCCACCTGGCACATAGAGTCCAACGCGCTGCAGCGGCTGCACCCACTGTCCTACAAACCCGCCTGACGGCTCCACCAACCACCACGAACGCGGTCTCTGTGCCTCATGGAAGCGGCGCACACGCGCGATTGCCTGACGCAGGGCATCCAGCAGGTGCGGTTCAAGCTGCCCATAGGCGCGTTCGAACTCCTCCTCGGACACTTCGAGGTGGGTCAGGGTAGGGCAGTCCCACTGGCGGGTGAACGCCAGCAGCGCCGCGTCACCCTCTTGGCGCACTCGCTCGCAAATTGAGCGAACATTCGCTTCCACCTCGGGAGGAAACTCCTGCACCTTTCGAAGCAGCAGCGCACGCACGCACTCCCGCGAATCGCCCCGACAGTCCAGCACTCGCATCGCTACAGGATGTATGATACCCATGTTCAGGCTGGGAAGCCCCAAAACCGCATCGAAAGGCTCCAGAACGCCATCGGAAAGCCCCGATCGGCAGAGGGGGAGGCGTCGGTGTTTGTCTGATTTGAAACTGCAAAACCCTGCCCAGCATCTACCTGGGCGAAAGTACACCCTCTAAGGGATACTCCTGAGCAGGTGGCGATCGTGAACCCTTTCGCCGAATCTGGGGTATAATTCCCTTGTGCATCGCCTAACGGGGATAGAGACGGAGTATGGCTTGTATGTGGAGGGTCGGGGGGTCGCCGACCAGATGCTCGAAGCGATGGGGGTCGTCCGCAGTTGTCCCTTCCCTGCGGTTCGCTGCTGGGACTATCGTCTGGAGGATCCGCGGCGCGATATGCGCGGCTTCCGCGTAGACCATCTGGAGGTGGACCCACATGATGCCCAAATCGAACGCGAGCATCCCGTCCCTCTTTCGGAACGCGAGGCGCGTTCTGACCATGCGCTGGGCAACGGCGCACGGCTCTATAATGACCACGCCCACCCCGAATACGCCACCCCCGAATGTCGACGCCTGCTGGAGCTGATTGCTCACGATAAGGCGGGCGAGCGCATCGTGCTGACATGCGCCCGCGCCTACGAGCAGCGCACTGGCAACAAGGTCACCATTTACAAAAACAACACCGATCATCACGGCAGCAGCTACGGTTGCCACGAGAGCTACTCCCTCTCACGCCAAGTCCCCTTCGAAGTGCTGCTAAGCAACATGCTGCCTTTTTTGGTGACGCGGATGCTCTATGCGGGTGCGGGCAAGGTGGGTGTGGAAGTGGAGCCGAACCCGCGCGTGCCGTTCCAGCTCTCGCAACGCGCCGATTTCTATATGGACATCATGAATGTGGAGACGCTCTACCGGCGTCCGATTTTCAACACGCGCGACGAGCCGCACGCGCAGATGCGCCGCTACCGTCGCTTGCATGTCATCTGTGGCGACGCGAACATGAGCGAATACGCCACGGCACTCAAAGTGGGCACAACGGCTCTCGTGCTGGATCTGACCGAATCGGGTTGGCTTACCCCTATTTCTATCCCGAACCCCGTGCGGGCTGCCCAAAATCTCTCGCGCGATCCCGATATGAAGTGGCTTGTGGAAACTGACGACGGCACGGTCAGCGCCATCGACATTCAACGCGCCTACTGGCAGGCAGCCTATGAACGGTTCGCAGGACGCGATGCCGAGACCGACTGGCTCCTGCGCGAGTGGCAAACGGTGCTGGATGTGCTGGAGGCAGACCCCGACCTGCTCGCCGATCGCCTCGACTGGGTCGCCAAACGCCAGCTGCTAAACCTCTATGTCGAGTCGGAAGGGGTTTCGTGGGACGACCCTGTGCTCTTTGCCCTCGACTTGGAGTATCATAACATAGACCCTGATGAAGGTCTCTACTATGCGCTGGTGGAGCAGGGGCGCATGCTCCGGCTGGTTAGCGAGGAAGCCGTTGAGCATGCCATGCACCAGCCACCGATGGACACTCGCGCAGCCATTCGTGGACTGTGCATCCAGCGATTTGCCGAGCAGATCGAAACGCTCAACTGGGAGCGTATTATCCTGCGCAACGCGGAGCAGACGGTTCGGCTCGACCTGAGCCGGCTGATCGATATCGATTTGCGTACGCTGAGCCGCCGTCTGACGACGGCTCCCGACATCACGACCTTCGTTCGAATGGTCAAGGAGGTTCAACCATGATCTGGCAAACGGAAGAGCGATTGCGGCGCCCGATTCCGCAGGATCCGATCACCAAACCGGGCGGCGATGGGGACGGTCCTACCCGCCCCGATGTGAAGCGTCCCGATACGAATGAACTGCTCAAGCGGATGCGGCGGATCGACCCGGAGCAGGCGCGTCGCTATCGCCAGCGCAGTGGTGAGTAGTATGCAAGCGCATCAGGGCGATTTTGCAAGCCTGCTTCGGGAGTGGCAGGCACGAACGGGCACGACGCTGCCCCTGTTTGCTCCCCTCGCAAGTGGGGGCACCCCATACGAGGGGTTAGAAATCCACGGCACGACCGTGATTGCCGTCAAGTTCAAGGGCGGCGTGCTGAATGTGGGCGACCGCCGCGCCACCGCTGCCAACGCGGTGATGTATGACCGCGCTGATAAAATCATTCCCTTAGATGACTACACGCTGATTGCCATTGCAGGTGCGTATGGACGCGCGATGGAAGTGGTGCGCTACCTGCGCCACGCCTTCAAGTATTACGCCCGCAGCCAGCTCCAGCCGATGAGCCTCGACGGCAAGCTGCAGGAGGTGAGCCGGATACTTGCCGCGAACCTGCCCAGCGCACTGAGCGGTATCGGGCTATTCATCCCGATCCTTAGCGCATATGACCCCGATCAGGACGCTGGGCGCATCTTTTTCTATGATGCCAGTGGCGCCCGCTTCGAAACACCCGATTACGGCGCTGCCGGCTCGGGCGCTGAGCGCATCCGCGGCGTGTTCGACTACATCGCCAAGACCAAGGGTCCATTCAGTGAGCGATCGCTGGATGAAGTGCTGCGCGAGGCGGTGCTGCTGCTGGATATTGCTGCCGACCTGGACGCTGCCACAGGAGGCATCGATAAGGTGCTGCCCACTGCCCGCTATGTGAATCGCGAGGGCGTGTTCGAAGTGCCCGAATCGACCTTGCGCGAGCTTGTCGCTTCCCTGCGCGGAGGCTGAGACCATGCTCACCCCTTACGATTTTCAGGAGAACCTTCAGCAGCGGGCGCAGTATATCCGCAACCGCCTGCAGGCAGGCAGCCCCGTGATCGGCATCAGCTACGATAATGGCGTGTTGCTGCTGACCACGCGCCGACGCGGGCGCAAGGTGTTCGAAATCTATGACCGCTTGATGCTCTCCGCGATAGGCAATCAGGCGGATGTGGAGACGCTGCGGCTGGCTGCCATCGATTTTGCGCATCAGGAGGGCTTCGTGCGCAGCCCCGACGATGTGACGGTGCAGCGAGTGGTCGGCTTTGCGCTTAGCCCCGCGCTCAAAAAGGCGTTTGGCGACCCCTTGACGACCCCCTTCGTGGTGCGCGCCCTATTTGCAGAGCTGCACCCAACGCCTGAGCGCGACCTATTCTACATCCTCAACTATGATGGCGAATTCCTCCCTGCAGAGCGGTTCGCCGTGATTGCGGGCACAACGGGCGCGGAAGAGCAAGCCACACGCTACCTAAGTGGAGCACTGGATGGCATACCGACCTTCGAGAAGGCAATCCCTGCCGCGATGGTGGCATGGGGCATCGCGCGCGAAGCCGCCATGCAGGAAGAAACGGTGTCAATCCCCGAATCGCGCGCTCGAGAACGCCTGCGCGAGGAGCTGCAGGAAGCGCAGCTTGAAGTAGGAATCTTAGAACGGCAGACCCTGCGCGAGAACCGCTTCCGGCTTGTTCCAGCGGAACAACTGCAGGGCTATCTGCGTCATTTATAGCGAATGGCGAAGTGGCGAAGTCGCAAAGTGGCGAAATGGCGAAGTTGCGAAGTGGCGAATGGTGAAGTAGCGCGTAGAAGAGGTGAATGCTGATGATAGGTCGCCGTATCTTTGGGATTGAGACGGAGTTCGGCTGTTTTGTGCGTGATGAGCGCGTGGGCACCTCCGAAACAGTCGTCGAAGCGGTCAAGAACTACGCCTTCCACAAGGCGCGGCTCGGCTTGATAGATCTAACCGCGCGCGACGAAGCGTTTGAGCCTGCCCGCAGCGGCGGGTTTCTCATCAACGGTGGACGGCTCTATATTGATGCCGTAGGCAGCCATCTGGAGTACGCCACGCCCGAATGTGCCAGCCTGTTTGACCTTGTGCGCCACGAGAAGGCAGGGCAGCGCATCATTGTCGACATCCTACGCGGGCTGGGCTGGGAGGAGCGGGTCAGCTTCCACAATAATAATGTGGACCACTTCGCCGGGCATACCTTCGGCTGCCACGAGAACTACCTAATTCGTACCGACGATCGCCTCCCCTCCGACTGGCACAAAACGGTGCTGCCTTTTTTGACCACGCGCCAGATTTTTGCGGGCGCAGGGCGCGTGGGCGGACACCGCCTCGAACACGCCGGCTTCCGTCCCTCCCTGTCCGAAGTCGCCGAGCATCCGATCGACTTCATCTGGGTCTCGAATGTCTATAATGTGGAGCCAGACCCGACGGTGACCTATCAGCTCTCGCAGCGTGCCGACCACATTGTGCGGGAGAATGCCTCCCGCGTGCGTTTCAATCGTGCAATTATCAACCCAAAATGGGACAGCGTGTATGGCTACCAGAACTATCAACGGCTGCACCTGCTGTTTGGCGAGGGCAACATGAGCGAGTACGCCATGGCGCTCAAGATTGGCACCACCTGCCTCGTGCTCGATTTAGCTGAGTCGCGGGCGTTGCCGAACTGGCTGCGCTTGCAGGATGCGCTCCATACGCTCAAAAGCGTCTCGCGCGACCCAACCCGCAAATGGATCGTGCAGATGCTCGACGGCAGTACCATCAGCGCGATCGATCTGCAGCGCATCTATCTGCAACTGGCGCAGCGACGCTTCGCTGGGCGGGATCCAGAAACCGACTGGGTGCTGCAGGAATGGGAGTATGTGCTGGATATGCTCGAAAGCGACCCCGAAAAGCTGGAGGATCGCATCGATTGGCTCATCAAGCTCAAGGTATTGCGTACCTATATGGAGGAGACGGGCGCCAAATGGGGCGATGACGCGCTGCACGCCGTTGATATGGAGTACCACAACATCCACCCAGAGCAGGGACTCTATTACGCCCTGCAGCAGATGGGCGAGGTGCAACGGCTGGTGGACGATGTGCAGATCGAGGCGGCGATGACCACACCCCCTCAAAACACGCGCGCCGCCGCCCGCGGCTACATCATCAAACGCCTCGCCGAACGGCGCTACAACCGCTACTACATCGACTGGGATATCGTCTATGTGGACCGCAACCGCCAGGTTGACATGCGCGACCCGTTCAGCACTTACCCACGCGAGACCGAGCGATTCGTGAGCATGCTCTAAGGAGATGCCATGAAGGTGCAACCACTTTCTTGATGCACGACCTTCTGCAGGAGGCAAGGTAGATGAGCGTTTCCTTCGATCCGACAATGCGCGAGAGAGTCGAACAGCAGCTGCGGAATGAAGGAGTAACACGCTCCGTGGACAGCGTGATTGCCCAGTTTGAATATGAGCGACGCATGGCGGAGCAACTCAGGAAAGCTAGCCCTGCCGAGCGACGCCTGTTATATAAGCAGGCTTATAATGAGCTTTTTGCGATGTTTCCCGACCATCCAGAGTTAGCCGCAGATATTAATAATAGAAAATTAAGAGCATCAAGAATATTTGATAAAATAAGTAATTTCATTAATGAAAATGTAGTCTTTTTGGATATTGGGGCGGGGGACTGCCTCCTTTCGTACATAGTGGCTCAACACGCCAAGTGGGTCTATGCCTTAGAAGTTACTGAGCAGAAACTTGAGCTGAGCGACCGTCCCCCTAACTTCAGCCTTGTCCTTTTTGACGGGTTCGAGTTTCCCCTGCCCAATGAAAGCATCAATGTTGCCTTTAGCCACCAAGTTCTCGAACACCTGCATCCAGACGACGCGCGGCTACATTTGCGAGAGGTGTTTCGGGTGCTTCGCCCAGACGGCTGCTATATCTGCGTCACTCCACACCGATTCGCAGGTCCCCACGATATTTCAAAATATTTTTCGCGAGAACCATTAGGACTTCATCTCAAAGAGTATACTTATAACGATATAATGAAACTATTCAAATCTGAAGGATTCAAAGATGTTAAGGTTTTTATAAAAAGACATTTATTGCCTATTTCATTTGTATCTGCTTTAGAGAGCATCCTTTCAGTATTGCCTTATTTAATTCGTAAAAAATTGTTTATGAAATCTATTTCTCTCGCATCTATTTCTATTGTCGCCAGAAAAAGTACTTGAGCGACTGGGACCCATCTCAAAGCGGCTCACCCTGTCCGTCGTGTCCAGCGCACATCGGGCACGCCCGCACGATGATTGGCAACCCGCGCCATCACAAACAGCAGGTCGCCCAGCCGATTGAGGTACTTGATAATCACGCCGCTGACCGTGCTGTGGCGACTGAGAGTGACCACGCGCCGTTCAGCGCGGCGGCAGATGGTGCGGGCAAGGTGCAGCGCACTTGCAGCAGGCGTGCCACCAGGCAGAATGAACTGGCGCAACGGCTCCAGCTCCGCCTCCAGCTGGTCGATCGCCCTTTCTAACGCTTCTACCTCCGCTTCCCCCAGCGCAGCGAACTGCGCGGCGCGCTCTGGCGGCGACGCCAGCTCCGCCCCCATATCAAACAGCTGGCTCTGAATGCGCTCCAGCAGAGCGTTCAGGTCGTCATGTTCAATAAAGCAGCGTGCCAGCCCCAGCGCGGCGTTCAGTTCATCCACTGTACCGTAGGCTTCCACACGCACATCGTCTTTGGGCACACGCTGCCCTCCGATCAGCCCCGTCTCGCCTGTGTCGCCCGTCCGCGTATAGATGCGCATAGCAGAAGTGTACCCTGCCAGAGCCGAGCGACACGAAGGTATACTCATGCCATGCGATACCTTCGCCCGTGGCGATTGCGGACAGCCTTCAAGCGACGGCGACGCGCCCGCATCGATCTGGGCAATCCTGCCCATCTGTTGGACGAACTAGAACGCAAAGAGCGCGAACTGCAGGAGGCGCAGGACTATATCCGCCGACTGGAGGCGCGTCTTGCCGATCGTGAAGCGGAAATCGAAGCGTTGCGTCGCATCAGCGAAGCCACGGGAGCCGCCTTCGCCTCCGAACAGATGCTCCAGTCGATTGCGGAGATCGCCATGCGCATCACCGACGCCGACATCTGCCATATTTTCCTGTTCGATGAGAAGCGCGAGGAGCTGGTGCTGCGCGCCGCCACAGGCGATGACCGCGAATTCATCGGCAAGATTCGGCTCAAATTGGGTGAAGGGATCACTGGCTGGGTGGCGCGTGAGCGACGCCCTGTCGCCGTGCCTCGCGAAGCCTACAAAGACCACCGTTTCAAACTCTACCCGCAGCTGAACGAGGAGCAGTACGAGAGCATGTTAGCCGTGCCCTTGATGGCGCATAACGAAGTGATTGGCGTCATTAGCGTGCGCACGCGCAAGCCCAAAGAGTATAAACAGGAGCAGATTCGGCTGCTGTCGGGTATCGCCAGTCACTTGGCGGGTGCGCTGAAACAGCTCAGTCGCATCGAGCAGCTGGAGCGTCAGGCAAGCCAGATCGCCACTTTATCTGAGATCAGCCGCACGCTCACGGGCAACCTCTATCTGGAGGAGGTGCTGCAGCTGCTGGTGCATATGACGGCGCAGACGCTGGGCTACAAGGTCGTCACGGTCATGCTGCTGGACGAGGAACGGGGTGAGCTGGTGCTGAAAGCGACACAAGCCGAGAGTGAGGAGTACCGCCAGAAGCCGCCGCTGCGCGTGGGTGAGAGCATCGCGGGGCGTGCCGTCGCCGAGAATCGCATCATGGTCATCCCTGATGTGCAGGCGCACCCTGACTATCGCTTCCCCGATATTGCGCAGAAGGTGGGGCTTCACTCGATGGTGTGCGTGCCCCTGCGCGTGCGCGAGCGTGTCATCGGCACGCTCAACTGCTACACCGACCGCCCCCACCTGTTCACCGACGAGGAGCTGCGCACCTTAGAAGCGGTAGCGAACCAGGCAGCGCTTGCCATCGACCACGCCAAACTGATGGTGCGCAGCGCGATTCTCCAAGAGATGCACCATCGCGTGAAAAACAACCTGCAACAGATTGCCAGCCTACTGCGTCTGCAGATGCACTATTCGCGCTACCAAACAGTGGAGGAAGCCATTCAGGACAGCCTCAACCGCATCCTGGCGATTGCCCAGGTGCATGAATTGCTCTCCCGCGAGGATTTAGATATGGTGAGCCTGCGCAAGATTGCCTCCAGCATTTTGCACAACACGAAGCAGGCACTGGTGCCACCCGGCAAGCAGGTGCGCAGCACGGTGGAGGGCGACGATGTGCTGCTACCGTTGCAGCAGGCGACGGCAGTTGCGCTTATCTTGAATGAGTTAATCCAGAACGCGATTGAGCATGGCTTCAAGGAGCGTGAGGCGGGTCAGATCGATGTGCGGGTGCAGCACACCAACGGCGAGGTGCTGCTGGAGGTAAGCAACGATGGCGAGCCGCTGCCGCCCGATTTTGATGTGGCGCGCAGCCAGACGCTGGGTGTGCGTATCATAGATAACTTAGCGCGAGGCACGCTGCGCGGGCGATTCACGCTAACATCCCA
>JBCNVA010000083.1:0-12639 GCA_039630445.1 Armatimonadota bacterium
GCGGTGCCGGAGCCTACCAGCCTGCTTGGGCTGGGGAGCGGGTTGGTGAGCCTGTTCGCCTTGCGCCGTCGCCTGAAGCACTCTTGAGCAAGCAGTTCAGCGAGTTTGAAAGGGATTACGCCTGCCACAGGCTGGAGACAGGCATCGCCCAGAGCTTTTCGCCAAAAGGCACCTGCGTCCTGCCCAGATAGAGCACCACGCCACCTGCCCAGCGTGATGCCGCCCACTCTGCCAGCGCACGCAGATGGCGAAAATCCTCTGCGCCAACCGTGGCAGATGCTTTCACCTCGATACCAAGCAACCGTCCCTGCTCGTCCTCGATAAGCAGATCAACCTCACGCCCCTTGCTGGTACGCAGGTGATAGAGGCGGTAGGGCATGTCAGCGTAGCTTATCTGTTTGACCAATTCCGCCGCGACGAAGTTTTCCAGCATCCGCCCACGCAAAGAATCATCCCCTTTCAGACGCTCCTCGCTCACATTCAGAATCGCCAGCGCCAAGCCCGTGTCGTTGAGCATGATTTTGGGTGTTTTGAGTAGTTGCTGGCTGATGCTGGCATGCCAGGGCGGGATGCGGGCGACAATCATCAGCGTTTCCAGCAGCGCAAGGTAGCGCTGAAGCGTGGAGTAGGGAATGCCCGTCTCGCGCGACAGGTTCGCGATGTTCAGAAGCTGACAGGCTTGCGACGCCAGCAGTTGCAGGAGACGCCCTGTATCAGCAACACGCTCAATATCGACAAGCAGGCGCACATCGCGTGTGATGAGCGTGTCGGCATAGGCACGCAGCCACGCCTGACGCTTCGCGGTGTCTGAAATGGACACCGCTTCAGGATAACCACCGCGCAGAATCCGCGCCCAGATATCGTTGTGGTCTGCTCCAGAAGCCATTTCCCATCGCCCTTCGAAAGCGCGTTCTATCCATCGCTCGCGCACACCCTCCATCTCGCCCTGCGAAAAGGGATGAAGGGTCAGAATTGCCATTCGCCCAACCAGCACATCGGCTACCTGAGGGAGCGTCAGGGGGCTGGCTGAACCTGTTAGCAGGAACATGCCCGCTTTACGCTGCGTGTCAATCCTTCTTTTAAGACCCAGCAGCAGTTCAGGTACACGCTGCACCTCGTCCAGGATAGAACGCTCAGGTAGGTTGTCCACGAAGCCGACGGGATCCTGCTGCGCCGCCCGCAATGTCGCTAAGTCATCCAGAGTGAAGTAGACTTGCATCACGCCTTCTGCGACCAGCTGCGTCGCCAAGGTGGTCTTGCCTACCTGGCGCGCTCCCTGTATAAACACAGCGGGCATAATATCAAGCAGTTCAAGCACGCGCTCCAGCAGCCAGCGTCGTACCATGATGGGTAGATTCTACCCGTTCAGTGGGCAGAATCTACCCATCTGATGGTGAATCTATGCCTCCGTCGCACCTTGCGTAATCGGAACGCTCCAAAGCCAGTAGGATCACATCGCGGTAGGCACCGCGCTTCCAGTAGCGGCGCGGGATGCGCCCCACTTCTTGATAGCCTACCTTCCGCAGCAGCTTGAGCGAGGCGAGATTCTCTGCCATCACCTCCGCGATCAGCATCCGCAGCCCCAGTACCTCAAAGGCGTAGCGAGTGCGCACACGCACAGCGTCTGTGCCGTAACCCTTGCTCCAGAGGTCTTTGCGCCCGATTATCGTGCCGGTGGCGGCTGTGCCGTGCTGCCAGTCAATCTGGTGGATGCCCGTAAAGCCGATATGTTCTCCCTCTAAGGTCTCGATGGCAAACACCACCTCTCGATCACTCTGACGCATGACCTTATCGAACCACTCCTCCTCCGCCAGTCGGCTCAGCGGGAAGTCGCCAATCAGCGTCCACTGGGTGAGGTCGGGGTCGTTGAGCCAGAGCAGCGCGTTTGGCAGGTGTTTCTCTTTATCGAGAGGCACTAATCGCACCTTCTCGCCTGTCCAGCCGTATGCCATCCGATGACCTCCCTCAATGTGAGGGTTCATTCTACCCGATTCTGGGGCTGTCCCTCGAGGAACGCCTTCAGGTTCTCCAGCGTGGTATCCAGGATGCGGCGCACGGCTTCGTGGCTGTTGAAGGCGATATGGGGCGTAAAGACCACATTCTCGCGGCGCAGCAGCAGGTACGCCTGCACCACTTTGCGCAGCGTTTGCTCCGCAACGGGCGCACGCAGCAGGGCACTTTCCTCTTTGATAAACTCCTCGCCTTCGATCACATCGAGCCCTGCCCCCGCCAAAATGCCTTCATCAAGCGCCCAAAGCAGCGCTTCGGTATCTACCACCGAGCCGCGCGCCGTGTTGATGAGCAACGCGCCGCGCTTCATCTTACTGAGCGTCTCGCGATTGATCAGGTGGTATGTCTGGGGCGTAGCGGGCACATGGAGGGACACAATATCCGATTCGCGCAGTAGGGTGTCCAGATCGGTATAGGTAAACCCCAACACTTCCGCCAGCAGCGGGTGTGGGCGCACATCGTATGCCAGCACGCGCATGCCGAACCCACGCGCGATGCGAATTACATGCAGCCCGATATTGCCCGCGCCAATCACGCCCAGCGTTTTGCCGTAAAGGTCGAACCCGCGCAACTCCGCCAGGCTACGCGACGGATGAGTCAACCACTCCTGTGCCGCTCGCAGCTGCCGTGAGAGCGACAAAATCAGGGCGAAGGTATGCTCCGCGACGGTGTTCTCGCCATAGTGCGGCACATTGCATACCACGATCCCCCGCTCACGGCAGGCATCCAAGTCGATGTGATCGTAGCCCGTGGACATCGTGAGGATTAGGCGAAGGTTGGGCAGCGCGTCGATAATTTCGCGCGTGATTTTTGTCCAGACGAACGCGGCAATCACCTCGCAGGGCGCGTAGCGCGGGCACTCCTCCAGGAAGAGGTGGTCGGTGCTGTAGTGCGCCTGCACACGCTCAGCAAGCCCTAACCGCCTAAGTCCTTCCTGCAAGTAGTCGGCTTGCCACGCCTCCAGGTCAAAGAAGGCAACCTGAATAGACCTGTTCATTCTGAAACCTCAGGAGCGGGGAACCGTCTGAATTGATAAATCCTACCTTCACTCCCAAAAGCCCTGTTCCTGCCGATACTTGAGGGAGGCGAGCACCTTGTTCGCCATTTCGCCACTTCGCCATTCGCTACTTCGCTCAATGAGAGAGCAGACGATCCTCATAATGTACCAAGCCACTGGACAATCGCGTCGGTCAGGATGCGGCTGCCATCGGGTTGAGTGGCGAGCGTGCCCAGCACGGCTACTCGATCGCCCTCCAGCCAGGGCAGCGTCCACTCCCGCAGGTGTACCTCGATCGCCCGCTCACCTAACAGCTCACCAATCAGCAGGGGCTGGTCACGACTCTCACAATTGCGCAGGACGCGCTTGGGCGCAAGCAGCACGCGCGTGCCGTCGGGCAAGCCGTGCAGGCTTTCCAGCCGATGCAGGCGCTGAGCGTCGGTTTCGCCCAGCAACCAGTGAAGCGCAGTGGTCAGCCCAGGCGTGATGACAACTGTCTGTGTGTGCGCAGCGGGCGACCCTTCTGCCCGCACGGTGAGGCTGTAAACGCCCGGCTCCAGATGGACAAAGGCATAGAAGCCCGTGCCGTCGGTCTGCATCTGGCGCAGGCGCATGCCATGCCGATAGAGTTCTACCGTAGCACCGTCCACCCAGCTCAGGTCGCGTGCATGCAGCACCGTGCCCATCAGATGACCGCGCGTGGGGAAGCGTTTCCAGTCCATCGGCGGGGTGGGCACCCATTCGGGAAAGGCGCGTGTGCCCAGCATCCGATAGAAATCCTCCTCGTAGCGCTGGGAGCCATTCTCCGTGCCGTTGCCACTGGTGGCAGCGTAAGAGAAAAAGTTGACCCCCATTAGGCGATTCCCCTTTGGGGAAGGGGCACGGGCTATTTCGATCTGCTGCAGGGTGTCTGCGTGGCTGTTGAGATAGTTGCCGATGCCCGCGACGCCGTGCCGACCGTACTGGTGGTCTTTGAGGAAGTTCACCCAGTTCTGGTAGAAGCGGGCGCGTTCAGGGTTCGCCTGATGATAATAAATCATCGGGATCGCCATATCGAGGATGCCTTCCTCCAGCCAGCCACGCCAATCCTGAAACACGCGGCTGTACGCGCTGCGGTTCACCCAGTCGTCAGTGTCGCGGGGACCGTCGCCCCAAGTGATGAGCGCGGCGCTAATCTTTATCTGAGGCTTGATGGCGACGGCATTCGCATACACCTTGCGCACGATGGCGGTCACCTGATCGCGTCGCCACTGCTTCCAAAGTGGATCCGTCGGCGCGGGGATGCCTGTGCGTCCATAACGGCGATTGAACCGCTCCACGCTTACGGGGTTATAACCCCACTGTTCGCCCGTGTAGCGGATGTAGTCGAAGTGCAACCCATCAATGTCATAGCGGCGGACAATATCAAGCACGACGCGCGTAAAGAAGGCGTTCGCCAGCGGATGTCCCCAATCCATCCCGTAGCCGACCTCAGTAATGCGCCCGCCCTGCAGACTCTCGGTCTGAATCTCCGGGAAGCGGTTCAGCACATGCTTGGGGTCAGGGGGCCAGCCGCTGCCGGGCCAGATGGGGTGGCAGTTGACCCACACATGCACCTCAATAGGGGGCTGCATGCTATGCGCCTTCTCGATGAGATACGACAAGGCGTCGAAGCCCGGTTGCTGATTTGCAGCAAACGGTTCGAAGGGCGAGAAGTAGTGTGCATCGCCGCGTTTGCGCATCTGCACAATAAGGGCGTTCATGTTTGCCTCGCGCACGCGCCGCAACAGCGTATCTACCTCTTCTGGGGTATGGAAGCCCTCGTTGAAGCCGTCCACCCAGAAGCCACGAAACTCCGCCTGGGCATCGACTCGCGCTATCATCACCGTCACCAGCAGTTGCCAGACCCAGAAGCGAAAATGGCCCCGCATCGCATAAACGACCTCTGCCGACCAAGATACCCGCTATGCCGAATTTTTGGCGAATGGCGAAGTGGCGAATAGAATGGGAGCGCTCGCCGGGAAGCTTGCGCTTCCACATTCCTTCTAACTCGTGAACCGCTCCTTAATGGCGGGGCGTGTGAGTACAATCAGCACGGCAATGGGGTAGATAAGGTTGATAGCCGCCCCCACAAACCCACATAAAAAGCCACTTACTATGGCTGCGCTCGCCTCCGGGTCGTTTCCTAAGATTCGCTGCTGGATAGGTATCAGCACTGCAAAGGTAAGCACGAGCGAGACAATCGTCCACAGGATTGAAATAACACTGTAGATAATCATCAGGTTGTAGCCCAGCGGCAACATGCGCAGCAACAGGATGGCGCTCACCAGCAGCACGACGGCCAACACGGCTCCAACCAATGATTGCAGCACCGCAACCCGCATATAGGTCGGGTCCTTGAGCAGTTTCATTTCCGGAGTTTGGGCTTCTTGCGGCGCAATCTCCGCAATTGTACCGGCAAAGGGACCTGTTGCCAGCCCACATAAACCACCGCAAAAGCCCAGAATCCCCAGCACGATGCCGATTACCCCGATCACTGTAATGGCTGTTGGTCTTGACATACTGCACCTCCCTGTGGGGATCGGGATTCGCGCTGTCGAGGTAGACTCCTGCTTAGAGGATGGGGGCGCACATCGGTTATGTGGTGAATGAAATGGGCTGTACCACCTGTGGCACAGGCTGCAACCCGGTGTGGACGCGCTGTCCACGCTGTGGGAGCGACCCGCTGCAGGGCACAGGGCATGTCATCGGTCCCCTTTCGAGGGGGCAGTTCTATCGCACCATAGGTCTCCGACTCTTGATTATAGGGGTGTTGGGAGGGGCTGTGTTGATTAAGGAGGGTACCTCCCTCTCATCGGGACTGGGTCTGCTGGGCGCACTCGGCTGGATGGGGGTGTTGCTGGTGGCGCTGGTGCTACCGGGCTTCCTCCGCACGGTGTGGCAGCTGTGGCGGTTGACCCGCATGCGACTGGTCATCAACAGTGCCGGCATGACCCTCTTTTATTGGGCAAACGGGCGCACCTATCTGGATCGGATGGATTGGGGTGAGCTGGCGCCACCTATGCCAGAGCAACGCCACTGGCTGCTGCGACTGTTTAATGCGATCGGGCACCTGATGGCGATTGGTGGGTTCCACTGGCTGGCGTTCCTGATTCCTGAGCCGCTAAAGGAGATGCACTTGCGCAGTCAGGTGAATCCCGCGCGCTACTGGTCGATCCCGCTCAGCCCAGCGATGCAGCTGCCTGTGCATACACTCACCTTGCTGGCGGTGCATGCGCTGCCGCACTGGCTTGCCAGTGGTCAGGTGCGGCTGGAGCCGGGCTATGAGCCGACGCCCGAACGCCCCTTTTTGGCGCTTGATCTGAGCCGACGCACGCTGCGCGCCTACGCCTTTCGCGAGGTGCTGCTGGATGATGTCTCTGTTGAGGTGCCGATGCGTCCTGTAGGTGTGCATCTGTATGGCGAGCCGCGTCCCGAGTCGATAAACCCCGACGGCACGCGCGTGGAATCGGACACCACACTGGAACCAGAGGGTGCCCTTGTTGACAAAACGCAGGGAGTCCGCCTGCCCGCGTTCGCGCTGCCCTATGAGGGGCGCTACTGGCTTCGCGCCGACTGGAACCTCATTCGCCTGATCGAATCGCGCCGCCGCGCCAGCGAAATCGCCAGCGCCAGCGTCTCGAACTCGGCTGCCTCGTCTGCATCCTGAACCAGCTCAGGCAAGGCAGGAATTGCGCCCTGCACGCTAAACCTATGCCTTTGGGTTTCCCAGAAGGAGGCAAACCATGCGACAGTATGGCGTGTTTATCGATGGCGAATGGCAGGCGACTGCCGAGCAGTACGAAGTACGCAACCCCGCCAACGGCGAGGTGATTGCCCTCTGCGCGGTGGCGGGTCCGCAGGAGGTGGAGCAAGCGGTTCAAGCCGCACAACGCGCCTTCCCCAACTGGTCTGCTCGTTCCTACGAGGAGCGCGGTGAGATTCTGCGGGCTATCGCGGCGGGCATTCAGAAACGCTTTGAGGAGTTCGCCTTTACTGAGAGCCAGCAGACGGGGCGCTGCCTCCGCGAGACAACGGTGCATGACATTCCCGCCACCATCAGCGTGTTCGAGTATTTCGCTGGGATTGCTCCCGCAATTCACGGCGAGACGCTACCCATTCCCGGCAACTATCTGAACTACACGCGGCGCGAACCCTACGGTGTTGTCGCGGCGATCACCCCCTGGAACTTTCCCCTCTGGCTTGCGGCGATTAAAGTCGCGCCTGCGCTGGTAGCGGGCAACACGATGGTCATCAAACCCGCACCCACCACGCCCCTAACGACCCTGATGCTGGCGGAGGTGATGGCGGAGGCGGGTGTGCCCGCGGGCGTGTTCAATGTGCTGACCGATCCGACTCCAGGCACGGTGGGTGACCTGCTCACGGCGCATCCGAAGGTGAACAAGATTGCCTTTACAGGTTCCACCGCCGTGGGCATGCGGGTGATGCAGCGCGCCGCGACGAATGTGACGCCCGTGTCGCTGGAGCTGGGGGGCAAGTCGCCCTTTATCGTGTTTGCCGATTGCGATTTTGGGCGTGCGCTTGCCTATGCGCTACTGGCAAACTTCTTTGCACAAGGGCAGATGTGTACGGCTGCCACGCGGATTCTGGTGGAGCGTCCCCTGTATGAGCGGTTCAAGGAGGCGTTCGTGGCGCGGGCAGCCCGCCTGCAGATTGGCGACCCGTTAGACCCCACCACCGAGTTCGCCACTCTGCACAAGCGCGAGCAGCTGGAGAAAACCATGCACTATGTGGAACTCGCCCGCCAAGACGGCGCCACCATCCTGACGGGAGGCAATCGCCTCACCGAGCCGCCCTTCGATAAAGGGTTCTACTTCCAGCCGACCATATTGGAGCATGTGCCGCTCGATTCGCGCGTGTCCTGCGAGGAGATTTTCGGACCTGTGGCGATGCTCTTTCCCTTTGAGGGCGAGGAGGAAGCGGTTCGGCTGGCGAACGCGACCGAGTACGGGTTGGCAGCAGGCATCTGGACGCAGGACATCAGCAAGGCGCACCGCGTAGCGCATCAGATTCAGGCAGGCAAAGTGTGGATCAACTGCTACAACATGATCCCGCCGGGCGCGCCGTACGGGGGCTACAAAAAGAGCGGTTTTGGGCGCGAGCTGGGCTTGCACTGCCTGCTGGATCTATACACGCAAGTCAAAAACATCCAGCTTGACCTCAGCCCCGACTACTTCGAATGGTTCGGCTGAGGAGACAGTTTGCTGCGCTCGCGCGGTTCGATACTTTGGTAGGGAGTAACAGGTGGAGACCCCATGCCGTGTGTTGGGGCGCGCGGATAAACTACTCCGTGCCACCAACACTATTCACTTCGCCGATGAGTTCCAGTAGCGCACGTGCTGTGATTATTTGAATCCCGTGATACGAACCCAAAGCAAGCAGATGGCGTTTGTCGCCACTTACAATATGTGTTGCACCACCAGCTAACGCACATTCAATAACCTTATTGTCTTCGGGGTCTTGCAACACGGCATGCAGGGTGCCAGGGATTGTAACTACCCGGGAAAATGCCTTGATTTCGCTCACAGCACGATGCGCATCATATGCAGACTTGCCCAGGCGTGTCCGCAACTTCTCCTCCAGCAAGTCCAGAATCTCTTGACAGGTCACCGAAGCAACACGCCCCTGTCGCGCTGCTTGCACACAGCGGTACGGTGCACCTCGCCAGCCAAACGCTGAAACGAGGATATTCACATCAAACACCACTACGGGGCGCACGAGCGATTCTCATGCAGAAGTTGGTCTATAAACTCTATCCGCTGCTCATCGCTCAGGGCATCCCAGTCCAACCCGCGCTCGGCGCAGAGTTGGCGCAAGCGTGACTCGCTGGCGTCGATCATCTGCTCCCACCAAGCGTCTGTGTCTTCATCCAGTGCACGGCGCAGACGCAAGCGATCTTCGGGCGAAAGTTGACGCACCAGCTGAATCAGCTGTTCCAATCCTAACTCCAGCGTTGACATCCCAGTACCTCCAAACGGATTATACCTCGTTTGGGTTAGGTATAATCCAGGTTACCAATGACACTGGGTGAACTTGGCTGGGCGTTAGTGCGTGTGGCGATTGTGCTGGGCTTTTTGCTGGGTGCGTTGCCACTGGTTATCTGGTTCGAACGGCGCGCTCTCGCATGGTTCCAAAACCGCATCGGTCCGAACCGCCTGGGACCGTTTGGTCTGTTCCAGCCGATTGCTGACGCAGTGAAGCTCTTTTTCAAAGAGGAGATTGTGCCCGCGAATGCTGATCGATTGATTTGGGCGTTGGCTCCCGCCCTGTCGCTCTTTCCCGCGTTGGTCGCAGCTGCCACTATCCCTTGGGGACCGAACCGCCTGCTGACTCCCGTGGCGGATGTGGAGATCGGCATCCTCTACTTTCTGGCGATGTCGTCGCTGGCGGCGTATGGCGTGCTGCTGGCGGGCTGGTCGTCCAACAACAAATACTCGCTGCTGGGTGGTTTGCGAGCCTCAGCACAGGTCATCAGCTACGAGCTGGGCATGGGGCTGGCGCTGGCGACGGCGATCTTGGCAAGCGGCAGCCTGCGCATGACGGAGATGGTGGCGGTGCAGGCGGAGCCGCTGTGGGGCACCGTGCCGTTTCTCCCGAACTGGCTGATATTTACGCCGTGGGGACTGGTGGGCGCCGCGCTCTTTTTCGTCTGCATGCTGGCGGAGACGAACCGTGCCCCCTTTGACCTGCCCGAAGCCGAAAGCGAGCTGGTCGCAGGCTACCAAACCGAATACAGCAGCATGAAGTTCGCTGCCTTCTTTATGGGTGAATACATGGCGGTTTTAACGATTAGCGGCATCATGGTCACCTGCTTTTTGGGTGGCTATCTGGCGCCAATCAACTGGTCGCCGTTGCAGTCGCTGGCAGAGACAGTGGGCGGCGTGTTTGTGCCGTTGGCAACGCTTACTGCTGCGCTTGCGCCGCCATTCTGGTTCCTGCTCAAGCTGGGATTTTTGGTGTTTATGTTTGTATGGGTGCGGGCGACGCTGCTGCGCCTGCGCTATGACCAGCTGATGAACCTCGGCTGGCGCGTGCTGATCCCCGTCGGGCTGGTCAATCTCGCGCTGTTGGCGGTCTACCTTCTGTATGGCTGGCTGGCAGCGCTGGTGGGCTATGGACTGGCGATAGGGCTGTATGCCCTCTGGGCAGTAGGGCGTTCGCGCCCGGTGGAGCGTCGGCGTGTGATTTTGTATGCAAAGGCACACCCTTATATCCCGCGTCAGACGAGGGCTTCGGAAGGGCAAAACGCTTACGTAGCGCAGGAGGTGCTCCATGGCTGAACGCCTGGTTTTCTTTCTGTGTGCGCTGATTGCCATTAGCACGGCGGTGGGCGTGGTTGCCTCGCGCAACCCCGTGCGCAGTGCGTTGCTGCTCGTGCTGAACTTTTTGACGCTGGCGGTGCTCTACTTCACGCTTACGGCGCAGTTCGTCGGCATCATTCAGGTTATCGTCTACGCGGGCGCAATTATGGTGCTGTTCCTGTTCGTGATTATGCTGCTCAATCTTGGCTCGCCCGAGGCGCAGCTGCCCGAGCGTGAATTGCGTCGTCCTGTGGCGTGGCTATTAGCCATTGGGCTGTTTATCGTGCTGGTCAGCCAAGTGTTTCTGGTGGTGGGCGCGCAGCCGCAGCCTTTGGTGGAGGCGGGTACAGCGCGGACGATCGGCTACGCGATGTTCACCCGATGGTCGTTCCCGCTGCTGATTGTGGCGGTGCTGCTGACTGTGGGTGTGATTGGCTCCATCTTGCTAGCGCGAAGGAGGTCGGCATGACAGCGGTTCCACTGAGCGCATATCTGACGCTGGCGGCGTTCCTGTTCGCGATTGGCGCGGCAGGCGTGCTGATTAAGCGCAACCCTATCGTGATTTTTATGTGCATCGAGCTGATGCTGAACGCGGTCAATCTCACTTTTTTGAGTTTTGCGATGCATCAGCCCAGTTTGCAGGCGCAGGTGGCAGGGCATGTGTTCGTGCTCTTCGTGATTGGCGTGGCTGCCGCCGAAGTTGCCGTCGGGCTGGGTATTATTGTCGCCATCTTTCGCTTGCGTGAGACGATCGATGTCGATTCGGTCAATCTACTGCGAGAATAGATCGGAGGCAAGCTGATGAAAACCTACGCATACGGCTATCCGCGATTGGGCGAAGGACGCGAGTTCAAGCGATTGATCGAGGGTTACTGGCAGGGCAAGGTTTCCGAGCAGGAGCTGCGACAGGGCATCACCGAGCTGGAATCGAGCCGCTTGGCAACCTACACCCAGTTTGTGGACGCGCACCCCGTCGGTGAGATGACCCTGTACGACCATATGCTTGACACTGCGCTTATGCTGGGCGTGTACGAGGTCGATCCCGATGATTTGGATGCCTACTTTGAACTGGCGCGTGGCGCGAACGCGCTGCCGATGACAAAATGGTTCAACACGAACTATCACTATCTGGTGCCGCACATTACGCGCGAAACGCGCTTCAGGCTGCGCTGGAATAAACCGCTGTTCTGGGCGAAGTGGCGAAGTGGCGAAATGGCGAATGGTTCGCATTCACTCCCTTATGTGATTGGTCCCTACACTTTCATCCGACTGAGCCGCGGGTATGCACCAGAGGATCTGCCTGCCCTGCTGCAAGCGGTTGCGGAACCTTACCAAGAGCTGCTGAGCAGCCTGCACGAAGCGGGGGCGCCGTACGTGCATCTGGATGAGCCAGCCTTTGTGCTGGATGTACCCGCCGAGCACCTTTCCGCTATTCAGCAAGTTTACCAATCGCTGGGTCAGCATGCGAACCTCATCGTGATGACTTACTATGACAGCGTCGATTTTCTGCCCCTGTTGTATGAGTTGCCAATCGCGGGCATCGGGCTGGACTTTGTGCATGGTAAGCGCAACCTGCAGCATATCGGGCAGTTCGGCTTTCCCAGCGACAAGATTTTGGTGGCGGGCGTGATTGATGGGCGCAATGTGTGGCGTTCGGATTTCGCTGCGATCACCGCGCTGATTCGCAACCTGCAGAGCCGTACGGAAGCCACCCTCTGGCTCTCCAACGGTTCGCCCCTGATGCATCTGCCTGTCACGGTTGCGCCTGAGGAGAAGCTGGAGCCTGCCTTAAAGGAACGCATCGCCTTCGCAAAGGAGCGTCTGCAGGAGCTGCAGCGGTTGAGCCGCCTGCTGTCTGGTCAATCTGATATGCCTGATCAGCCCGTTCACTCCACGGACCACTGGTACTCGGCGGAGGTGCAGCAGCGCGTAGCGAGCTTGCGTCCAGAGGATTTTGAGCGGGCGATGCCCTACAGCGAGCGCGATCGGCTGCAGCGCGAACGCCTGCGTCTGCCCCTGTTCCCCACCACCACGATTGGCAGCTTCCCCCAGACGCCCGAAGTACGCCAGATGCGCCCCGCCTACCGCAACGGCAAAATCAGCCAAGCCGAATATGAGGCATTCATCCAGGATCAGATCCACCGCTGCATTCAACTCCAAGAGGAACTGGGGTTAGATGTGCTGGTGCACGGTGAGTTCGAGCGCACCGATATGGTAGAGTTCTTTGCCGAAAAGATGGAGGGCATCGCCTTCACGCAGCAGGGCTGGCTGCTTTCGTATGGCACGCGCGTC
>JBCNVA010000084.1:0-40176 GCA_039630445.1 Armatimonadota bacterium
GCGTCCCCAGCAGCCCGTGCTGGATGACCGCCAGCAGCTGCTGAGCGATATTCGCCATGCGTGGATCCTGCGCGATCCAAGCCTGCTGGAGAAGTATATTCGCCCGAACAGCTATATTGCCGTCTACCTGGAGGGCAAATACGCCTACTCGCTGCCCGCGGAGGACTTTATTGCTATCACGCGCGATGCAATTCGGGCAGTGAAGACCGAGCAGCTCACCTTCTACCGCACTTCCAAGCGGGGCGAGACGCACCTGGTGCTGCGCGGCGAGCATCGCTACATCGATGAGGCAACGGGAACGCTGCGCCTGGTTTACATTTCCTACACCTTCGAGCGCGTGGATGGGCGCTGGTACCTCATCGAGGCAGGCTCCTCCGCGAATCGGCTGTAAGTGAATCTCGCGGTGTCCGTGCCTTGCCGAGAGAGGTCATCGGTGAGGCACGGACGCTCTAAGTAGGAAAATCTATTTGCGCAGCGAACTCCCCTCCCATGCGTGCCCTGTGGGAGGAATGGGTAGACAGTTTTTTGGACTACCTGCGGCGGGAGCGGCAACTATCGACCCACACGCTGAACGCCTACGCTGTCGATTTAGCCCAGTTTGTGGACTATCTCGCGCGCACGGATCGAATGGACTCCGCAGGATGGGATGCCAGCGTATGGGAGGGCTTCATCTACTACCTGCGTCGCCGTTCGATGAGCGAGGCGAGCATCGCCCGCAAACTGAGCGCGGTGCGAGCCTTCCTGAACTATCTATATCGTCGCGGCATGCTGAGCGAGGAGCCGCCTGAGGCGCTCACCCATCCGCAACCGCATCGGGGCTTGCCCACGACCCTCACACCGAACGAGGTGCGTCGCTTGCTGCTGCAGCCTCCGTTAGACAACCCGCTGGGCATTCGGGACCGCGCCATGCTGGAGGTGATGTACGCAACGGGGCTGCGCGTGTCGGAGCTGCTGGGGTTGAGGATGGAGCAGCTGAACCTGGCCGATCGGGTGGTGCGTGTGCAGGGCAAGCGCGGACGCGAACGCCTGATGCCCCTCACCGAGACCGCCACCTACTGGCTCCAGCGCTATCTGAGCGAGGCGCGCCCCAAACTGTACCCCAAGCGCGGTGGGACCGATTTCGTTTTTCTCAACGAGCGGGGCGGACCGCTAAGCCGAATCGCGTTCTGGAACAAGCTCAAACTCTACGCTGCCAGCGCAGGCATCACGAAAAATGTGTCGCCCCACACCTTGCGTCACTCCTTCGCGGTGCATCTGCTCAGCGGCGGGGCAGACCTGCGCACGGTGCAGGAGCTTTTGGGGCACAGCGACATCACCACCACCCAGATTTACACTCAGGTCAGCCTCGAACGGCTGAAGGAGGTCTATAGACGGTCGCATCCGCGCGCATAGGGGCTTATAGCGAAGCTTTGTCATTCCGAGCGAAGCGAGGAACCTCACCTGCTCAAAGGCAACAGGTAGCAACTTGGGTTATAATACCCATCGGCAATTCAAGTGTTGTCATCGTCGGCGGGGACGCCGACGCTACGCAGGGCGTGGTCTGTAGCGTCGGCGTCTTGCCGACGCTACGCAGGGCATGTCTGTAGCGTTCGCATCTTGCCGACGCCGTCACGGTGTTTGCTCTGCCGATTAGTATCACTAAGGAGTTCCCATCCACTCCTCCACAAACTGGAAGATGTTGCCGTAAGCACCATAGGTGTAGCCGATGCAGTTCGCGCCCAGCATCACGATTACGATGAGCACGCTGAAGCGCACGATAGAGAAACGATAGAGGCGTGCCGCCTCCTCGCACCGCGCCTCATACAGCTGCGCCAGCTGGTTCATCATCCCCACCACATCGCCCGTTTGCACGCCCGTGCTAAGCAAGCTCACCTCATCAGGCTCGAACAGCCCTGTGCGGGCGATGAGCATATCGATAGGTTCCGAATGCTCGCCATGCCCAAACTTGACCTTCAGCAGCCCCTCCGCAATCGCACGGTTGGGCACAGCGTGCGCCGCCAACTCCCAGGCAGTGGCGGGCATCACCGCCGCGTTCATCAGGCGCGCCAGATGATGCACAAACATCTGCAGGGCACGCGCGCGGATCCAGTCGCTGTAGCCCCACAGGTAGGGAATCATTAGCGACACAGCGGAACGCCACCGCTCCAAGCGAACCGAGCGCGTCAGACCATACCATACCAGCATTAGCAGCAGTACCAGCAACCAGAACGGCACTCCATAACGCAGGACTAACTTCGTCCATGCGATCAGCACGGCTTCAAAAGTCGTCAGGTTTGGCGCATCAGCATAAAGCCTTAGCCCCTGTAAAAAGGCGGCAGAAGCCGGCGCTATCAGGGGCACAAAAATGACCCCACTGATGAGCAGCAGGCGCGGCATCCAGAACCAGAGCCGCCTGCGCCAGCGCTCCGCAAAATAGTCCGCTAACTGATTCGCTGCATCGGGCAGGTAGCCGCCCATCTCGGCAGCCCGAATCGCGCCGATTGTGAAGGCGGGGAACAGGTGGGGGAACTGCGCCATCCCTTCCGAGATGCGCCCGCCCCGCTGTGCCACGCGCGAAAGCTCTGTGCAGGCTTTTTGCAGGCGCTCGTCGTGGACGCGGCGGCTCAGGTGCTGAAAGGCATCGGCAGGGGTGTAGCCCGCTTTGAGGAAACTGGCAACCTGCGCGAAAAACAGCCCCAGCACACGGTCATTCACGCGGGCACTTTCCCAGAGCGCGGGTGCAGGCGTGGGAGCAGAGGGCATCGCGATTGCTGCAGACGCCTGTTGAGAGGTCGGCACACGCACCTCCACCAGTTGCTGCACCAGATAGCCCTGTGCCTGCAGCAGGCGCTGAGCCTCCAGCGGGTTGTCCGCCTGCACCGTGCCCATCTGCGGGTGTCCAGCACGGTCAATCGCCTGATAGCGATAGGTGCGCTTCATACGGGCGTATCTCCTGTTCACGCAGCCGCGGATTCTCCAGCAGCATGCGCACAGGCGTGCCATCAGGCAGCACCCAGTCGGGTGTCATCTCGACAAGGGGCACCAGCACAAACGCACGCTCACGCATGCGCGGATGGGGAATGATTAGTCGCTCATGTTCAAAAACTTGCTGATTGTACAGGATGATATCGATATCGATGGGGCGTGGCAGCCAGCGCTCCGATTCAGGGGCGCGTCCCAGCTCGCGTTCGAGGGCTTTGAGTGCGTCAAGCAGCGCTAATGGCTCCAGCTGGGTCTCCGCCCAGAGACCGAGGTTTAGGTAGGGACGCGGGTCGGGAGTTTCACCAACAGGAGCGGTCTCATACACGCGCGAGACCTGGCATGGGTAGATGCCGTAGGCAGGCAGGCGTCGAAGAGCTGCCTGCAGGTTTTGGAGCCGATCCCCCAAATTCGAGCCAAGGCTCAGATAGACGCGCGCCATCGCAACAAAAATGGTGGGCGGTGCTGGACTTGAACCAGCGACCTCCTCGGTGTGAACGAGGCGCTCTGCCACTGAGCTAACCGCCCGCTGGTGCGCGGGGTGGGACTCGAACCCACACGGGACGCGCCCACATGGCCCTCAACCATGCGTGTCTACCAATTCCACCACCCGCGCAGAGCATCCTTATTATACCCTCTTTGCCCTTCGCCTTGTCAAGACCCGAAAATGCGTGCGGGGTTAGCGCACCATCGTGCCGATGCCGGCGTCGGTAAACACCTCGATGAGCAGAGCGTGCGGGATGCGCCCATCCAGAATGTGCGCTCGTGGCACGCCACCCGCCAGCGCGGTCAGGCACGCCTGCAACTTGGGAATCATCCCACCTCCAATACGCCCCGTCTCCAGCATGCGGGTCGCCTGCTCCCGACTGAGTTCCGAGATGAGCGATTCGGGGTCGTCGGTGTCGCTCAGCACACCCGGCACATCGGTCAACAGCAGCAGCTTTTCTGCGCGGAGCGCGGAGGCTAACACCCCCGCCACATGATCGGCGTTCAGGTTGTAGCTTGCGCCGTCGCGCCCGATGCCGATGGGGCTGACCACGGGAATATAGCCCGCTTTGAGCAGGTCGTGGAGCACTTCGGGGTTCACCTGCTCCACCTCGCCCACGAAGCCTAAGTCGGGATCGCTCTGCATTTTACGGGCGACAAGCAAGCAGCCATCCTTGCCCGATACACCAACTGCGCGTCCACCTTGCTGGTGGATGGCTGCCACCAGCCGCCGATTGGTCTTGCCCGTCAGCACCATCTCGACGATCTCCATCGTCTCAGCATCGGTGACGCGCAGTCCCTGCACAAAGGTCGGCTGCTTGCCTAATCGCTTCATCGCCTCCGAAACCTCGGGTCCGCCCCCATGCACAATCACGGGCTGAATGCCCACGCAGTGCATCAGCACCACATCTTGCATCACCATTTGGGCGAAGCCGTCGTCCACCATCGCGGCGCCACCGTACTTGATCACAAAGATGGCTCCTCTCCATTTCTGAATATAAGGCAGCGCTTGGACGAGTATTTCCGCTTGCAATCGCGCACTTTCAGGTATGCTCATACCAACATCAGTGTACCCGATGGAAGCAATTAATCCCTTCTCGGTGCGCCAGATACGCGCCTGGCTGAGCGAGTACGGCGTTCGCCCCTCTAAAAGCTGGGGTCAGAACTTTCTGACCGATCGGCGTGTGGCGGAGCGCATTTTAGCAGCCGCCCGGCTGGAACCCTCTGATGCCGTGCTGGAGGTGGGTGCAGGGCTGGGTGCGTTGACCCTTGAACTGGCGGCGCGCGTTCGACGAGTGATCGCCGTCGAAGTAGACGCGCGACTGGTTGCCATCCTGCAAAGCCTGATCGAGCAGCAGGGGCTGGAGAACATCACGCTGATCCAGGCAAATGTGTTGAGTCTGTCTGTGCCTGAACTGCTGCGTGGGGAGGAGCGGGCGAAAGTGGTGGCGAACATTCCGTATGCCATCACCTCCCCGCTGCTGGAGCACCTGCTCGCTGCCAAAGCGTGCCTGCCGCTGCTTGTGTTGACCGTTCAGAAGGAGGTTGCCGAGCGGTTGACCGCCAAGCCAGACACCGAAGCCTACAGCGCGCTCTCGGTCTTTGTGCAGTATCACACGGAGGCGGAGTATCTGGGGCGCGTGCCCGCCAGCGCGTTCTACCCGCAGCCAGAGGTCGACTCGGCGATTGTGCGTCTGACGCCTGTGCCTGACCGCCTGCCACCCTTTGAGCAGCGCTGGCTGTTCAAGCTGGTGCGGGCAGGCTTCGGCAAGCGGCGCAAGACCCTGCGCAACGCGCTGACGGCGCTCTTTGGCGACCCTGACCGCGCGGCGGCGATCCTCAGGCGGGCGAACATCCCCGTTTCCGCTCGCGCGGAACAGCTCAGCCTCGACGAATGGCTGCGCCTCGCAGCCGAAACCGCCCGCACCCTCAGGGCAGAGAGCGGTTCCTGAGGATGAGCAGGTCTTACCCGATTGGTATAATTCTACGACGATGGCGAACGCATCGCTTGCTGGCGTTAGGCTCTCCACAGGGGTCTTGCGCCTACTGCAGCAAGCAAAGGAGTTAGCGCTTGGGGCACAACCTGATGCGCGACACCTGTTGTTGCTGTTCGCTCAGCGCCATCCGCGAGTGTTGCACCGACTGGCTCCAGAGCTGGATGTGCCTGCACTGCAACGCACGCTCCAGCAGGAACTGGAAACGGGCAACGAATCGTTTGCCTTTCCGATCGATCAGGTGATTCAGGCAGCGACGGAGCAGGCGGCGCGTGAGGGGGCACGCTGGGTTGCCCTCCACCATCTGGGGCGAGCGCTGCTCCAATTACGCAATATGCCGGGCAAATCCGAATCGTCCCGCCTCTCGGTGCTGAGCGCGGGCTTGAATCTAAATGAGCAGGTCAAGGCGGGGGCACTGCCGCGCGTGGTCGGGCGTGACGACGAGATCGAAAGCCTGATGGAGGTGCTTTGTCGCCCGATTAATCCTTATGCGGTGCTGGTGGGGCTGGAGGGCGTGGGGCGACGCGCCGTGGTGCAGGGGCTGGCACAGCGCATCGTGGCGGGCGGTGCGCCCGAACCGCTGCGCGACCGCCCCGTGATTGTCTTCCCACAGCTTTTTGACACGCCTGAGTTCTACTTGGTGCTGGTAGAGGAGGCAAGCGCTGCGCGTGCGATTCTCTATCTGGAGCCGTTCGAGATTTTCCTGAATGCGCCTGCGCCGCCGCTGGAGGCGCTACGCCTGCAGTTCCTGAGCGATCTGGTGACGCGCCGCATCCCCGTGATTGGCGCGGTAGGTAGCATGGAAAGCTTTCGCCGACAAATCGGGCGTGCGCCTGACCTGCTAAAACGGTTCCAGCCCATCCCCGTGCATCCCCTAAGCGCGGAGGAAACGCTGGTTGTACTGCAGCAGCTGCGCGACCACTTTCGCACCCAGCTTGGACTCGACATCAGCGACGAGACGCTGCAGCTAATCGTGCAGGTAGCGGCAGAGAACATCCAGCATCGCCCCTTCCCCGACAAGGCGATTATGCTGCTGGATCAGGCAGTGGGGCGCGCACGCCTGCGCGGGCAGACCTGCATCGAGCCGCGCCTCGTGTGGGAGGTAACGGAACAGATTACAGGGTTGCCTATCGGCGCGGGCGAGCTGTCGCTCATCGAACGCCTGCAGGGGCTGGAAACTTTCCTCAAAAGCCGTGTGATTGGGCAGGACGCTGCCATCGAGACCCTTGTGCGCACCCTCAGCCTGAAGATGCGGCGGCTCGACCTGCGCCCGGAACGCCCGAATGGGGTGTTCCTGTTTGCGGGACCTGCTGGTGTTGGCAAGACAGAAGCTGCTCGCGCGCTCGCTGAATACTTCTTTGGCACATCCGACCGCTTGCTGCGCCTCGATATGAACTCGTTCTCGGAGGCGCGCACCGTTGCACGGTTGCTGGGCGCCGAGATGAACTATGGAGGCTTCGAAAGGGGTAGCCCGCTGCTCGACTTCGTGGCGGAGAACCCCTTCTGCGTGATGCTGCTGGACGAGATCGAGAAGGCGCACCCTGAGGTGCAGAAGGTGCTGCTGCAGATTTTCGATGACGGCTACCTGATCGATGCGCAGGGACGGCGCGTCTCCTTTGCCGACACGATTATCGTGATGACCTCGAATCTGCACCCCGAAGCGGCTGTGGGCTTTCTGCGCGAGAAACCGTCGCCAGAGGACTGGCTTCGCTTGTTCATGGAGGAATTCTCCCCAGAGTTCGTGAACCGCATCGACGCCTTCTGCATCTTTCAGCCGCTGCAGAAGCACCACATCCGGCAGCTCATCGAGACGCGCTTCCTGCCACGCCTGCAGGCGGTCTATCGGCAGCGCGGACTGGAACTTGTGGTGGAGGAGGCGGTGCTGGAATGGCTGGCAGCGCGCGGCTTCAGCGAGCATTACGGCGCGCGGGAGCTGGAGCATGCGCTGGAACGCGAGCTGCTGTCGCTCATTGCCCCCCATGTGCCGCTTACACCCGAGCCGCGCACCATTCGCGTCCGCCTCGTGAATGATCGGCTGCAAGCGGAGATTCAGCCCCCTGCTTGATGCCCACCGCAGGTTTGGTGAACACCCTCGTTGGCGCACAGAACGCCACCTGCATTCCCATAGCGAGGTGCTATACTCTATATCGCCATGATCGAACGCTACACGACCCCCGAAATGCGAGCCATCTGGAGCGAGGAGAACAAATACCGCACATGGATGGAAGTGGAGATCGCCATCTGTGAGGGGCTGGCACAGTATGGCTACATTCCGCAGGAGGCCGCCCGCACGATCCGCGAAAAGGCGCGCTTCGACATCGACCGCATCGCCGAGCTGGAGCAGCGCACTCGCCACGATGTGATGGCGTTTGTGCTGAACCTTGAGGAAAATGTGGGCGAGGCGGGACGCTGGATCCATTTTGGCGTCACCTCCTACGATGTGGTGGACACCGCGCTCGCCTTACGCCTGAAGCAGTCGCTCCAGCTGATTCTGGAGGCGTGCGAGGAACTGATGCGCGAAATCGCCCGCCTCGCCCAGCAGCACCTGCATACCCCTATGATTGGGCGCACGCACGGTGTCCACGCCGAGCCGATCACCTTCGGGTTCAAACTGCTGGGCTGGTACGCGGAGATGGCACGCCATCGCGATCGGCTGCAGCGTGCGATGGAGGAGATTTCAGTAGGCAAAATTGCAGGCGCAGTCGGCATCCATGCGAATATCGACCCGCGCGTGGAGGAGTATGTGTGCGCCAAGCTGGGTTTGAAGCCTGACCCTGCAGCCACCCAAATCGTTGCCCGCGACCGCCACGCCATGCTGATGGCACACCTCGCCGTGCTGGCTGCCTCGCTGGAAAAGTTCGCCACCGAAATCCGCAACCTGCAGCGCACCGAAATCCGCGAGGTGCAGGAGCCGTTCGCGCAGGGGCAGACTGGCTCCTCCGCCATGCCCCACAAGCGCAACCCGTGGAACTGCGAGACCGTTAGCGGGCTGGCACGGATCGTGCGGGGCAACCTGATTGCGGTCTTGGAAAGCGTTAGCACCTGGCACGAACGCGACCTGACCAACTCCAGCGTGGAGCGCATCGCCTTGCCCGACACCTGCACGCTCGTCCACTGGATGCTGAAAAAATTCACCGCGATTTTGCGCGGGCTGGAGGTGTTCCCGGAGCAGATGCGGCGCAATCTGGAACTGCTGCAAGGTCTGCCTTACAGCGAGCATGTGATGCTGGCGCTGATTCGTAAGGGACTTTCGCGCGACCAGGCTTATCGGCTGGTGCAGCGCAACGCCGCGCGCGTGTGGGACGAGGGCATCTCCTTTCTGGACGCTCTACTGAACGATGCCGAAGTGCGCCAGCACCTCAGCGAGGCAGAAGTTCGCGAATGCCTGAGCCTCGAACACCACCTGCGCTATCTGGAGACAACCGTCCAGCGCGTGCGGCTGCTTGAAAAAGATGAACCGCCTCTTTAGCGGCTCCTCACAGGTCGCTGGGTACTGGCAGTGTGGCACAAAGGGTGATCAACCAGTGCCTACACCCAGCGGCTAATAAGCCCCAGCTCCTTGCCCACCTTTTCGAAAGCCGCCAGCGCGTCGTCCAGATCCTCGCGGGTGTGCGTGGCGTTGGGCATCGTGCGCACGCGCGCTTTGCCCCGCGGCACTGTGGGGTAAACAATTCCCAGCGTGAACACGCCCTCCTCGCGCAGGCGCACCTCCATCTGCTGGGCGATCGCTTCGTCGCCACAGAACACGGGCGTGATGGGCGTCTCGGAACCCATCGTGTCGAAGCCCAGTCGCTGCAGGTTCTCCTTCCAGTAGCGGGCGTTATCCCACAGGCGACGCATCGGCTCCGGATCGGTCATCAGGATCTCTATCGCTTTGAGCAGGGCGCCAATTGCAGCAGGCGGCAGCGCGGTGCTGAACAGATAGGGGCGTGCCCGATTGATGAGCCACTCCTTCAGCAGATGGCTGCCCGCGATATAGCCTCCGACCACGCCCAGCGCTTTGGAAAGCGTACCCAGCTGGATGTCCACGCGCCCATACAGCCCGAAGTGGCTGGTTGTACCACTGCCATGCTCGCCCAGCACGCCCGAAGCGTGCGCATCGTCCACCATCACCACCGCGTCGTATTTTTCCGCCAGCGCGACAATCTCCGGCAGCGGCGCAATATCACCATCCATGCTGAACACGCCGTCGGTGACGATGAGCCGCTTCCTGAAATCGCCACACCGCTTCAGGATGTCCTCTAAGTGGTTCATATCCTTGTGCTGGTAGACATAGCCTTCGCTCTTTTTGTATTTGGCGTTGCTGAGGCGCACACCGTCGATGATGCTGGCGTGGTTCAGCTCGTCAGAGATAATCACATCACCCTCACCGAAGCAGGCAGGGATCGTACCCGAGTTGGCATTATGCCCCGATTGGAACACCAACACTGCTTCGGTCTTTTTGAATTCGGCGAGTTTTTGCTCCAGTTGTTCGTACAGTTCATTTGTGCCGCCGAGCCAGCGCACAGCGCCTGCGCCCGCGCCCCATTTGAGCGCCGCTTCCACAGCCGCTTGCACCACCCGTGGGTCGTTCGCCAGTCCCAAGTAGTTGTTCGATGCCAAATTAATCAGCCACCGCCCGCCGATCTTGACGCGCCCACCCTGCGGACTTTCTAAGATCGGCGGCTGCTTATACAGATTTTGTGCCTTTAGCTCCTCGATGCTCTGCTGCAGCCAGCGCTGAAAGTTCGCATTCATCGCCGTATCCCCAAATCCGTATTGTACCCTGTGGAGCAAAAAGCTGCGTGGCAAAGGGACGACTCGGGTTATAATTAACTCAACTTGCTACCTACCGACTTTGAGCGGGCGAGATTCCTCGCTCCGCTCGGAATGACAACGCTCTGTGAGCAAAAGTGAACTTGTCATTCCGAGCCGCAGGCGAGGAATCTTAGATCGGTAGCAAGTTGGGTTATAATTATGCGGGGTGTAAAGCCTTGGCGAGCCGTGTCGATAGCTTATATGTGGGCGAATTGACCGTTGGTACGACGCCCTCCGATCTGTTCGGAAGGGTGAATAGCAACGCACCGACCTTCATCAATTGCGACCAATATATTGCCTTCATCTGGACAGGCGTCAAATCGGGAGGCGCGCCCGTCCAGTATACCATTCACGGAGGCGATGCTCGCGGTTGGCGGTGGCAGCGGACAGGAACGATCGTTGCGAACGCCAACGAATGGTTCCGAGTAGTGATTAAACCGATCACCCGCAGCGAATGGTATCGAATTGAGGTGGCGGGTGCTTCACAAGTGCTGCGATCGAAGATTGTTGGCCTTAAGGGGTGAACAGAGATGGCAGATGATGGCTTCCGCATAACACGGCGTGAGATGCTGAAGTACCTGCTGGGGGCGCCAGCAGGGCTTTTAACGCTTTCAAAGAGTTACGGTGTGTCTATGGCTGCGCTTGGCTTCCCGTTGGAAGCCGATTTGGAACTAAGCCAGGACAGGGTTATCTTGTGGCAGGGGTATACGACGGTCGACACGACCTGGCGGGATTTGCGAGGTAACCCGGGTGCCGAATTTCCAACGGTGCAGCAGACAACCCTTTATCCTTTGCTCAACTGGGCAGGTTACAAGACGAGCAATAGTCCCCTCAACTTCCGAGTGCTTGGGCGATCCGTGGACCAATCGGGCGCTCCCCTTCTGGGCAACTGGCGAACCATTCAGGCGGGATCTATCAATACTCCTGCCCATCGCTGGTTTCGCCTGCTTATTCAGGAGGGATACTGGGATGAATACCGCATCGAGTTGAGTAGCAGCACGCCGCAACAGGTGTTTAGCCAATTGACCGCTCGCTTCGATTACCTGCCCCGTTCGCCTGCGGCAGGGACAGATAAAAAGCAGGTTGCCTCAGTGGATACGCTTCTGGTATGGGCGTATATCGTGGACACTACTCCTGAGAAGGATCTTTTTGGAAGGACGAGTGCCGATCTGCCCGTGATTGATCATGTAGGTGCCTATCGCTTGCTTGTCTGGACGGGAGTAAAACGGGGTGAAGCGGACATCGCCTACACGGTCAAAGCACGCAGCACAGATTTCTCAGGAGCCCCACTGGGTTCTGGTTGGCTGGTGATCAGCACAGGTCTGATTACAGGTGCACCTAATTCGTGGTATCGGGTCGTAATCAGCCAGCCAGATGGGCTATTCTACGACCAGTACCGTATCTGCGCCCAAACGGCTTCGGGTATCCAGGAACTCCGTGCCAAAATCGTGGGGGTGCGCTAATGACGAAGGTTCTGCTTGTGTTTGAGCATGGCGTCTGGATGAATCCGTCGGTCTTTGCTACCATCCTGCGCAACCTTGGAATCGACTTCCAGCTTGCCTATGTAGGCTCTGTCACCGACGCAGTACGCACTGACAGGGGGCGGTATGGAGCGGCATCGGCTGCGATCCGAAACTATTTTAGAAACTTCAACGCCGTATTTGTTATGGAACGCGCCCCTATCACTACTGCGTATGGTGTGCGTGCCGCAGTTCACTGGCTCAGGTGGAATGAACCCGATGACCCCCCCATAGTCTATTTCGGATGGAACTTTTCTACCGTGAACCGAGAGCTGGATACTCTTCTCCCTGCCGACTTCCCGTTCATTCGCCCCGATCCGAATAACTTAGCGGATACAGTTGCCATTGCGGATAACGGGGTTCCCTTCGCCAGCGAGTTTACCCAGCGTTTCGGCACAAGCGTCTACCTTTTGCGCGAGGGGAAGCGACTCTATGTGCCAACCTACAACATCTATACAGGGGATAATCGCCTCGGATACTGGCGACTGGACATGAATAAACATGCGTCTTTAGGGACGCATGGTGAGATTTTGGCAATTCCCGATCACCCCGATGAAAGCTATCCGCATAATGCCATCGCAGCCTATCGGTACAGGAATCGCTATCTATTACCCGCAACGGCTCAGTCTTTCGGTTATATTATCACTACCAGAGACGCCATTCCAAATGCAACTTATTTGTTCTGGTTTCTCTACGGACTAAAATTAGCCGGTGTAGCTCCCCGATGGGCACTGCCTATCCATCTCGAAACGGATCACCCGCTTGAGGTTCTAAGCAACAGCGTGCTATCTTACCGACAACAGATAGAGATAGAGCGCGATGTCTTTGCTTGGCTAAACGACTTTTGTCGTGCAACAGGGCTGGTTGTCTGCAACGGCGTGCGCGTGGGCGGGCGTGATCGCGCTATCCATTCCCTGTTTCACTGGAACCTCATCCATCACTCGAACCCCGAGATTCGAACGGTCGCCCAACAGCTCCATCAGATCTTGATTCAGGGACATATTCGTGGTACGCTGCCATGCGGGGTGCATGACCATAGTATCACCAACAATAATACGCGCGGATATTGGGGTGACCATGTTCACTATAACTTTCGGCGGCATATAAACCCCCACTCACTGTATGGAGCGCCTCACGATGTTCCGCGTATGCATGGGCGGTATCAATGCGCACGCCATGTCTTGCCTCCCGATGCAGCGGGCAGCGATGCACGGCGAACTATTATGGGCGATGCAGACATTCTGGAGTGGGGCTTTGAAGGGCGCATGACAGGCAGTGCAGTTCAGTTCGATCTGCCCATGGGAAGCGTTCACGCCGCCCGCATCATTATAGAGAGTGAGATCGACGAAATGCGGGCGATGGGATTTCCAGACGGACACTGTGGCGAGCACCGCTATACCAATACAGCAGCCAATAACGCAGGCGGTGAATGTTACTGGCAAGCTGCAAAGGAGATGGGTTTCAAGGGGATGCGAAGCGCCTATCACTGTAATGCCAACGGAGGAGCCGCTGTCAATAAGACTGTGCCTTACAACCGCATCTGGAACGGGTTCCATCTGCTGATGGATTGCTCGTTGGATAGCGCGCAGGTCAGTCCGTTGGGCTGTTGGGGGCTTTATGATCCACGCTGCCCTACAAGTGGGCACGCCGTTGCCGTCCTCAATTTAGACTATAACGGTGATATTATCAACGAATACCCCAATTCCGTTTGGCGAGCCTATCGGCGCGCCATGTGCAGACTCCTCAGCGACTGGCTGATGGTCTGTGTCGTCTTTCTGGGCGCACCCTACATTCACCCCGTCCCCACTTGGATGGGCGTATCCCTTTCGCAACCAGTGGCACGATTTAGTGGCTTGAATATCCTCAACGCTGCAGGCACGCCGCATTTCAATCCAACAGTCGAGATGCTGGAATGTATGCGGGACATTATCAGTGTGCTATCTAACTACCTTTTCTTTGGCAGCGTGAGCGATGTGATCAAAGCGCGTGAGCGCGTGATTGGTTAGGTCAGAGCCAGCGCCATCCGCAGGGTACACTTAGGGCGCTATGCGAGCGGTATGGGCAATCGGGCTGGTGGTGCTTTGGGCAGGCGCGCGAGCGCAGATTGAACCCAAAGCAGATGAATGGCTGGAGCGCAGTTTCAAAGCCTACAGCGCACTGCAAAGTCTCCAGAGCAAAACGACCGTCACCGTGCAGCTGTTTACGCCCGACAATCCGCAAGGTGAGACCCTGCAGAAAGTGCTGTATGCCTACACCATACGCCCACCTGCGCAGATTAACCTGCTGGTGAAAGATGCTGGGGCAAAGGGCGAAGGCGTGCGCTACCTGTGCGACGGAACCACGCTCAAAAGCGGCAATAACAGCATCCCTGTGCAGGGGTCGGGCACTGCGCTGCTGGAAGGGTTGGTGAGCCTCGATGTGTTCACGCCTTATGATATCGTTTTCGTGCTGGGTGGCAGGAACAGTCAGGAGAAAATCAAAAAAGAGATTAAGAACCTGCGCGTCGGCTCAGAAGACGAGAAGCAGGTGGTGTTGACAGGGCGCATCCGCAACGAGAGCAATCGCGAGGACGAGTGGGAGTTCGTGATCGACAAGCAGACCCAACTGATGCGCCGTATTAAGATTATCACGCGCGTCAAGCTGGAGGGCAAGGAGGCGCAGTTCGCGCTAACGATGGAGTTCGAACCGACGCCCAACCCACCTGTGAATGAAAAGACCTTTAGCGAGTAGCTCGGGGCGAGCCTACACGGAGCATGGGGCAGGGACTGCCGCTGGATCAGGTCTTGCATGGCGACTGCATCGAGATCATGAGGACGCTGCCGGCGGAATCGATCGATGTGATTTTCGCCGATCCGCCCTACAACCTGCAACTGCGTCAGGAACTCTACCGCCCCAACCTCACCCGCGTCGACACCGTCGACGAGGAGTGGGATCATTTTGAGAGTTTTGAAGCGTATGACCGCTTTACCGTTGCCTGGTTGAGCGAGGCGCGCCGCCTCCTGAAAGAAACGGGCACGCTCTGGGTCATCGGCACCTATCACAACATCTTTCGCGTGGGCAAAATCTTGCAAGATCTGGGCTTCTGGATACTGAACGAGATTGCATGGATCAAAACGAATCCCACGCCGAACTTTCGCGGGGTGCGCTTTACGAACGCCCACGAGACCCTCATCTGGGCGCAAAAGGAACAGGGCAAGCCCTACACCTTCAACTATCACGACATGAAAGCCCTGAACGACGACTTACAGATGCGCAGCGATTGGTACATTCCCGTGTGCAGCGGGCGGGAGCGCCTGCGCATCGAGGGGGAAAAGGCGCATCCCACGCAGAAGCCCGAAGCGCTGCTCTATCGCGTGATACTGGCAAGCACAAAGCCGGGCGACGTGATTTTAGACCCCTTTTTCGGCACGGGCACAACGGGTGCCGTTGCCAAACGCTTGGGACGCCGATGGATCGGCATCGAGAAAGATGCCCGCTATGTGCAGCTCGCGCGCGAGCGCATCGCAGCGGTTACCCCTGCTCCCCCTGAGACTCTTGAAAGCGTGGCAGTGAAGGCGCGACGGCGACGATTGCCGTTCGGTGTGCTGGTGGAGCATGGCTGGCTACTGCCTGGCGAGCCGCTCTACTTTCGGGGCGACCCGCAGCTGCGCGCGATTGTGCTTTCCAACGGACACCTTCGGATGGGTGAGTGGGAAGGCTCCATCCATCGAATTGCCCGCTTGCTGACCAACGCACCCTGCAACGGCTGGGAGCATTGGTACTACTGCGACAAGGAAACGGGTATGCTCTACCCCATCGACCACTTGCGCCGTGCCTTTCTGGATAGCCTCGCTTCAGAAAACGGATAGGGTACACTCTCTACGCGCTATGTCAATCATCGAAAGCCACATCAACCTGAACGATGCGGAGTTTCGTGCGAACAAGGCGTACTATGAGGAGCTGCTCAAGCGGTATCGCGACGCGCTGGAATGGGCGCGGGCAGGCGGCGGACCCGAAGCCCTTGCCAAGCACCGTGCCCGCAATAAACTTACCGCCCGCGAGCGCATCGACGCCCTGATTGATCCCGACACGCCTTTTTTGGAGCTGGCACCGTTAGCCGCCTATAATATGTACAACAACGAAGCCCCTTGCGCAGGCATCGTATGCGGCGTGGGCGTCATCCACGGCAAGGAGTGCATGATTATCGCCAACGATGCCACTGTCAAAGGGGGCACCTACTTCCCCATCACCGTCAAGAAGCACCTGCGCGCCCAAGAGATCGCTATGGAGAACCGCCTGCCGTGCATCTACTTAGTGGACTCAGGAGGCGCGTTTTTGCCGTTGCAGGCGGAAGTGTTCCCCGACCGCGACCATTTCGGGCGCATCTTTTACAATCAGGCACGGATGTCCGCGCTGGGCATCCCGCAAATCGCCATCGTGATGGGTTCCTGCACCGCGGGTGGCGCCTATGTGCCCGCGATGAGCGACCAAACCATCATCGTGAAGGGACAGGGCACGATCTTCTTAGGTGGTCCGCCATTAGTCAAAGCTGCCACGGGCGAGGTGGTCAGCGCAGAGGAACTTGGCGGCGCGGATGTGCATACCCGCATCTCAGGCGTAGCCGACTACTTCGCCGATGACGACCTGCACGCCATCCAAATCGCGCGTGACATCGTGGCGAACCTGAACCTAACGAAGCAGATCCCTGCCGATATGCAACCGCCTGAGGACCCCCTGTACGATCCTGCCGAGATTTACGGCATCATCCCACGCGATTTGCGCCAGCCGTTTGAAGTGCGCGAGATAATTGCCCGAATTGTGGACGGCAGTCGCTTTTTGGAGTTCAAAGCCCGCTTTGGGCAGACGCTGGTGTGCGGCTTCGCCCACATCCACGGTTTTCCCGTCGGTATCCTCGCCAACAACGGCATCCTGTTCTCGGAGAGCGCGTTGAAGGGAGCGCACTTTATTGAGCTGTGCTGCCAGCGACGCATCCCGTTGGTGTTCCTGCAAAACATTACAGGCTTTATGGTGGGCAAGAGGTACGAGAACGAGGGCATCGCCAAGCACGGTGCCAAGATGGTGATGGCAGTAGCGAACGCCGAAGTGCCCAAGTTCACGGTGATTATCGGCAGCTCCTACGGCGCGGGCAACTACGCCATGTGCGGGCGCGCCTATCAACCGCGCTGGCTCTGGATGTATCCGAACGCCCGCATCGCCGTGATGGGGGGCGAGCAGGCGGCGAATGTGCTGCTCACGGTGAAGTTGGACCAGCTTGCTGCCAAGGGACAAACGATGAGCGAAGAGGAGCAGCAGGCGTTCAAGCAACCGATTCTGGACAAATACGCCGAAGAGAGTAGCGCGTTCTACAGTACCGCCCGCCTCTGGGACGATGGGATTATCGACCCGGTGGACACCCGCACCGTGCTGGGATTGGCGCTCTCTGCAGCGTATAACGCCCCCATTCCCGACACCAAGTTCGGCGTGTTCCGCATGTGAGACATAGGAAGCGTGCCATGAACACAAAACCAATGCAGCTGCGCTTGGCATTCGGCGCGGATCCCCTTACCCAAATGAGCATCACTTGGCAAACGCGGCATCCTGTAGATAGCCCCGTTGTGGAGTATGGGGAGACGCCGCATCTGGGCAAGCGTGTCTATGCCGAGCGGGTCAGCTACCCTTATGAAACAGGCATCATCTACCGCGCCCTGCTAACCGACCTCCAACCGGGGCAACGGTATTACTACCGCGTCGGTAGCCCACAAGGGGGTTTCTCGCGTGCCTATGCCTTCCGCATGCCCCAAGCGGGGTTGCACGACTTCGTGTTCACCGCCTTCGCTGATCACGGGACCACGCGCTACAGCGTGCAAAACTCGCGGAATGTGCTGCGGCATAACCCGACCTTTCACTTCATCGCGGGCGACCTTTCTTATGCAAACGGACGGCAGCCGATTTGGGACACCTATCTGGAGCAGCTGGAGGTGTTGGCGGCGCGCATCCCCGTGATGGTCTGCTTCGGCAACCATGAGAACGAGCGCATCGGCGAACAGCGGATCGGCTACATCGCGGCAGAAACACGGTTTGCGATGCCCAACCGAGGGCAATATTATGCCTTCACCATCGGTCATGCGCGTTTTGTGGCGTTCAACAGCAACGAGCGCGACGACGAGGCGCAGTATGCCTGGCTGGAACGCACGCTTCAGCAGGCGCGCGCCGATCGCGCCATTCGCTGGCTGATCGTGTTCGCCCACCATCCCCTCTATGGTTCCACGCGACGGCGTGGCAACAACCCAGCGATGATCCGCCGATTCCAGCCCCTGTTCGACCGCCACCGAGTGGACTTAGTGATCCACGGGCACGACCATGTGTACGAGCGGATGTACCCGATGCGCAATAACAGAGCCGTCATTCGCTCTGGCAATCGCTATCGTCAGGGGGCGGGCGTGGTGTATGTTACCTGTGGGGGCGGTGGCGTCTCGCTGTACGACCTCATGCCCGAACCCACACCGTGGACTGCCATGCGCGAAAAGACCTACTGCTATCTCAAGGTGCATGTGCCCGCACGCGGCGCCCTGCGCGTGGAGGCATATCGCGTAGATAACTCCCTCATCGAGGCGTTTGAGATCGGGTGAATAAAAATAATCAAGCCGACGCCGTAATTGCCTGCGGACGCCTCAAGATCTCCTGCAAACCTGCCAGCTGTTCGTAGGTGTAGCCGATGCGCAGCACGGTCATCTCATCAAACGGCTTGCCGATAATCTGCAGCCCTACGGGCAGCCCATCCACGAAGCCGCATGGCACCGAAAGCGCGGGCAGCCCCGTTAGGTTCACAGGGATGGTCAGCACATCCATCAGCTTCATCGCCAGCGGGTCGCTGAGGAACTCGCCCAGTTTGAACGCAGGGGTCGGGGCAGTGGGGCACAGCAGCGCGTCAAACTGCGCCATCGCGCGGTCGAACTCCTGCCGCAGCAGCGTGCGTGCCTTCTGCGCCTTCAGATAATAGGCGTCATAATAGCCCGCCGAGAGCGCGTAAGTGCCGATAATGATGCGCTGGATCACTTCGTCGCCAAAACCCTCGGCACGGGTGCGCTCCATCATACCGACATGCCCCAATTCGGCTCCGACGCGCAGCCCGTAGCGCACGCCGTCATACCGCGCCAGGTTGGACGAGCATTCGGCAGGCGCGAGAATGTAGTAGATCGGCAAGCCGTACTCCACCATCGGGATGGAGGTCTCCTCCACGATGGCGCCCGCGTCCGCCAGCTGATCAATCGCCTGACGCACCGTCTGAGCCACTTCGGGCTGAACGCCCTGCGCAAAGAACTCACGCGGCACGCCCAGTCGCAAGCCCTTCACATCGGCTCGCAACGCCTCCCGATAGTCGGGCACAGGCAGCTCTACGCTGGTCGCATCGAGCGGGTCCTTGCCTGCAATCACTTGCATCATCAGGGCGCAGTCGGCGACAGTCTTGGTGATTGGTCCAATCTGATCCAAGGAGGAGGCGTAGGCGATCAGCCCGTAGCGGCTGACACGCCCGTAGGTAGGCTTCAAGCCAACCACACCACAGAAGGCGGCAGGCTGGCGGATGGAGCCGCCTGTGTCGGAGCCAAGCGCCGCAACCGCCATATGCGCTGCGACCGCCGCTGCCGAACCGCCCGACGAGCCACCTGGCACATGCGACAGATCCCACGGGTTGCGCGTCGGATGGAACGCCGAGTATTCGGTGGAGCTGCCCATCGCGAACTCGTCCATGTTCGTCTTGCCCACAATCACAGCGCCCGCCTGCTTCAGGCGCGCCGTCACCGTAGCGTCATAGGGCGGGATATAGTTGTGCAGGATGCGCGAGGCACAGGTGGTGCGGATACCCCGCGTGCTAATGTTGTCTTTGATTGCTATGGGAATGCCCAGCAGTGGGTTCCATTCGCCCGCATCCAGTCGCGCCTGCGCTTGGCGTGCCCCCTCGCGCGCCACATCGGGCGTGAGGGTGATATATGCCTGAATCTGCGGCTCCAGTCGCTCGATCTGCGTCAGCACCGCGTCGGTCAGCTCGATCGCCGAGATTTCGCGCCGACGCAGCATCTCGCTCAACTCGGAGAGGCTTCGCGTGTGCAGCTCCATCTACTCCTCCACAATGCGAGGTGTGATAAAGAGGCCGTCGCGTGCTTGTGGGGCGTTTGCCAGCGCCTCCTCGCGCGGTAGCGGCATACCTACCACATCTTCGCGAAAGGCATTGTACACGGGGATCGAGTGCGAGGTCGGCTCGACTTCGTCAGTCGGCAGCGCCTGCAACCGCTCGAAGTGCGCCATCAGCGCGTTGATATGCCCCATAAACTGCTCCAGCTTCTCGTCCGACAGCTCCAGTCGCGCCAGCTTCGCCACATGCCGCATCTGCTCAATCGTTAGCGCCATATGGAAGGATTATACCTCTGAACCTTTTCGCCAGCAAGGGTCATTCAAGCGCGATCCCTAATACCAGCTGGGTTTTCAAACAGCACAGGATTCTGGACGGCTCAAGCCGCTCCTGTGCAGACGAAGCCGACCTCCATCGGCTGTAGCCCGCGTAGGCGGGCTTCGTTGGCAGAGGAATGGATTTAAGCATAGCCATTTGGGTGCTTGAGGAACCAGCGGTAGGCGTGTTCGATCATATCGGCAAGCGCAGGGTAGCGTGGTTGCCAGCCTAATTCGTAGCGTGCCTTTTCGGCAGAAGCGACCAGGCGTGCGGGATCGCCTGCGCGGCGGGGTGCATAACGCACGGGGATAGGCTTCCCCACCACCTGCTCCGCTGTGCGGATGACCTCCAGCACTGAGTAGCCCTGCCCGTTGCCCAGGTTGTAGATCATGCTGGGGGCGCCTGCTCGCAGCCGCTGCAACGCCAAGTAGTGTGCCTCGCATAGATCCATCACATGGATGTAGTCACGAATGCAGGTTCCGTCGGGCGTGTCGTAGTCCGTTCCGAAGACGGAAATAGCGTCGCGCTTGCCCGTCGCGGCGAACAGGACCAGCGGGATCAGATGCTCCTCGGGGCGATGATCCTCGCCCAGCATGCCGTCGGGGTCAGCGCCCGCGGCATTAAAATAGCGCAGCGCGACGGAGCGAATGCCGTATGCCTGCCCGTACCAGTGCAGCATGCTTTCCATGACGCGCTTGGTCTCGCCATAGGCGTTCACAGGGTTTAGCGGGTGATGTTCGGGGATAGGTAGCTCCTGCGGCTCGCCATAGACCGCTGCCGAGGAGGAAAAGATGAGCTGCTGCACGCCATGTGCCCGCATCGCCTCCAGCAGCTGGAAGCAACCCAGCACATTGTTGTGGTAATATTTCGCAGGTTCGCGCATCGATTCGCCCGCAAAGATGAACGCCGCAAAGTGCATCACGCACTCAACAGGATAGCGTTGAAAGAGGCGGTGTAGGGCGTCTGGGTCGCGCAGGTCGCCCTCCTCCACAACACCACCGACGATGGCTTGCCGATGCCCCGTGGAGAAGTTGTCGAATACAATCACTTGCTCGCCTTTTTGGAGCAGCAGCTTCACCATATGCGAGCCGATATAGCCTGCACCGCCAATCACCAGGATCATCGGGTAAAGTCTACCCGTTGATGGCTGTGGGTATAATGACCTGCAGTCCGAAGGAGGTGAGAACCGATGCCGAATACCAAATCGGCGGAGAAGGCGTTGCGCCAGTCGAAAAAGCGCTACTTGCGCAACCGCGCAACCAAATCGGCGATCAAAACCTACACGCGCCGTGTGAAGGAGCTGGCGGAGCGCGGGGATCGCGAAGGTGCGCTGGCGACTCTGCGACGCGCTATCAGCATTATCGACAAGGCAGTCAAACGGGGCATTATCCATCGCAACGCGGGAGCGCGCCGAAAATCGCGCCTGATGATTGCACTCAACAAACGGCTCGCTCAACTGCAAGCGGAGCAGCATGCTTCCTCCAGCGAGCAGGGGTGAGAGGTGCTCACCCCTGCTTTTAGTGGGAGGTGCGTGATGGTAGAGCTGCAGGGCGTCAGCGTGGTGTATGGGGAGACCTACGTGCTCTGCCGCGTGTCGCTCCGAGTTGAGCCTGGTGAGTTCGTCTTTCTGGTAGGCACGACAGGGGCTGGCAAATCTACCCTGCTCAAGCTGCTCTACGGTGCGGTGCGCCCCACGGAGGGACGCGTGTTTGTGGACGGGCAGGAGGTGAACCGCCTGCGCGAGAGCGAGATCCCCTTCCTGCGCCGACGCATGGGCATCGTGCCCCAAGACTATCCGCTGCTACCGCGCAAGACGGTGTGGGAGAACATCGCCTACGGCTTGCGCGCGATCGGCTATTCGCAGAGCGCGGTGCGGCGGCGTGTGGCGCAGGTGCTGGCACAGGTCGGCATGAGCGCACAGGCAAACGCTTATCCCTATCAGCTTTCAGGTGGCGAGGCGCAACGGGTTGCTATCGCCCGCGCCTTAGCCAATAACCCGCCCCTGCTGCTCGCCGATGAGCCAACCGCGAATTTAGACCCCGACACCTCGTGGGAAATTGTTCAGCTGTTGCAGCAGATTAACCTACGCGGCACCACGGTCATCGTCGCCACGCATAATCGTGCGATTGTGGATCGGGCGAACAAGCGCGTGATCGCGCTCGATCGGGGGCAGATTATTAGCGATGTGCCGCGCGGTGGCTATCCCGCTGAATTGGACAAGCTCTATCCCCCTGTTGCCTTGGTATCCGAACGGCGAAGTGGCGAAATAGCGAAGTAGCGAAATAGCGAAGTGGCGAAGTAGTGAGATGGCGAATGGTGGGCGTTGGGTCTCTATGTGTGGCAGGAGGAGCCTTTAGGGAGAGGATGTTATGATAGATCGGCTGCTGTTTATCCTGAGTGAGACGCTCACGAGTCTGAAGCGGCACGGGATGTTGCAAATCGCGGCGGTCAGCACGGCATGTGTTGCGCTCATTCTCTTGGGCAGTGTGGGGATGGTGCTGTACAAGCTGGATGCGATCGCCCAGTCGCTGCCACGCCAGTTCGAGACGGAAGTTTTTTTGAAGCCAAATGTGCCGCGCGAACGCACGCTCGCCCTCCAGCAGCAGATCGAGGCGATGCCGGAGGTCGCCCATGTGCAGCTGGTGCCTAAGGAGCAGGCGTGGGAGGAGGAGAAGCGGCGCTATGCGGATGAGATCAACCTTGCCGACCTGCCTAATCCACTGCCCGATAAGCTCATCGTGCGCACGCATCACCCTGAGCAGTTGCCGAAGGTGGCAGCGCGTCTGCGCAAGCATGCCGATGTGGACGAGGTGCTGGATCAGCGAGGCACGCTGGAGCGGGTGCTGGCGGTGGCACGATTAGTGCGCTGGGTCGGACTGTCGCTGGTCAGCATGCTGCTACTTTCCGCGCTGGTGCTGATTTACAACGCGGTGCGGCTCACCATCGTCGCACGGCAGCTGGAGGTACGCATCATGGCGTTGGTGGGGGCGACACTGCGCACCATTCGGATGCCTTTCATTCTGGAGGGGGTAGTGCAAGGTGGGCTGGGAGGTGTGTTAGCCGCAGTGCTGGTGCTGCTCGGTGCAGGGCTGCTGTCGGATTATATGCTACGCCTGTGGCCCTTTCTGAACGATTTGCCGCCAGGTGCACCTGCGACGCTGGTGCTGTTTGGGCTGCCTACCATCGGGATGCTGCTGGGCGGGTTGTGTGCCTGGTGGGCGGCACGGCGGTTCGTGCGCATCGGGTAGCTTCAGGATGGACATTTGGCGTGTGGCGGTGATTGTAGGGGGCGGGCTGCTGGTGGCGGTGGTGCTGAGCGGGGGCATCACGCTCTGCATTGGGGCTGTACCGCTTTCTGCCACGGAGCTATTGCAGGTGTTGCTGTGGCGTTCCTCCGATACGACGCTTCACACAATCGTGTGGGAGTTACGCATGCCCCGCGTGCTGCTGGCGCTGCTGGTGGGCGGTGCACTGGGCATGACGGGCGCGGCGTTTCAGGGCTTGCTGCGCAATCCGCTTACCGACCCTTATGTGGTGGGCGTGTCATCGGGTTCGGCAGTCGGAGCGGCGTTGGCGTATCTGCTGGGCTGGCATCTGAAAGGCTACGGGCTGGGCGTCTCGTTGCTTGCCTTCGCTAGTGGGCTGGCAGTGTTGATGCTGGTGATTGCCCTTGCACGCATGAACAGGCAGCTACAAATCGCCACCTTTCTGCTGGTGGGCGTAGCGATCAGTGCAAGCCTCTGGGGTGTGGTAACGCTGTTGCTGCTGCTGGCGGGTGAGGATATGGCGCGGGTGCTTTACTGGCTGCTGGGCGGGCTGCTAAACGCCGACTGGCAGCGTGTGGCGGGGGCAACCCCCCTCATGGTGCTGGCGGGTGTTGTGCTGATTCTGCAGGCGCGCGGGCTGAACCTGTACACCATCGATGAGGAGATGGCGCTCCATCTGGGCGTGCCTGTGGAACGGCTCAAGTGGACGGTGCTGGTCGCTGGGTCGCTGATGACAGCGGCAGCGGTCGCGGTGGCAGGCATTATCGGCTTTGTGGGCTGGCTGGTGCCGCATTTGCTGCGGCACGTGGTGGGTGGCGACCATCGCCTGCTGCTGCCCCTTTCGGCACTGGGCGGTGGGTTGCTGCTGCTCTGGTCGGACACACTGGCGCGCACGCTGATCCGCCCCACGGAGCTGCCTGTGGGGGTCATCACTGCGCTGGTTGGCACGCCGCTTTTTATCTGGGTTCTGCGCCAGTACCGAGCAGCAGTGGTATAATGAGGCTGTGACTATCACGATTCGCGCTCGGTTTGACGGTAGAGTGCTTATCCCGGAGCAACCTGTGTCGCTACCTACAGACCAACCGCTGGAGATTGAGGTACGCCTGAGCGAACCGCAGGAGCTACGCTCAGATGATGCCTATGCGCCTCTTTATCAGCTCATCGGGCTTGTAGAGCAAGGTCCCGAAGACGCCTCTGTCTATCATGACATCCGACCTGGAGAGACACCGTGAGGTCTGTATTCGATGTTGCCCCTAATGGGAGCGCTTTGTTTCTCTAACCGCGAGGAGGCAAGCCTGAAAGGGTAGGCTGGTATAATTAAGCCAGTTGCCCACTGCTGGAGGGCAAGCCTCTAGCGAGAAAAAACCGTTGGAGGCATTGGCACTGCGCATCGTGGCTCGGCAGGAGCCTCGCCCTTCAAGCCCAGCGAATAGGTGGCAACTTAGGTTATAATTAGGATACTCGCCGAAAATAAGGCGCCCCCGTAGCTCAATGGATAGAGCAGCGGCCTTCTAAGCCGTCGGTTGTGGGTTCGAGTCCCGCCGGGGGCGCCAGATTCTTTACACCCGTCACTTCCCGATGCAGAAATCGCGAAAGATGCGATCGACCAGCGCCTCATCGACTGTTTCGCCCGTGATTTCGCCTAAAGCCAGCCACGCAGCACGCAGGTCTATCGCAATCAGATCGGGAGGTAAACCGCACTGAGTCGCTTGCAGCGCGCTCACAAGGTGCTGCTGCGCCTGCTCCACAGCATACACATGGCGCCGATGGGTCAGCAGCAGGCTTTCCTCCCCCACCCCGCTTAGGTTCACCTGTTGCAGAATCGCCTCACAGAGATCAGATAGCCCCGCACCTGTGAGGGCAGAGACGCGCACGCTAACCCCATCCACAGGCGGCGTCTCCATGTTGCTGGGCACAAGATCGCTCTTGTTCCACACCATCAGGCGCGGTTTGTCAGATGGCAGCGCGGCGAGCAGAGCATAGTCGCCATCGGTTAGCCCTTCGCTCAGATCAAGCACCACCAGCAGCAAATCGGCATGCTCTATCGCGTGGCGCGTGCGCTCAATACCTATCCGTTCAATCGGGTCGGGGTTCTCACGCAGCCCAGCCGTATCCAGCACCACAATCGGAATGCCCCGTATCTGGAACGCCTCCTCAATCAGGTCGCGCGTGGTGCCGGGATGTGGCGTGACAATCGCACGATCCTCGCCCAGCAGCGCATTCAGCAGCGACGACTTGCCCACATTCGGACGCCCCACAATCACCACCCGCACCCCCTCGCGCAGCAATCGACCTGCCTGCGCCCGTTGCAGCAATCTGTCAAGTTGACCTATCAGCGCATCCAGCCTGCTGGCGAACACCTCGCGATCCAGCTCGCCAATCTCGTCCGAGAAGTCGATGGTTGCCTCCAGTTCTGCCAGCAGTGCAAGCACAGTGTCATTCAGCTGGCGGATCGTGCGTGAAAGCATCCCTTCATGCAAGTAGCGTGCGGCACGGAGCTGGCTCTCGGTGCGTGCCCGAATCAGGTCCGCCACCGCTTCTGCCTGCGCCAAATCTAATTTCCCGTTGAGAAACGCCCGCTGGGTGAACTCACCCGGCTGTGCGGGGCGCGCCCCTTCACGCCAGATGAGCTGAAGCACCCGCTGCAAGAGGAGTGGGCTACCATGACAACTGAACTCGACCACATCCTCGCCCGTGTAGCTATGTGGGGCACGAAAGGTAAGCAGCAAGGCGCGATCCAGCACCTCTCCTGAGGCAGGATCGCGCAATACGCCAAAGTAGATGCGGTGGCTTTCCCAGTCGCCTTCAGAGGCAGCACGCGCCCGCTGAAAAAGGCGTTCGGCAATCGGAAAAGCCAGCGGCCCACTCACCCGAATGATGCCGATACCACCCTCACCCGGTGGGGTCGCTATGGCAGCAATCGTGTCGCTTGAGTAGAGGCGCATCCTTTAAATTTTACCAAACTCGCTGTGTTTCAGAGCTATCCGTGAAACGGCACCATGTTGAACGGCTCAGGCAAGGGCTATCTCCATCAATTGCTCGGCTCAGGGTATACTTCCCCTTACGATGCTGCCGGAAGAGGTTGCGCCGATTGCTGGGGAGCGGGTCAGTTTTGAGCGGGAGCGTGGGGTTAGCGCCATTGTGGTTTCGCCCGAAGTGGCTTATCTGGTCGTGCGAGTGCCTGATGCCGCTGAAGTGCCTTCCCAGCGGTTGGCAATCCTCCATGCGCTACAGGAAGCAGGCATCAGCATCTTCCTGATTAAGCTGCAGCGGCAGGGTCTCAGCTTCGGAGTCCGCGCGACCGACAGGGAGCGCGCCTGCAGGGTGCTGGAGCGCGAGGGGTTTGAGGTTCGTGTCAAGCCGCACCGCGTGATGGTCTCGGTGTTCGCCCAGAACATGCGCGAACTGCACGGCGTGCTGGCGCGAATCGCCGAGATCCTGTACGAATCGGGCGTTGCGATTGAGCAGATAAGCGACGCGCACGATCGGCTCACCTGCCTGATTGAGGCGAGCAAAGCGCCGCAGGTGGTGGCAAAGTTGCGCCGTGCCTTCCACCTGCGCGAGCAGGCGGTACACTGGCTGGAGGGCAAAGATTCCGTACCGCTGAAAGCACCTGCTGCAACGAGGTGAACCATGCGCATCCGGGTGTTGAAGTTTGGGGGTACCAGTGTCGACACGCATGAGCATCGCCTGATGGCAGCCCGCAAGGTCATCCACTGCCTCGAAACGGGCTGCAAGCCCGTGGTGGTCGTGTCGGCGATCGGGCGTCGTGGTGAACCCTACGCAACCGATACCTTAGTGGAGTTTCTAACCCAGATCGATCCAAGCGTGCCACCCCACCCACGCGAGAAGGACCTGATGATGGCGTGCGGCGAGATTATCTCCACCGTGATTATGGCGCAGACGTTGCGCACTCTGGGCTATCCCTCCGTCGCGCTGACAGGCAATCAGGCGGGCATCATCACCGATTCGGAGTTCGGCAACGCCCGCATTTTAGAGATTAACCCCACGCCGATCCTGCGCTGCCTGGAGCAGGGCTGGATCCCCGTGGTGGCGGGCTTTCAAGGCGTGACACGCCCGGACAAGATTTTCCATCGGGGCGCGATAACTACACTGGGGCGTGGGGGTAGCGACACAACCGCCGCGGCGCTGGGCGCTGCGCTGCAAGCCGAAGCGGTGGAGATTTACACCGATGTGGATGGGGTCAAAACCGCGGACCCCGACTTCGTGCCCGATGCGCCTACCCTGCGCGAGATCACCTACGAAGAGGTGGCGGAAATCGCCCATCAGGGGGCACGCGTGCTGCACCCACGCGCTGCCGAAATCGCCATGGACTACGGTATCCCTCTCTGGGTCAAATGCACCTTCACCGACGAGCCAGGCACGCGCGTGGTGGCACAGCTCCAGGATGGGCGGCGACGCATCACGGGCATCACTCACACGGGCAAGCTGGTCTATCTGAGCTTCCATATCCCCTACACCGAGCATAAGTCGCTGCTGGAGCTGGAAATCTATCGCCTGATGGCGCGAATCGGGGTCAACCTGCAGGGCGTTGGCGTGGATGAGGAGGGATTGGGAATTGCCTTCTCGCGGGAACACTGGCAAACGGTGCGCTCCGTGCTGGATGGATTAGTCGTGCCCCTGCCCGCCAAAGGCAGGCGCAGGTCTAACAACGGCTCCAGCCAAACGGTAAGAGCCGATCAGCCACCCCTTTTCTACCTGTTCCAGTTCGGCGATCAGCCCAGCGAGGTGTGCCAGATTCAGCGCAGCATGCTGGAGAAGGCGGGCTTGGGCGGCGAGCAACTGCGCCCCATTCTCATCCATGTCGCTGAGGGCTGCACGATGGTCTCGCTGATTGCGCATGGCTACAGTCAGGAACCCGGTGTGTTCGCCAAACTCTATCAAGCGCTGCTGCAGGAGGGAATCCCTGTGTGGCAAACAGCCGACTCGGAGTTGAGTCTTTCGTGCATCATCCCCGAAAGCGAAGTGGAGAAGGCGGTGAGAGTGCTGCATGAACGATTTGAACTTCACACCGCAACCTGATCGGGAGGGTGAGTTGCCCCGCGAGCCGAAACCGACCCCATCGGCGGGGCACCGAAACCGCGAACCGCGTGAGGGCGAGCCAATTTCAGAGGGTCAACCCTACGAAATGCCAGAGTTGCCTCCGATTCCTGAACTCCCGAAACCGCCCGAGGTGCGATTCGAACGACCGAAGCTGGAGCCGTGGCGCACCCCCCGCATGATGGAAGCCTCACGCGGTGTGGCGATTGCTTTTTCGATCGGCTTCGCCCTCGCGGGTCCCATCCTCGTGGGTACGCTGCTGGGTATCTGGCTCGACAATCGCTTCAACACCTCACCCTGGTTGACCCTGATTTTGCTGCTGGTGGGTCTTGCGGCGGGGTTCACCCACATGATTCGGCTGCTGAACCGTTTGCAAGGCGAACAGAGGCGCAAACCGTGAACCTGATGGATCGACCAGAGCAGCTGTGGCGGGCGCTGGCACGCCTCACCACAGGGCTAACCCTACTGTTGGTGGTGATGCTATGGCTGCTGGGGGTGCCCCGCATGGGCATCGGGCTGATGCTCGGCGTGCTGACGCTTGGCAGCATCATGGCGTTCCATGCATGGCTGGTGCGCCAATTCGCCCGACCCGGTGAGCGCGGCTTTCAGCGCGTGCTGTTCCTTTCGGGCATGGTGAAGTACCCTGTTTTGATCCTCGTGATTTACCTCGTCGTGCAGGGCGGGATGCAGATGGTGCTGGGGTTTGTGATGGGCGTATTGCTGCTGCTCGGTCTATTGACCGCGCTGGCTTTTCGTGCGAGTCGCTAAGCGAATGGTGAGAGGGTCTTTCAGAGGCGGTGCAGTCGAAGGGACGGCACAGGTATCCTCTTCCTTGTGCGTGGGTGGCTGATTGGGCTTGCGCTGATTGTGGTGCTAAACGGAGGGGCTGTCCTCTACTGGCATCACGATGAGGGGCTGTGGGACAGCTTCGAGAATCTCGATGTGCGAAGAATTGTGGCTCGGTTGGAGCAGCCACATCAGCCGCTGGCATGGTTTGTGGGGGATTGGGTGCTGGGGAACGGGTTCTATCGCCCGCTGCCGAGCCTGCTCTACGAGCTGGATTATCGCCTCTGGGGGCGCAACCTGTTGCGCTACAAGTGGCTAAATGGTCTGCTCAGTCTGGCGTGCGCTCTGATGCTGGTCGCATGGGTTTGGGAGCTGAGCCGATCGCGCCCGCTTGCCTTGCTCACGGGTTTCATTTTCACAGGCTGGCAAACGGGCTTGTTGCAAGGGTTGCCCGCATGGTTACTCTGGGGTGCGGCGCTGGCAAGTGTTGGGCTGAGCTGGCGTCTCCTGGGCGATTGGCGTGTCGCCCTGATACCGGGTTGCTTCGTGTTGGTGCTGGGACGGGAACTGGGCTTTATTCCAAACCTGCCAGACCTGCATCAAGCCTCGTTTGATTACCGTGCCGTGGGCTGGATCCCGGGGCGCACGGTGACGCTAATGACTCTGTTTGCCCTGCTCTCGCTTTGGGCGTACTGTCGCCTCTGCTGGCGAGGGGGTTGGGGCTGGGGGGTGCTGAGCCTGATAGGGTTTGCGGGCGCGCTGGGAAGCCACGAGCAAGCCGTCGTGCTACCCGTTCTGATGGCGGCGTGCGGACTGGCTATCCGCGCGAAGGGTGGACGGTTCGCCTGGTTGCCCATCGCCTTCAGCCTAATCCTGCTGGAGCTGTATCTCTGGTTCTACCTGGCGACCATTCCCTTCCATACCGACTATCACCAGCAGCGTTTGCGCCGATTTTATTCGCTAGGGGAGTCGCTAACCTACTGGTTGCTGCCCCCTCTATCGGGCGTGTGGAGCCAGTTGAGTTTGCTGAGGGACGCGCCTGCGGCGATTCTGATGCCCGCTTTTTGGCTGGCGTGGCTGGTGCTGTTGGTTTATCTCGTCGTGTGGAGGCATGCGTGGCGGGAGCCGTTTGTCTGGCTGGGGCTGATAGGCTCTACGCTGGCGTACCTACCCCTTGCTCCTGTCATCCCGCTGATGCATTACTACTATCTGCCCGCCACCTTCCGCGCTCTCTGGATCGCGCAGTTGCTGCTTTGTCTCCGAGCGGAATGGCTGGCTCGCCAGCCTCTCAGATTGCTGGATGTGAATAATCTGCGCTCTGGTTTTGGTGTGGTGCGTCTGCGGACACGCCTGAAGCAGAGGTATACTCCTTGATTGTGAGCGGGCGCAAAGCGGGCGACGGCACTGGGCATCCTGACCCCGAAGCGTTCTATGTACGGCAGGCGGTTGGGCAAGTGACACCCCTGTATCAGGAGACGCTGGCGGACTGGGAGACACCCCTCTCGGCATTCTACAAGGTGGCGGGTGACGAGCCGTATGCGTTTTTGTTGGAGAGCGTCAGTGGGGGCGAACGCATCGCCCGCTATTCCTTCATCGGCTTTGCGCCGGTGGCGATTGTGCGCGCCAAAGGGCGTCAGGTGCGCCTGTGGGAGCGTGCAACGGGCTGGCGCACGCTGGAACTGCCCCCTCACCAGGATCCGTTAGACCCGGTGCGGGCACTGCTGCGCCGCTTTCGCTATCAACGCGATCCGCGCCTGCCCCGCTTCGCGGGAGGGGCTGTGGGCTATATCGCCTACGACTATGTGCGCTTTCTGGAGCGTCTACCCGACCTGACCCGTGATGACCTCCAGGTGGACGACTGCTGCCTGATGTTCCCTGAGCTGCTGCTTATCTTTGACCATGTGCTGCATCAAATCCGAGTGCTGGTGAACGCACTCCCTGAGGCAGACCCTTATGCGGCTTACCGGCAGGCGCGAAGGCGCATCGAGCATGCGCTTGAATTGCTGAATCGCCCGCTACCGCCCCCTCCGCCGTTTGAGGATCCAGCTTTCCAGCTGAATCCGGTGCCCAATATGTCGCGTGAGGCGTTTTTGAAGGCGGTGGAGCGCGCAGTGGACTACATTCACGCGGGCGACTGTATTCAGGTGGTGCTTTCGCAGCGGTTCAGCCAGCCGATCAGCGCGCCGCCGCTGAATATCTATCGGGCGCTGCGCTCCATCAACCCTTCGCCCTACATGTTTTTCCTGCGCATGGATGACATGACCTTGATAGGCGCTTCGCCTGAGGTGCTGGTGACGGTAGAAGGGCGTCAAGCGCTCACGCGCCCAATTGCGGGCACGCGCCCGCGCGGCGCCACCCCTGAAGAGGATCAGCAGCTGGCACAGGAGCTGCTCGCCGATGAAAAAGAGCGTGCCGAGCATATTATGCTGGTCGATCTGGGGCGCAACGATCTGGGGCGAGTCTGCCAGTATGGCACGGTGCATGTGCCCGAGCTGATGGTGATTGAGCGTTACTCCCATGTGATGCACATCGTGTCGGAGGTGCGGGGCGTGCTGAAAGAGGGGGTGGATAGTTTCGATGTGCTGCGGGCATGCTTTCCCGCGGGCACGGTATCGGGCGCGCCCAAAGTGCGGGCGATGGAGATTATCGAAGAGCTGGAGCCAACCCGCCGCGGACCCTATGCGGGCGCAGTCGGCTACTTCAGCTACACTGACGAGATGGATACCTGCATCACGATTCGCACCATCTTGGTGAAGGAGGGCGTCGCCTATGTGCAGGCAGGCGCAGGGATTGTTGCCGACTCGCTGCCCGAACGCGAATATCAGGAATGCCTGAACAAGGCGATGGCGGCACTACTAGCCATTGAACGCGCTCATCGCCCGTAGCGCTCAGCGAGTAAGGTTTTTCTGCTTCCACTCCCTAAGCAGAATCGGGGCACGCTCTATGAGGAACACATGTTCCACAAAGAACATATAGAGCTGGTCACGCTCCATCTTTTCGGGGTTCACACGGTTTGCCTGAAGCACCTCGCGACTGCGTTTGATCATATACTCCATCTGCTCCTCGGTGAAGCGTGGCTTGAGTTCCGTGCCGATTTCGGCGACCACTTTGGTGCGGAGTTCCCGCCGTCGGTGAGCCGCATCTTGCTCAATCTGACGCATCGCCTCGATGAACTCTTTGGGCACGCTTTTGCCCCGTGAAGCCTCCTCACGCACCCGCAGAATCTCATCCTTCCGCTGGCGCAGTGCCTTCGCCTCCTGCTGGATCAGCTCGTCTAACTGCTTGAACGCCTTCTCGTGAGCGGCAAGGAGGCGATCGACCTGCTCAGCCGTGAGATTCAGGAGGCGCACATTATGGAACCAGTTGATGTCCACGAGCGCGGTCAGCAGCTGGTCGATCTCCGCTTGCGCGGTTGCAGGATTCGCTGTTTTCTCTTGGGCACGAGTCGCGACGAACGCCACCCCGATAAGAGCGACTATCAGTGCCAGCCAAGCGATTCGCATAGAAAAGAGTATACCAGTCTCGGTTCACCTTGTCGCTGCCTGATGCCCTAAAGGGCAGGAAAATCCCCACCGATGGGGAACCCCTATGTCATAAACCGAGTATAGGAAGTTGTGCCCCCTGAGTGGTGGGGGCGATTACACAAGTGAAGGAGGTCCAACATGCTCGAGTTCGAGCCTGATCGCATTTACCTGACTGAAAGCGGCTATCGCCAGCTGGAGGCGGAGTTGAAGCGTCTTCAGACGGTGGAGCGTGCCCGCATCGCTGAGGAGTTCCGCGCCTATAAGGAGCATGGCGAGTTTAGCTCCGAGGATACCGAGCTGGAGAGCCTCAAGAGCGAGCTGGCATATGTGGAGGCACGGATTCAGGAGCTGCGCAATGTGCTGCAGAACGCGATTATCGTGCGCGAAGTAGACATCCCCACCGACCGCGTAGGTGTCGGCTCTCTCGTGACCATCGAGGAAGTCGGCACGGGTGTGCGCAAACAGTTCCGCGTCGTGGGCGCGATGGAGGCGGACCCTGAGCATCAGAAACTGTCTTATCAGGCGCCGGTGGTGCGTCCCCTGATTGGACACCAAGAAGGGGACGAGGTGGAGGTCACTCTGCCCAAAGGCACCGTGCGCTACCGTATCGTGAAGATCGAAAAATAGGCATGCGCTTTCTCACCTGTTGTGCCCAGCCCGATTCGCCTCCGTGCTTGGCAGTTTGGCGCGGGTCGGGCTGGTTCCAGCTGAAAGGATGTCGCGATTTTAGCGATTGGTTGCGCCTGACGCCCGCTGAGCGTGAGGCGCGGCTGGCAACCGCCACTCCCATCACGCCAGCCATCTACCTCCCACCTGTACTCACCCCGCCCAGCGTTCGTGACTTCTATGCCTTTGAAGCCCATGTGCGCAACGCTCGTCGGCGGCGCGGGCTGGATGTGCCTCCTGAATGGTATCAGACCCCTGCTTTCTATTTCTCCAACCCTGCCAGCCTGGTTGGGCATGAGCAGCCCGTGCGCAAGCCACCCAACACCGAGCAGCTGGACTACGAGCTGGAGCTGGCAGTGATTATCGGGCGTGAGGGAGGCGACTGGAGCCTGCAGGAAGCCGAAGCGGCCATCGCGGGGTTTACCATCATGAACGACTGGAGCGCACGCGACATCCAGCGGGTGGAGATGCGCATCGGGCTGGGACCTGCCAAAGCGAAGGATTTTGCCACCTCACTGGGACCCTGGGTCGTCACGCCCGATGAGCTGGAGCCGTGGCGCGAGCCAGACCCTTCGCGTGGCAGTCGCTGGCGGCTTGGGATGCGTGCCTGGGTCAACGGTAAACTCCTCTCGGAAGGCAACGCAGCCGAGATGCACTGGACCTTTGCTGAGCTGATTGCCCATGCCGCCCGCAACACCCGCTTGCAAATCGGAGATGTGATCGGCTCGGGTACGGTCGGTACAGGCTGCCTGCTGGAACAGCCTGAGGGAACCCACTCGTGGCTTCAACCGGGCGACCTTGTGGAGCTGGAGATTGAAGGAATCGGGATCTTGCGCAATTCTGTGGTTTAGCGGCGGGCGAGGGCGTAGACGCAGTCTACGGGGAGCGTGGTCAAGGTTCGCCGTGCGCAGTGAGCGTATGCTATCGGCGAGAGGAGACCTCGCCCGCCCCCGATTTTTCGAACAGCCTTGTGGGAAACCGCCTTAGAAGCGATACCCCACTGTCAGCGAAAAGCCATTCGCGCGATCGTTGCCGGGACCGAAGCGGTCGGTGATGTCGTAGTTCAGCTCCACGCTATAGGTCTCGTTAAGGTGCAGGGTTAGCCCGACGCGCCCACCAAACACATTTTTGCTCGGTCCAATCGTATCGGCGACATACATGCCGATGCCGAACCGCAGTTGCAGCACGGCGTCGGTCTCCCCGAGGGGCTGCTCATAGACCTGGCTGACCAGCAGCGCCGTCACCGCGCCGCGCGAGCCGCCTGTCTGATGCGTCAGCAGGTCGGCACTGATCTCGGTGGCGGTGCTGCCTAAGAGAGGGATGCCCATCGTCTCATAGGTCAGCCCGATAGCAAACCATGTCTTATTGAACGCCTGCAAATCCTCATCTGCGGGGAAGTAGGCACCCAGACGCAGGCGCAGTGTGCCATCCAACTGCGCCAAAGCGGGCAAACAGCCCATCATCAACAGCGCACCCAGTGCGCCTCCGCGTAGCCATCGTTTCATCATTCACCGTACCTCCATGTATTTGGACGAGAAGTGTTGCTTGCCGTGTCTATTCGTGCATCCTGGCTTGACTCCTGCTATTTTAACCCCGGTTGCCATCGGTTGGGTAGGGTACGCTGCCCGCTTAGTGCATGGGCAGTTGTTCGGCAGGGGGTGGGGTGACCACCTCCGCCTCCTCGGTCAGTCGCAGGAACACCTCTTCCAGTGTGCTGCCTTCCATCTGGGCGCGCGCCTGCAGTTCGCGAAGCGTGCCTTCCGCCAGGATGTGTCCCTTGTGCATGATAATCACGCGGTCGCACAGCCGTTCGGCAGTATCCAGCTGGTGCGTGCTAACCAGGATGGCGCAGCCCTCATCGCGCAGGCGTTGCAGCTCCGCTTTGAGCGTATATTGCCCGCGCGGATCGATGCCCATCAGCGGCTCATCGCACAGGAATACCTTTGCGTCGTGTATCAGGGCGCACACCGCCGCCAACTTCTGCTTCATGCCTTTGGAGAGCGTGCCTGCCAGCGCGTTCGCCTTGTCCAGCAGTTCATAGCGGGCGAGCAGCTCGTCTGCTCGCTGCTCGTACAGGTGGAGCGTGTCGTAGCACATCGCGATAAGCCTCAGATGCTCACGCACAGTAAGCAGTTCATAGGGGTTAGGTGTTTCGGGGATGAAGGCGAGCAGCCGTTTCGCCTCGCGCTCCTGCTGCGCCAGGTCGTAGCCACCAATCGTGATGCGCCCCCCATCGGGCTTGAGGATCCCACAGATACAGCGCAGGGTGGTCGTCTTCCCTGCGCCGTTTGGACCTAAAAGCCCTACAATCTCGCCCGCCTCCACGCGGAAGCTGACGCCATCCACCGCGCGAAAGCCTTTGAATGATTTGACCAGCTCCTCAACGACCAGCATCACGCCTCACTCTTTCGGCATCTGGAACAGCGAATCGCGCAACGGCACATTATGGCGCACCTGCTGAATAGTGATAATGGTCTCTATGCCCGCCACCTGCTGGCGGATGCGGAAGGGATAGTGGATGCCGTCCACCTTACGATAATCCTCCAGGAACTGCACAGTGGACACCTTGCCACCCCCCATCACCACCTCGATATCGATTCGGCGGGTCAGGAACTGCTTGGTGTCGATATAAAAAGTGATTGAGGCATCGTAGATAGTGGTTGCCCGAACGACATAGGTTTCGAAGTTGCCCACTTTCTGGGTGCCTTGGAGTTTAGGTGAGCGGACGAACTGTCGCCAGCGGATGGTGGTGGTGTTGTCGGAGGTGTACTTCATTTGCTCCAGTTCCTTGCCTTGCAGGCGGCGCAGTCCTGTGAGGGGGTTTTTCTCCCAGCCGACCTTTCCGTCAAAGCCCTGCCGTATTTCGCCCACGCCAGGAAGGGTTTGTACCGTCAGCACCTTATTGGGCGATTTCCAGTAGATTTCGAGGCTGCCCTGAAGCCCCTGTGCTGGGGCGCTGAATTGTCCTTTCATGTGCAGGGTTTTAATGCGGGCGCGGGCAGCAGAGGGTGCCTCACTCTGGGCGGCACGATCCAAGATCTGCTCAGCGGTTAGCTTGGCACCCGTGCGTTGCGCAATTAGCCCCACAGGAACCATTATCAGCAGGGCAACTGCCCATCCAGCCATCACCGCTTGGGTTCTCATCGGTCGCATCTCCTTGCTATGCAGCGTTTGGACTGGCTCGTCAGTTCGAGCCAGCTCGGTTAGAATTGTACCCTCTGGGCAAGTGCCGCATCGAGGGCATCCTCCTCTTCGCTCAACTCGCCCATCTTGTGCAGCGACCACCACTCCACATGCACCAGCGTGGCGCCTGGCTCCAGTCGCATCAGCGGTGAGAGCGTCTCCAGCTCCAGCATGTCGGCGTTTGTGAACACCTCACAGTTGCAGCCGAAGTCGGGGTAGGTCGCCTCAGGCAGGCAATCGAACCGCTTCAGGAACAGTTCATCCCGCAGGAGGTATGCCATCCAGCCCTGACGGTTCAGCACGCCACACTTTTGGGGCGTTGGCATCTTCGGATCTTGGCGAAGCTGGAGGTAGCGTTTGCCCCAGCGCCAACGGGGGTCGCTCATGTCGGTGTACGCCCATAGCGCAAGCGGGCGCACAGGCAGAAGTGCCTCAGGGTGCGGGCGAAATGGCTCTTGTGGGATGATGGCGCGTCCGCTCGGCGCCATCACGCTGAGTGCCCACGCCGCCAGCTCTACCGCCCACAGATTCTGATTGGTCAGCCGATGGATGACTTCAATAAACCCCTCGTGCCACCGAATCTCGATCTCTTTCTGGATGCCTGTGGGCGCTTCAACGGGCGGGCGCAGCACCAAGCGGACGCCGTTCCAGTCCCACTCGATGGGGTCATTATCGGGCGCATAGGTACGGATGGGGTGTTCGGGCGCGTGCCAGAGGCGATGCCCGCCATAGATGCGCCACTCGCTACCTCCTGTCTTGCCCTGTTGCTCTGGATGCTCCCAGAACAGGTTCTGCCCACCTACAAAGCCGAACCGAATCAGGCGGGGTCCAACCTGTGTCGTGGCAATCAGCTCCCAGACACCATCACTCAGACGCAAACAATCGCGCCAACCGTTGTATGCGACCGTCTCGCAAGAGAGCATATGGAGTTATTTCGCGCTTTGACCGTTCATTCCCGTTCAAGCTGGGTAGCCGGCAGCGACCACACGCCGTATGACCTCCACGACGCGCTCGATGTCCGATTCGGTCATACCTGTGCCTGATGGTAGGCATAGTCCGCGCTGGAAGATGCTCTCTGCCACTGAACCGCCCACGACCTCGCATTCGCGGAACACAGGTTGTAAATGAAGTGGTTTCCAGACGGGGCGTGCCTCGATGTTTTCTGCCTCCAGCGCGAGGCGCAGGGTTTCAGGTGAGACACCCAATTCGCGCTCGTCTATTAGAATAATTGAGAGCCAGCGGGTGCAACGCCCCCAAGGTGCTTCGGGCATAAAGCCGATGCCTGGCAAATCGCTGAGCCGCTGCTGGTACTGCTCAAAAATCCAGCGACGCTTTTGCACGCGCGCTTCCAGCGTGCGCAGCTGTGCCCTGCCCAGCGCAGCTAAGAGATTGCTCATTCTATAGTTGTAGCCTACCTCGGCATGCTCATAATAAGGGAACGGCTCGCGTGCCTGTGTTGCCAGTTTGCGTGCATGCTGGATGAGCCGCTCATCACTGGAAACCAGCATCCCACCCCCCGAAGTGGTGATGATTTTGTTGCCATTGAAGGAAAAAATCCCCGCCTTGCCAAATACGCCGGGCGATTTGCCGTGATAAGTTGCTCCTAACGCCTCCGCAGCATCCTCAATCAGGGCGATTTCATACTCTTGGCATAGTCTCAAAACGGGTTCGATATTGGCGGACTGTCCGTACAAATGAACCAGCACCACGGTCTTGGGTCGTTTGCCTCGCCGAGCGCGTTGCTCTAACCATTCTGCAAGCAAGTTCGGATCCATGTTCCACGAAACGCGCTCGCTATCGATAAATACGGGCTTTGCACCCAAGTAAACCGCAGGAAAGGCGCTGGCAGCAAAGGTCAGCGTTGAGACAACCACTTCATCGCCTGCTTGTACCCCTGCCTCGATCAATGCCAGATGGATCGCAGCTGTGCCTGAGCTGAGCGCTAAGGCGTGGGGCGCACCGACTGCTTCCGCAAACTCGCGTTCAAAGGCATCCACTTGCGGTCCCAGCGGTGCAATCCAGCCGGAATCGAGGGCTTCCGCGAGCAGCTCTGCCTCGTTGCCCATTAGATACGGGGGTGAGAGGTAGAGACGAGCTTCAGCCATGGTTGACCTCCCGCACGATGCGTGCTGGCACTCCTGCCACGATGACACCCTCCGGGATGTCATCAACAACAACTGCCCCGGCTCCTATCACACTCCATGCACCAATCTTTCGGTTAGGCAGCACGGAGCAGCCAACCCCCAAAAGGGTTCCCTCGCCCACCTGCACGCCGCCTGCTAATCGCGCACCCGGAGCCACATGCACAAAATCACCCAAGACACAGTCGTGATCTACGGACGCAGAAGTATTGATGATGCCGTGGGATCCGATGTAGGTTTCCGCCTGCACCACGGCGCCTGCACAAACTAAAGAGCCTGCACCTATCTGGGCTGTGGGGTCAACCCATGCGTAAGGATGGATGAGCGTGAGCCATGGCAATCCATCGAGGCACGAGGTGATTTGCCGACGGGTGCGGTTATCGCCAATAGCAACAATCGCCCCAGTAAAGTTTTTGAAGTCTTTGATTGCTTGCTGAATACCACCCACAATAGGCACCCCCATAAGTTGCTTGCCCCACTTGGCGGGGTCATCATCGTAAATCGCTGCCACGGTATAGCCCAGCGCCCGCGCTGTGCTAATTCCAACCTTTGCATGCCCCCCAGCACCGATCACAAGCAGTGATGGACTACTCATGTGCTGCGCCCCGAAATTCTGGCATTGTTGCATGCCCCTCGGCGCTGATGCCCTCGCGTCTTAGCACGATCCACAGGGTGCGCCACAGAATTTTGATATCTAGCCACAGGCTCCAGTTGTCCACATACCATACATCCAGCTTGAACTTCTCATCCCAGCTAAGCGCGTTGCGTCCGTGGATCTGAGCCCACCCTGTGATTCCGGGCTTCACCTCGTGGCGGCGTGCCTGTTCAGGAGTATACCTTTCGAGGTACTCCATCAGTAGGGGGCGTGGTCCCACAAGGCTCATCTCGCCTTTTAGCACATTGAAAAGTTCGGGCAGCTCGTCAAGGCTGGTCGCACGCAGCCATTTCCCAAACGGTGTGAGGCGCTCGCTATCAGGTAGCAAACGCCCCTCTGCATCTCGCTCCTCAGTCATCGTGCGGAATTTATAGATGAAAAACGGCTTACCATGCAGACCCGGGCGTAGCTGGCGGAACAGTATGGGACGCCCCATCTGACGCCAGACGAGCAACGCCAACGCGCCTAACAGCGGCGATAATACCACCAGCAAAGTCGCGGAGATCAGGATGTCTAAGACCCGCTTTGTAACCCTTGCCGCTACGCGCGGTCTCTTAGCGCTCACAGCCATCTCCTATTTTTCGGCATCCCTCAGATCTTCCCTACGGGTAGACAGTATGCCGATTATCTGGAGGAATTTCTGGTTCACCTGGCGCACATCGAACCGCTCCTCTGCCAACTGGCGGCTCTTCTGACCCATCGTGACAATCAGTT
>JBCNVA010000085.1:0-10696 GCA_039630445.1 Armatimonadota bacterium
GATGGCGATCCGCATACTCGTCCCCTTCGCGCATCAGCGCACGGATCAGCGTCGGCGTGAGACCCAGCACGGTGATGCCGTGGCGCTCCACCATCTCCCACAGGCGGTCAGGCGCAGGATGGTCGGGCGAGCCGTCATACATAAACACCGTCGCGCCCAAGATCAAGCCGCCCATAATCAGCCAAGGTCCCATCATCCAGCCAATGTCGGTCAGCCAGCTAATCGTGTCGCTCGGCTTGAGATCGAACAGATGATACATATCCTGCGCCGCTTTGATAGGAAAGCCCGCGTGGACATGGAAGGCGGCTTTGGGCTTGCCCGTGGTACCCGAGGTGTAGATCATCATGCAGGGCTGGTCGCTGTCGAAGGCAGGGGCTTCGTAGTCGCCGGGCTGCAGCAGGTCGGTGTAGCGCACCTCGCGCTCGGGGTTCAGGCTCAGCCCGCGCCCTGCACGCTCCACCACGATCACCTTTTCCACCGTCGGCACGGCTTGCAACGCGGCATCGGCAACCTCTTTCATCGATACAATCTTGCCGCGCCGTGGGAAGCCATCTGCCACGAACAGCCAGCGCGCCTCCGCATCCTGCAGGCGCGTCTGAACAGGTTCTGGACCAAAGCCCGAAAAGAGGGGCAGAGCAATCGCGCCGATCCGCGAGACCGCCAGCAGCGCGATCGCCACCTCAGGCGTAAACGGCAGGAACAGCCCCACCCGATCGCCCGGCTGAACGCCCAGCGCAAGCAGCCCGCGCGCAAGCGCGTTCACCTCCTCCAGCAGCTGACGATAGGTATAGCGGCGTATTGCGCCCTCCTCACCTTCCCATAGGAGCGCTGGGCGATCCCCCGCACCTGCTTGCACATGCCGATCCAGCGCGTTGTAAGTCCAGTTGAGCCGCCCGCCGACAAACCACTTCGCCCACGGCTTGCCTCTGCTCACATCGAGCGTCTGCTGGTAGGGCGTGTGCCAATAGAAGCCGACGTCCTCAAAGAAGGCACGCCAGAACCAGTCGGGGTCGCTAATGGAGCGCTGCAGGAACGCCTCATACGAATCGATGCCGTGCTTGCGCATCTGCGCTGTGAGATTCGACTGGGCAATCAGCGCCTCATCGGGCGTCCACGCGATGGGCAGATCGAACTCCTGCATCGTTGCATCCCTCCGCTGCCGAATCATACCCGCTCGCGCCGTGCAATCAGCCAGACGGCAAGCCCCAGCCCGATCAGATTAGGCAGGAAGCTCGCCAGCAGGGGCGGGATCGCGCTGCGCCCAAGGATCACCAGATAGCGTGCCAGCACCCAGTAGCAGAAAATGATGAGCAGGCTGAGTGCGAAGCCCACGGCGGGGCTGCTCCGCTGCGAGCGGATGCCTAACGGCGCACCCACCAACGCAAAGATCAGGCTTGCCAACGGCACGGCGATCTTGTTGTACAGTTCCACGGTCAGCTGGCGCACCATCGCAGGTTCCACGCCCTCGCGCTGGTAGAAGCCGATCTGCTGGCGCAGCTGGCGAAAGGAACGGGCATCCACCTCCGTGAGCAGCGCTTCGATCTGCAGAGGAGTGCGTCGTATCTGCACGCCCGCCACCGGCTCCGCACGAAACACCTGAAAAGTGCCATACTGCCCCTCTGCGGTGCGCCACCAGCCGTCATATAGCACCCACTCATTCGCACCGCTCCATTTCGCCCGTTGCGCAAAGGCAACCACCTCTGGCTCGCGCACCGAGCCGGCACGGTAACGGATAATCGTCACCTGAAACAGCTCTTTGGTTTGCGGATCGCGTCCCCCCGCCACGATGACATACGAATCAAGCCGTCCGTCACGCCACTGCGGGAAGCCAAACGCCTGCTGTTCGGTTAGCTGGAGCCTCTCTAAGATATGGGCACGCAGCGCACTGGCACGCGCCGTTGCCCAGGGCACCAGCGTCTCGTTGCAGCCGATTGCCAGCAGGCTCACCAGCAAGCCCATCCAGAACACGGGCGCCATCATTCGGCGAATACTGATGCCCGCCGCGCGCAACGCCGTAACCTCCCAATCAGACGAGAGCCGCCCGAACCCCAGCAACACCGCCAGCAGCATCCCCATCGGCAGGGTCTTGACCGCTATCTGCGGCAGATAGAGCAGCGCCAGCTCCACCACCTGCCTCAGGGGGATCCCCTTGATGGCATACTCGGTAATCATGAACACATAGCCGCCTGCAAAGATGAGGATAGTGAACAAGCCCACGCCGAACAGCAGGGGCGGAAGCAGCTCCCGCACAATCAGCCAATCCACCAGGCGCATCGGCTAAGAGCATACCCGTTTGAGCTTTGTCGACTAAAGTCGCGCCTAAACAAACGAAGCCAGCCTTCACTGGCTAAAAAACCCCGCAACGCCGTGAGGTCGTCGGCGAGACGCTGACGCTATCAGCACGCCTCGCACTTCGTCGGCGAGACGCCGACGCTACGAGAATGCCTTGTGTTTCGTTAGCGAGACGCTGATGCTACGAGCACGCCCTGCGTAGCGTCGGCGTCCCCGCCGACGATAACAACACGCCTTGCGTAGCGTCGGCGTCCCCGCCGACGATGACAGCACTTGAAATGGCGATTGGCATTACTTCACGGCATATCGCGCGATTCGAGGCGTTCTCAAGGTAAGCCAGATGCCGCTCATAATCAGCCCAGCACCAAGCCACACAGTCGGGTGCAACGACTCGTGCAAAATGAAGTAGCCAATAAAGGCGGCAGCGGGCGTCTGCGCCAGAATCGACACGCCCATCCCGCCAATCGGCGCCCGCTCCATCAGGTAGTACCAGACCGAAAAGCCGAAAATCGTGCAGACGCCGATCAGATAGACCATCGCCCACCCTTGTGCCGGCGTGAGCATCGCAGGGGGCATACCCACCACAAGCGCCGCCAGCAGCATAAGCACCACCCCTGCAAACAGCGATTGGATCCAAAACACTGCCACGCCTGAATAGCGCACCGCCAGCGACTTCGCCAGCACCACCGTGATACTTTCGATCAACACGCCCAGCATCACCAGCAGATTGCCCCACACCGCCCCAGAGAACTCGCGCAGGATCAGCCCCTCGTTCACAATCACCCAAGCCCCCAATAATCCGAGGCTGATCCCCAGCAGCTTGCTCAGCGGGAACGGCTCCTTGAGCCACCACCGCGCCAGCAGCGCATAGAAAATAGGCGCCGTGGAGACCAGAATGGTGGCTTCCGTGGCGGTGCTGAGCTTGGCGCCCCAGAAGTAGCAAAGATGCGCACTGGAGACACCGAACGCGCCCAGCGCCGCCGCCAGTGCGAAATCGCGCGGACAGTTCGGGAACCGCGAGGCAACCGCCTTACGAAACGCGGGGAGAAGCAGCAGCAAGCCCAGCCCCAGCGCAGCGCCCATAAACCGAACCGCAGCCACCCACTCCGCGCGGTGGGTCTCCATCACGATACGGGCAGTAGGATAGGCACCTGCCCACAGCACATTCAAGCCAATCAGGATCAGGAACAGCCCTGTGCCCGCGCTGCCCACCGACGCGCTCCCCATCCGTGTCGACACCTGCGAGTATACCCGCGCCAGTAGGTACAATAGCCCTGTATGGGCGGGGAACGAGTCGCGCTGATCAGTGTCGCGGACAAAACGGGGCTGGAGCCGTTCGCACGAGGACTCCACGCATTGGGCTATCGTCTGCTCTCCACAGGCGGCACAGCACACGCCCTACGGAATTGGAACCTGCCTGTGACCGAGATTGCCGACTGGACTGGCTTTCCCGAGATTCTCGACGGGCGCGTCAAGACGCTCCATCCGCGCGTGCACGCCGCGCTGCTCGCCGATTTAGACCGTCCTGAACACCAGCGCACCCTACAGGAACTGCAGCTGACCCCCATCTCGCTGGTGGTGGTCAATCTCTATCCCTTTGAGCAGGCATGGCGCGCGGGCGTGTCCGAAGCGGAGCAGATTGAGCAGATCGACATCGGCGGTCCAACGCTCCTACGCGCCGCTGCCAAAAATTTCGCCCATGTGGCGGTTGTGGTCGACCCGCGCGACTATGATTGGGTGCTGGAACACCTCCGCCGTGGAGGCTTAGATCGGGCAGCGCGTGCTCGGCTGGCAGCGCGCGCCTTTGCCCATGTAGCGGAATATGATGCGCTGATCGCCGATTGGTTCCGCCGCTATGACCCAGAGGGCGCGTTGCCCGAACGGCTTACGCTCACCTATCGGCGCGTGCAGCACCTGCGCTACGGCGAGAACCCGCACCAGCAAGCCGCGTTCTATCGTGAGCCGTTCGCCCCCAGTGGCTGTATTGCGACCGCTGAGCAGCTGTGGGGCAAAGAACTCTCCTACAACAATCTGCTGGATGCCGACGCCGCGCTGGAGCTGGTGCGCGAGTTCGAGCAGCCCGTGTGCGCGATTATTAAGCACACGAACCCGTGTGGCGTCGCGACAGCAGCGACACCCGCCGAGGCGTTCCAGCGCGCGCTGGAATCGGATCCCATCTCGGCGTTTGGGGGGATCGTCGCCTTCAATCGCCCTGTGGACGCCGATACGGCTCAAGCGATCACTGCGCCGGGCAACTTTTTTGAGGTGGTGATCGCACCTGACTTTGCGCCTGATGCGCTGAGCCTCTTTCAGGAGCGCAAAGGCTGGGGGCAAAGCGTGCGCCTGCTGCGCACGGGCACGCTGCCTGCGCCCGATACGCTGCGTGGCACCTTCACGCTGCGCGGGCTAACAGGCGGCATCCTCTACACCGAGCGGGACACTCTCGATTTAGACCCCGATGTGCTGCAGGTAGTGACGGTGCGTGCGCCAACCGACGCCGAGTGGCGCGACCTGCGCTTCGCGTGGAAAGTGGTCAAGCATGTGAAGTCGAACGCGATTGTGGTGGCGCGTGCGGAGCAGGTGCTGGGCGTCGGCGCGGGGCAGATGAACCGCGTGGGAGCTGTGCGAATCGCCTTGGAGCAGGCGGGCGACAAAGCGCAAGGGGCTGTGCTGGCGTCCGACGCCTTTTTCCCCTTCCCAGACAGCATCGAGCGGGCGGCGCAGGCAGGCATCCGCGCCATCATCCAGCCCGGCGGCTCCAAAAAGGATGCCGAGGTGATCGCCGCCGCGAACCAGCACGATCTCGCGATGGTCTTTACGGGCATCCGCCACTTTCGGCATTAGCGGAAATGCCAACACTCCTTCTTTGTGCCTGCGCGAAAACAGGTACAATCCTTTACAGGCGATGACTCTGCGAGCAGAGGGCTTGAGAAAGTCGTATCGCAAAAAGCCTGTGGTGCGCGATGTCTCCCTGGAGGTCGCACGCGGCGAGATTGTGGGGCTATTGGGACCCAACGGCGCAGGCAAGACGACGACCTTCTACATGATGGTTGGGCTGGTGCGCCCAAATGGTGGGCGCGTGTTTCTGGGGGATCGCGAAATTACCCGCTTACCAATGTATCGCCGTGCACGGCTCGGCATCGGCTACCTACCTCAGGAGCCGTCCGTGTTTCGGTTTCTAACCGTGGAGCAGAATCTGCATCTGGTGATGGAGATGAACGGGGTGCCACGGGCGGAGCGGCGTGCCCGTGCCGAGCGGTTGATGGAGGAGTTCCACATCCTGCATTTGCGCCATCAGCGCGGAAATGAGCTATCAGGAGGTGAACGGCGCCGCGTAGAGATCGCTCGCGCCCTCGCGCTGGAGCCTGCCTTCCTGCTGCTCGACGAGCCGTTCACGGGCATCGACCCCAAAACCATCGAGGAGCTGCAGCAGATTGTGCTGGAACTGCGCCGACGCAATATCGGCGTGCTGATTACCGACCACAACGTGAGTGCGACCCTGCGCATCACCGACCGCAGCTACATTCTGGCAGACGGCATCATCGTGGCGCAGGGCACGCCCGAAGAGGTGATTGCCAACCCGCTCGCACGCAAATACTACTTCGGCGAGACCTTCGAGCTGTAGCATGCTATACTATTGCTTCGATACGATGAGGTGGCGACGATGTATGTGATTATCGCAGGTGGAGGCGATATTGGCTATCATCTGACGAAGGCGCTCCACCAGCATGGCTATGAGGTGCTTTTGATAGAGAAGAATCGCAAGCGTGCGCTGGAACTCAGCGACGAGTTGTCGGATCGGGTGATGTATGGCGACGCTTGCGAGGTGCGCGTGCTGAGTGAGGCGGGTGCACGCCGTGCCAATGTGGTGGTCGCTGCCACGGGCGATGACGAGGACAATTTAATCATCTGCCAGCTTGCCAAAAACTTTTTCAAGGTGCCTCGCGTGCTTTCGGTTGTGCGTGACCCGCGCCACGAGGCTATCTTTTTCCGACTGGGCATCCACGAAACGGTCTGCAGCACGCGCTTTATTTTCAACCTGCTGGAGCAGGAGGTCGAATACGGCGAGGTGTTGCCGATTGGGGCGGTGATGCGTGGGCAGATTGAGGTTATTGAGGCAGAGGTCACGCCCGAATCGCCCGTAGCGGGCAAGGCGATCGGCGAAATTGAGCTGCCGCCCAAAACGATGCTCGCTGCGGTCATTCGGCACGGGCAGTTGACGCTGGGGCTGGCGAACCTGATCCTGCAACCGGGCGACACGGTGATTGCGCTGACCCCCACTGAGCACGAAAAGGAGCTGGCGCGCGTCTTTCGCGGCGCTCGCTGATTATACCAATCACCATTTCAAGTTCCTTCATCGTCGGCGGGGACGCCGACGCTACGCAGGGCGTGCTCGTAGCGTCAGCATCTCGCCGACGAAACACAGGGCGTGCTCGCAGCGTCAGCGTCTCGCGGACGAAGCGCAGGGCGTGTTCGTAGCGTCGGCGTCTCGCCGACGACATCACGGTGTTTGCTCCAGCAATTAACATTACAACATCCCACGCGCCTTCGCTTGCAAATAGAAGTTGACTAGCGCGGGCACGAGCGTTTCTGGCTCGGCATCGATCGTAGCCACGCCCATGCGCTCTAAAGTGCGCGCTACCGCCAGCCGATCGGTCAGCACCTGCGTGGCGACGGCACGGCGGTAGAGCTGCTCTGCCGACTGCGGCACCTGCTGGCTCCACGCATGCAGGCGCGGGTCAGACACCGTGACGCAGACGCACAGATGCTGACGCGCCAGCCCTCCTAACGCATGAATGAGCACCCGAGAAGCATCCGGATCAATCAGGTCGGTGAAAATCACCATTAGTGAGCGTTTGCGCCACCGCTGCGCCAGATAGGTCATCGCATACAGATAGTCTGCCTCCACCATGCGAGGTTGGATGGCGTGCAGTGCATGCACCAGTTTGGCGACCTGCCCCCGCCCGCGCTGCGGCGGTATAAACTGATCCACTTCGTCGGCGAACACGAGCGCGCCCACCTTGTCATCCATCTGGGCAGCCACATACGCCAGCATCAGCCCTGTGTTCAGCACCGCGTCGAACTTGCGCATGCCCTCCACTTCCGCCAGCATATTCCGCCCCGCATCGAACAGCAGGATGACATTCTGGCTGCGTTCCACTTGATAATCGCGCACGATGGGCTTACCTCGCCGCGCGGTCGCCTTCCAGTCGATGCGGCGGAACTCGTCGTCGATGGTGTATTCGCGCAGCGATTCGAACTCGGTGCCCAGCCCGCGCAGGCGGGTCTGGCGGAAGCCTATCTGGCGCAGCAGCCCCCGATGGCGCAGCAGCTCGTATTCACGCAGCTGGAGCAAGTTCGGATAGATGGGCACGCGCTCGCGCGCAGGCAGGCGATAAAAGCCGTACATTAGCCCTAACCGCCCCTCCACTCGCAGAAAAATGTCCTCAAACCGCGCCTCACCCCGATAAAGAGGGGTCAAATGATAGGCTACCTGCGCTGGCTCGCCAGGGCGCAACACGAGGTCGAACTCGCGGCGGTCGAAGGTGCAATCGGGCGGCGGCTCATCACGCAGGCGCAGGCGCAGGGGATAGGCGACTTCGGCACTCAGCACCAGCTCGATGCGGTTTGCCGTGCCCATCGACAGCACCGCCTCATGCTGGCGCATCGCCCGAAAGCGATCCTTTCGCGGCAAAAGCAACGCATCGAGGGCTATCAGCACCGCTACCAGTAGGTCATACGGTACAACCCATACCAACAAAGTGGGGCGGGCAACCGCCAGCAACGCGATTAGCCCACCCACACCCAGCAAAATCCACGCACGAACCGTCAGGGTCATGCGCGCTCACAGACGAATGTAGCGATAGCACTTGCCATATTGATCCTCATCCACAACGCCTTCCATGTAGGGACGGCAAGTGGCATACGGGTTCGCGTTTGGTGCATAGCCACAAGGACGCAGATAGGGTCCATCCCCTACACACCACAGGTTCGGATTTGTCCGCTGGGTAAACGGCGGGTTTGCATTCGTGCCAGGGTAGAGATAGTAGCAATCGGTTCCTGTGTACTTGCGCCCTTTGACCGCTTTGGCGTGCCCGTCTGCATAGTTCGCCTGGATCATCTCGTTATGGCGCGCACGAATGGGGATCGGGAAAGTGATGGAGCCATCGGTTGGCTTGCGCCGCATGAGGTTGCAACTTCCCGAAAGCCCAATATCGGCTTCCAAGTTAATGGTGGTCTCCGCCACATAGGGGATTTCCGCGATGGAGACGGTGCCCTGACCGATGGAACCTGCTCCCAGCGGTGTTCGCCCCGGCGGACAAATATCGTAGTTGAACATATAGCTAATGGTCTCAGGCAGATTGCAAGTCGGCATGTTGTTCATCACGGCTCGAAATCCCGCGTTGAGATAGAGCGCGGTTCGCTCCGAGGGGCACTGGGTGACCTCGGCGTTTTTAAGATAGGGATCGATCGCGTCAAAGAGGGTAAAGGCACACGGCTGGTTAGGCGGCACATTCCGACCGCCATAGGCAGGCGCGTAGACCGCCATCGGGAATTTCTCGTCGTAGTCCTGAATGTAGGTGATGGTCGCCGTCGCCATCTGCTTCAGATTGTTCATACAGTGCGTCTGGCGTGCCTTCTCACGCGCCATCGCAAAGACTGGAAAAAGAATCGCTGCTAAGATGGCTATGATGGCGATGACCACCAGCAGCTCTATCAGAGTAAAGCCCTTTGTTCTCATCGCTTCTACCTCCGCGTTATGAGTGTGTCATCTATTATACACTGGACGGCTGCCGATCCCTGCCGATTTCGCCCCAAACTCCGATCGGGTGGTTAGTCATAGGAGAACTCGTCGGCGGCACGGTAGGCGCCCGTGAGTTGCTTAACGATTTGCGCCAGCAGGTCGTTGAGCAACGCGCTGGCACCAAACCGAAATCGTTCTGGGGTAAGCCAATCGGCACCGAGCGTTTCGTGGAGCAATACCAGATAGCGGATCGCATCTTTAGCGGTGCGGATGCCCCCTGCCGGTTTCATGCCGACAGCACGCCCCGTTGCCTCATAGAAATCCCGAATCGCTTCCAGCATCACGAGCGTAGCGGGCAGCGTTGCAGCAGGTTGAACCTTGCCTGTGCTGGTCTTGATGAAATCGGCGCCTGCCATCAGCGCGATATGTGCTGCTTTGCGGATATTATCGTAACTACCCAGTTCGCCCGTCTCCAGAATCACCTTCAGATGGACGCGCTCGCCACAAACATCCTTGACCCGTGCAATCTCGTCAAACACGCGCCGATACTCACCCTGTAAGAACAGCCCCCGATTGATGACCATATCCACCTCGTCAGCACCCTCACGGATCGCCCACTTCACATCGGCGAGGCGCAGATGGAAGGGATATTGCCCCGAGGGGAACGCCGTGCCAACCGCAGCGACTTTGACACCCGTGCCCTGCAGCGCCTCTTTAGCCACCGCGATGAATGGAGGATAGACACACACAGCAGCCACATGGGGCACCTGCGCCACTTCGCGCGGTGGCATGCCCTCGCGTGGGGTGTAGGGATTGACCGCGCGGGCGCACAAACGGCGCACTTTTTCAACGGTGTCTTGCCCTTCGAGGGTGGTCAGGTCGCACATGGCAACAGCGAGGCGCAGCGCAAAGAGTTTGCTCTCCTTCTTGATGCTGCGCTTGCTGAGCCACTCGCAACGCGCCTCCAGCTCATAAGCGTTCACAGGGGGTACCGAACGCCACGGCTTGCCCCGTGGCGGGATTAGGCGGCGCACCTCCGCTCGGTCTCGCAGATCGACACCGACCAACTCGCGAAAGGCAAGCGTCGCTGGTGCGGCGGGCACCGCTATTCTCGATGTCGGTCGCTCCAGTACCGCTGGCATGGTGTTCAGATTCCTCCTAACGGATGCCGTTCCTGCCCGAATCAGAGTGAATTATTCCTGAATACCGCGCTCCCTGAGCAGGGCGCGCAGGCGTTGTAATTCCGCTTCGGCACGCTCGGCTCGTTCGCGCTCAAGCTCGGCACGCAGGCGTTCAAGTTCTGCCTGTTGCTGCGCCGCTTCCGCAGGCGTGGGAATGAGATGACCCTCCCTGTCGTACATCCGCAACCACGCCAAATGACGCCGCTGATACTCCCCCTCCCACACCCCCAACCACGCCTCCAACACCTCACTCCACAACCAACCCCGCCGATCCGCCCGCTTCCGACGATAACGCCCCCGCAACAACTCAAATCCCACCAACTCCCGAACCAACGGATCATACCAAAAATACTCCTCCACCCCAAACACCTGCTCATACAACGCCTTCTTCTCCCGCCTATCCCGCTCCGCCGTCGTCGGCGACAAAAACTCTATAATCACATCCGGATAACGCCCCCCCTCCTCCCACACAATCCAG
>JBCNVA010000086.1:0-4033 GCA_039630445.1 Armatimonadota bacterium
GCTCAGATAGCCTAAAGTGGTCGCGCCAATCTGCTGGCGCACATCCTCCACGGTGTGGTGGGCGGCGACCAGCTCGCGCTGGGTCGCCATGTCAATCCCATAGTGGCAGGGGAAGCGGATAGGCGGCGCGGTAATGCGCAGATGCACCTCCTTCACCCCCGCATCAAAGAGCAACTTCACAATCTGGCGCGTGGTTGTGCCGCGCACAATCGAGTCGTCCACTACCACCAGCCGCTTGCCCTCAATAATCTCGCGCAGGGGCGTGAGCTTTAGGCGCACGCTCAACTCACGCAAGCGCTGCTCCGGCTGAATAAAGGTACGCGGCGCATAGCGGTTTTTAATCAGCCCCTCACCATAGGGAATGCCCGACTGCTGCGCATAGCCCACGGCAGCGGGCACACCCGAATCGGGAATAGGGATCACCAGATCCGCCTCGGCGGGATGCTCGCGTGCCAGCTCCATGCCCATCCGTCGGCGCACCTCATAGATAAGCTTGCCATATAAATGGCTGTCGGGACGCGCGAAATAGATGAGTTCGAACATGCAGAGCGCTTCGCGCTGGCAGGGCAGCCCCGCATAGGAGCGCAGCCCCGCTTCGTCGATCACCACGATTTCGCCCGGTGCTACCTCGCGGATGAACTGCGCCCCGATAGGCGGCAGCGCACAGGTCTCGGACGCCAGCACCCACGCCGCGCCCAGCCGCCCAAGGCAGAGCGGGCGCACACCGAACGGATCGCGTACCCCGATCAGCTGGGTAGGCGTCAGGATCGCCAGCGAGTACGCGCCCTGCACCTGGCGCATCATCGCCCGAATCGCTTCCACAATATCGCCCTGATAGGCGCGGGCGATCAGGCGCAGGATGACTTCCGAGTCGTTGGTGGTCTCGAAAGTTTCGCCCGCCGCCTCCAGCGCCGCCCGCAGGTGATGCGCATTCACCAAGTTGCCATTATGAGCAATCGCGATACTGCCATCCAGCGTGGGACACGCCAGCGGCTGCACATTGCGCATCGTGGAGGAGCCAGTAGTGGAATACCGAGTATGTCCAACCGCAATATAGCCGTGCAGGCTCTGCAGGATGGGTTCGGTGAACACGCGCGTGACCAGCCCCAGGTCTTTGTACATGCGCACCGTTTTGCCGTCCGAGACGGCAATCCCTGCGCTTTCCTGCCCACGATGCTGCAACGCGAACAGCCCGAAATAGGTCAGCCGCGCTGCATCCTCCCCTGGGGCATAGATGCCGAACAGCCCGCACGCCTCACGCGCCTCGCCCACAGCAGCTCTATTGTACCCACAAGACACCCCCTTGCCCCTCTGCCAGAGGGGCGAGGATGTGGGCGTGAGCAAAGCCATGGGCGGTCTACGGCTATCGCCTGCCGCCAGCACCCGCGATAGGCGGCGCCACTTCGGGACCGCGCAGCTCGCTATCAGGCAGAGGTTCACCGCGCTTATATTCCGGATAAGCGCTCTCTTTCACCTGTCCCGATGCGCTGCTCGTGCGCCCGCTGAGGTACCACACCAGCACCAGCGCCACGATAGCAACGATGACCGCGATGCCTATCCCTATTGGCTTCGGAATTTCCATGGTGAACCTCATTTACTGATCATAGTAGTCGTCCAGATCCCACAGGTAAGCCTTCGGATCGGTGATTCGCCCAAGGCACATCGTCCGAAGCTCGCAGCCCTGAGCCAACTGGCGCGGTGTGTAAGGCTTTGCATGGGTGTCCACAAACACCACCATCATGCGCTCGTTTCGGTGCCAAGGCCAAGCCCCACCGAACTCCATCCATGTGTACCAGTTGCGGGCATTTTCCAACATCCAGCATGCAGGCAGTGGATTACCGCAACCCTGCCCGCGATAGCTGTACCAGCCCCATGCGCGCCCGCTGCGACATTCCTCCTCAATGATTGTGAAGGTGTCCCTGCGAGTACCTGATTGGTCATACCACCAGCGACAGGGGGGCATTACAATCCAGTTGCCGCCGCACTGGGGTTGTCGCGTTTGCGGATCGCGCCACCACAGACTATCCACGAACAGCACTGTGGAGGATGGGTTCTTGATTCGCGCGTCCGAGGCAGGCACATTAGCCCAGCCGTTGCGGCTTGGATAGTTTCCCGCCATAATGGGTGAGAGGTACACATAGTTGTAGCCCAGATTTGTTTTCAGCGCCCAGCGGTACTCGCGGGAACACTGGCGCGTTGGCGGCTGTTCACCGTCATACGGGCAGGCATCCAGAATCGCGTCCGTCGCCATCGGATCCGAAGGGCAGCGAAGCATTGTCCAGTTCCGCACATACGGCTGTATAAGCTGCCCCAGAATCCGATCTTGGCACTGTGCCTCTTCTGGGTCATTAGCGAACGAGGCAAACCACTGCGTCAGCGGTTGCATCGTCTCGTAATCACCCGTATACATCGCAACCGCACGAGCCATCTGGTAGAAGCGTGAAGCGCAGTTAATTTGCCGTGCCGTCTCCCGAGCCTGCGCAAACACGGGGAACAGGATCGCCGCCAGAATGGCGATAATCGCGATAACGACCAGCAACTCGATCAAAGTGAAGCCCTTGGGTCTCATCATCGTCACCTCGTCTCTTATTATAACCCAACTTGCTATCCTGTCGAGATTTCTCGCCTTCGGCTCAGAATGACTCCTGAAAAACAGCCTGTCATTCCGAGCGGTGCGAGGAATCTCACCTGCTCAGCAACAGAAGGCAGCAACTTGGGTTATTATAACCCAAGTTGCCACCTATCTAAGATTCCTCGCCTTCGGCTCGGAATGACAGGTTCGTTCTCACAAAGTTGGTGTTGTCATTCCGAGCGAAGCCCTGTCATTCCGAGCGAAGCGAGGAATCTCGCCTGCTCAAAGGCGACAGGTACAATTTGGGTTATTATACCCTTCCACTGACGAAAAGCCTCCGCGTTTCTCGAAACGGAGCTTACCAGTTCGGCGGCACCTCAAGCTTCAGGAAAGGCATAATCTAATTATGCAGACGCGGAACCCGTTTCCGGGGATGAACCCCTACCTGGAGCGCTTCTGGCGCAGCGTGCATGCACGTTGCTGCGCATGGGGGAGTGGGTGCTGAGCCTCCCAGATGGTTATCTGTCCGAAAGTGAGCGCACGCCCTATCGGGTCTGTGTCTTTCGGGCGGAGCGTCCCGCTTTTCGGGAGTTCTATCCGATAAGGCTGGAGGAACCGTTGCCCGTGATAGGGATCCCATTGCGCGTCGGGGATACGGACGCAACGCTGGATCTGCAGGCACTGATTAATCGGGTCTATGAGCAAGGGCGCTACTATCGGCTGATTGACTACTCTCAGGCGCCTGTGCCACCCCTAACCGATGAGGAGGCGCAGTGGGTGGACACTATCCTGCGTGAGAAAGGGCTGCGGTAGAGCTATGCAGGAAAGCCTCATTTCCCCCTTTGCGGCTTACCTAATACCCATTTTCAAACAGCACAGTCTTCTGGACGGCTCAAGCCGCTCCTGTGCAGACGAAGCCGACCTCCGTCGGCTATAGCCCGCGTAGGCGGGCTTCGTTTGCCGAGGAACGGCTTGAGCCGTGTATCACTTAACGCCCCGATTGGTATAAGAGCGCGTTCATTGTGAAGAGGACATGGCGTGGGGCAAGTGAGGCAGTTCGATGAGATGCGCATTCGGTGGGAGAGGTTCGGGCAGGCGACAGGTGAACCACAAGACCTGTGTCTGCTGCGCCACACGGGTTAGTAACTCCATCGCCGCGTGGAGTCGCGCCTCGTCGAAAGCGAGGAAGGGGTCATCCAGCAGCAGGGGCAGACGACGGTCGCCTGTCAGCGTGTCGGATAGACCCAATCGGCAGGCGAAAAAGATCTGGTCAAGCGTACCTGCGCTCCAACCCGCTTCCTCAGGCTCGGCATCGAGCCACCTACCTGCGTCTGGATGATAGACTTGAAAAAGCAGCCCATCGCCCAGCTGTACCTGGGTGTAGCGTCCGCCGGTTAGCGTGGGCAGATAGGTTTCGATGTGCGGCTTCAGTAAGGGGCTGAGATCGGACAGATACCGCTG
>JBCNVA010000087.1:0-12756 GCA_039630445.1 Armatimonadota bacterium
CCCAGACCGGGCTTGGCAGGGATCGTGAGATAGCCGTCGGGGTCAATCGTGATTGGCTCGGCAAGGAAGTAGTCGCGTGCCTTTAGGTCCCAGCCGGGCGGTTCGAAGGGGAACTCTGCCCATTCGCAATTCGGGCACGCACCCATCAGCTGCAGATTTGCTGCCAGTCCCAGCCCGTTCGTCCAGGTGTGCGGTGCAATCTGCTTGCCGAACGCCTCGGCCATGCCCGCGATTTTCTTGCCCATCAAGATCCCACCCGAAAGCGACACATCGGGCTGCAGCACATCGAGCGCGTCACGAACCAGAAACTCGCGGAACTCATGCAGGTCTTGGTTCATCTCGCCTGCAGCCAGCGCGACAGGCGACTTCTCACGCAGGCGGCGATAGCCCTCGTAGTCATGCTTGTCCAGAGGCTCCTCCAGCCACACCACACCGAGTTCCGCCAGCTCCTCCGCCACGCGCAGCGCGGTCGGGATGTCCCATTTGGGCGCATCACCCATGCCCGCCACGCGCCAGCCCATATTCGCATCCACCATCAGCGCCATATCGGGATACTGCTCGCGCACCTTGCGGGCGACTGCCATATCCTCGCGCCAGTCCATGCTGTGGAAGCGCAGCTTGACTGCTCGAAAGCCCATCGCATGGATCTGCGCGATATAGTCCAGCCGCTCCTCAACACCCTTCAACTCGCCTGTGCTGGCGTAGGCTTTGATGCGCTCCTGATAGCCGCCCAGCAGGCGGTAGACGGGCTGCCCCAGCGCCTTGCCGAGAATGTCCCAGAACGCCATCTCGATCCACCAGAGGCGCAAGCCTAGAAAGGTCGCTGAACGGCAAATCTGCACCACCTGCTCAATCTGAAACGGGTCGCGCCCGAACAGGAAGGGTAGGAGCAGATGCTGCAGCCCTGTCCCTTCGCGGCTGAAAGCGACGCCCGCTGCGTAGCCCTTGATGCCCTCGTCGGTCTCCAGCGTCAGCAGATGCACCCGGTGCGCCGTCTGCGGATAGCCCGGCAGCCACGACGGATAGAACGGCGTCGGCAACGGATACTCCAGCAATCGCAACTGCATCCCGATAATGCGCATCGTTCGTCTCCTGCTTGGAACTCCTCTCAAGGATACCCTCTCTACAAAAACGGGTTGTGGTGAAGGTGATGCCTGATGGGTGTATGAGGGGGTATAATGAGGATGGTGATAAGGAGGTTATCGTTGTGGCGAAGCGACAGGTAGCAGTGGTTGGTGGCGGTTTAGGCGGTCTGATGACCGTGATTAAGTTAGCCGAGGCGGGCGTTCAGGTCGATTTATTCTCTATTGTGCCCGTGAAGCGATCCCACTCGGTCTGCGCACAGGGCGGCATCAACGGCGCGGTGAACACCAAAGGCGAAGGCGATTCGCCCTGGATCCACTTTGACGACACCATCTACGGGGGCGACTTTCTGGCGAATCAGCCGCCTGTGCTGCGCATGTGCGAGCGTGCGCCCGCGATTATCTACTTACTGGATCGGATGGGCGTGCCGTTCAACCGCACGCCAGAAGGCTTGCTCGATTTCCGTCGGTTTGGGGGCACGCGCCATCACCGCACGGCGTTCGCTGGTTCCACCACAGGACAGCAGCTGCTGTATGCGCTCGACGAGCAGGTGCGTCGCTGGGAAGCGGAAGGGCGTGTGACTAAGTACGAAGGCTGGGAGTTTATTGGGTTAGTGCTCGACGAGATGGGCGTCTGTCGCGGACTGGTTGCCCAGAACCTGCACACGATGGAGATCCGCGCTTTCCGTGAGGAAGCCGTCGTGATCGCAACGGGCGGACCCGGCATGCTATTCAAGAACACGACCAACTCCATCATCTGCACAGGTAGTGCTGCCAGCATCTGCTACCAGCAAGGCGCATACTATGCGAACGGCGAGTTCATTCAGATTCACCCAACTGCTATCCCGGGCGAGGATAAGTGCCGCCTGATTTCGGAGGGCGTGCGCGGCGATGGTGGGCGCATCTGGGTGCCCAAAGACCCCTATGACAAGCGCCACCCGCGCGACATCCCCGAAAGTGACCGCTGGTACTTCCTGGAGGAGAAGTATCCCGCCTATGGCAACCTCGTGCCGCGTGATATTGCCTCGCGCGAGATTTTCGATGTGTGCGTGAACCAGCGGCGTGGCATCCAGGGCAGGAATCAGGTCTATCTGGATATCACGCACCTGCCGCGCGAGCTGGTGGAGCGTAAACTCTGGGGCATCCTCGAAATCTATCTGAAGTTTGTGGGCGAAGATCCGCGTGAGACGCCCATGCGCGTCTACCCAGCGCAGCACTATTCGATGGGTGGGCTGTGGGTGGACTATGCCACCAACAGCGAGGGGCTGATGGAGCCAGTCCACCCGCGCAACCAGATGACGAACATCTCCGGGCTATATGCCGTGGGCGAGGTGGATTATCAGTATCACGGGGCGAACCGACTCGGCGCCAACTCGCTGCTGAGCTGCCTGTTCGGCGGCGAGGTGGCGGGTCCCGCCATCGTGGAGTACCTCAAGAGTTTGGAGACCTCTGCGTTCGATCTGCCCTCCAGCCTGTTCGAGGCGGAGCAGCGGCGTCTTGAGGAGCAGTTCCGTGAAATCAGCAGGCGCGACGGCTCTGAAAACCCTTACAAACTTGCCGACGAGATGCGCACCCTGATGGACGAGAATGTGACGGTGGTGCGCGAGAATGCCCGCCTGCAGCAGACCATCGAGCGACTCAAGGAGTTGCGCGAGCGGGTCAAGCGCGTCGCGATCAGCGACCATCTGGGCTGGACGAATCAGGTCATTCCGTTCGTGCGCACGCTGCAGCACCAGCTGGAGTTAGCCATCTGCATCACGGCGTGCGCGCTGGCACGCGACGAGAGCCGTGGCGCTCACTATAAGCCCGAGTTTCCACAACGCAACGACGAGCGGTTCCTCAAGACCACGCTGGCAAAGTGGACGCCTGATGGACCCATTATTGAGTACGAGCCAGTGGATGTGAGCCTTATCAAGCCGCGTCCACGCCGCTATGACCTGCCTAAAACGGAAGTCAAAACGGCAGCGCCTGTGGGCGTGAAAGACGGATAGAGAGGAATTGCTCCTTGAATCGCGAACCCATGCCGCAGGGAGGTGCGGTATGGATAACGCAGGGAATGCGTTGGTGTTCACCTTTCATGGCGAGCCAACGCCTGGGCTACACGCGCTGGCGGAGGGGTTGCGATCCACTTTTGAGGCGCACGGCTACCGATTCGAGCCAGTAGCAGAGCTACCTCGACTGGTGCTGAACTTCATCACGCTGGATTCACCGCGTCCCTACCGCCGCCGTGCGCAGGCAATCTTCGTCTGCTCCCTTCTGGAAGTGCCTCGCATGCCCGCCGAGCCGCTGCGGGCGTTCTATCCTTACCTGGTGCGCGCCCTCTCGAATGTGCTGCTGGTCTACGCGCCGGGCGAAGGCGCCTTCTTTTTCACGCTGGAGCTGGGGCACTACGGGGAGCCAGAGGGCGAAGGGTTCTATGAACGGCTCTACCACCGACTCGACCCCATCGCCCGCTCGACGCTGGTGATTAACAACCGTTTCGACCCTGATCTGGAGCCAGAACTCTGGGAGGGCGATGAACTTACTCGTGCCCTGAGCGCGGCAGGGCGTCGATTAGCCGAATGGGAACTGTTGCCTGCGCCCTTCCCGTTGGAGAAACTGCTCCCTCCAGAGGATTTGCGGCATGTGCAGCGCCTCTACGGCATCGGTGGGCTGTCGCACGGGAACCTCTCCGTGCGTAAGGATGCCACGCGCTTCTGGATGTCTGCCTCAGGCGTAGACAAGTCGCGCCTGCGCGAAATTGGACGCGATATCCTCATGGTCAAAGGCTACGACCCGCAAGCCCAAGCGATGGTGCTCTCGGTGCCTCCGAATGTGCAGCCGCGCCGCGTCTCGGTGGATGCCATCGAACACTGGATGATTTATCGCGAGCATCCGACAGTCGGCGCGATTATCCATGTCCATGCGTGGATGGAGGGCGTTCCATCGACCACCTTCAACTATCCTTGTGGAACCTATGAGCTGGCGGCGGCGGTTGCCGAGAAGGTGCGCGAAGCCCCTGATCCCGCTCGCGCCGTCGTTGGACTGAAAAACCATGGGCTTACCATTACGGGGCGTAGCCTGGAAGACATCCTGGAGCGCATCGAGGGCAAACTGCTGAAACAGGTGCCGATGTCTTGATGGAGGGTAGCCATCTACTCCTCCAGGGCTTGCCCTGCCCCGCGCGGCACGCGAATCGACTCCACCATCTCGCGGATGTGTTCAGGCGGTGGCGGTGTCAGGCGCGACACGATCAGGGCAACTATCAAGTTCAGCGCCATGCCCACGATGCCGATCCCTTCGGCGCTGATCCCGAAAAAGTCCTTCAGCAACGGATCAGGGGTTCCAAAGAGCTGCGGCGCGCGCATCAGCCCAATCATCACCGTGGTGAACCCTAAACCGACCACCATGCCCGCAATCGCGCCCTGCTTGTTCATGCGCGGGTCGAAGATGCCCAGCAGAATGGCAGGGAACAGCCCCGACGCTGCCAGTCCAAAGGCGAAGGCAACAACCTGTGCCACAAAGCCAGGTGGGTTGATTCCCAGATAAGCCGCCACAGCCAGCGCGGGGATCATCATCACCCGTCCCACCAGCAGGCGCAACCGCTCGGGCGCACGCGGATTGAACACGCGATAGTAGAGATCGTGCGCCACCGCGCTGGACATCGCAATTAGCAAGCCCGACGCCGTCGACAGCGCCGCTGCCAACCCGCCTGCCGCCAGCAGGGCAATCACAAACGGCGCCAACTGCGCCACTTCAGGCGTGGAAAGCACAATAATATCGTTGTCCAGATAGACCTCGTTTGGGTTCGAAAAATCGGGCTGGCTGAAATCGGGCTTTCCACCTTTCTCAAGGAACGCTTTGCCCTTCGCGAACTGCACACGCCCATCCCCGTTTTTGTCCACAATCTTGAGCAGCCCTGTCTGCTCCCACTTTGCCACCCAATCAATCTGGGTGACCTGCTCAATTGGCTTATCGTGCAGCGTCTGGATCAGATTGTAGCGGGCAAAGATTGCCAGCGCAGGCGCGGTAGTGTAGAGCAGCCCAATAAACACCAGCGCCCAGAACGCCGAGTAGCGTGCCGAGCGCACATCGGGCGTCGTATAGAAGCGGATAATCACATGGGGTAGCCCTGCAGTGCCCACCATCAGCGCCGCCGTGATGGCAAGCACATCGATCATCGGCTTACTCTGGAACGGTTGGGTGTACTCGGCAAAGCCCAACTGCGTCTGGATCTGATTGAGACGCTCGCTGATGTCGCTGGATACCAGCGCGATCTGTGGGATCGGAATGCCCACAACAAGATAGGCAATCGCAATCGCGGGGATGAGGTAGGCGATAATCAGCACGGCGTACTGCGCTGCCTGAGTCCATGTCACACCCTTCATCCCGCCCAGAATGGCAAAAAAGCCCACCACGGCGACGCCAATCAGCACGCCCTGAGCAATCTCCAGCTCCAAAAAGCGGCTGAACACGATGCCGATGCCCCTCATCTGCCCCGCTACATACACCAGCGACACGAAAATCGTAGCAAGGGCAGCCAGCACCCGCGCCGCGTTGGAGGCGTACCGATCGCCCACGAAGTCGGGCACGGTGAACCGCGCATACTTGCGCAGGTAGGGCGCCAGCAGCAACGCCAGCAACACATAGCCCCCTGTCCAGCCCATCAGATAGATGGCGCCGTCGTAGCCCAGCACGGCGATCAGCCCCGCCATGGAGATGAAGCTGGCGGCGCTCATCCAGTCCGCGGCGGTCGCTGCCCCATTCGCGACAGGGGGCACACCACGCCCCGCGACATAGAACCCTTTCGTGTCGCGCACGCGGCTAGCATAGCCGATGTAAAGATACAGCGCAAAGCTCAGCCCCACAACCAGATAGGTCCACTGCTCAACCGTCATCGCGCCTGCTCCCCTTATTCATGCACATCATACTGCTGATCCAGCTTGTCCATCCGCCACGCATAAATCCAGATAAGCAGAATAAACACATAGATGCTGCCCTGCTGGGCGAACCAGAAGCCAAGGGGCACCTCGCCCAGTCGGAACCGATTCAGCGGCTCCGCCAGCAAGATGCTCACCCCGTAGGCGACCAGGAACCAGATACTCAACAGGGTAGCGATGAGGCGCACATTCGCCCGCCAATAGGCGCGTAACGGCGTCGGCTCTCGCGAACGCATCGACTCCACCTCATGGAAAGAGTACGGTGCGCCAGGGGGAACTCCTGTTTATACGAATTCGGGTTTCAAATGCCATAAACGCTCAAAGCGAGTCAACTCGCCCGCAAAAGGACGAAAACTTGCCATCGCGAGGTCTTTCAGCCAGCGAAAGCTGGCTTCGTGTGGATAGGCACAACTTTAGTCAACCGAGTTAAGGTATTTGAACTGGTTTCGGATTGCCTTGCCCTAATCCCCCTTTTGGATCTGCAGCTCCCCGCTTTCGGACAGCCCCCACTCCTCGTACAGTTCACGCAGCACCTCCAGCTCTGCGATTGCCTCCAAGTCTCTGGGGCGTCCTGCAGCCCGCTTTAGCTCAATCAACTTGGTCAGGTTCACACAGCGACAGGGGATGCCACTGATCTCGACGATTACCGTGAAGGGAAGAAGTTGTTCATAAGTGCCACCGCCTGCCACCTCACCCAGCAGGTCGATGCTGCCCAGTCGAGTGGTCAAAGTGAAGTTCAATCCCCGCTTGAGCGTGTCCACATCCCACTGAAAGGGCAATCCTGCGGGTGCGCCGCGCAGGTAGGGATGATAGGGCGCAAGCGCATCAACCAGTCGCTGCATGTTATCCAGCGTCCGCCGATAGACAATATCGATATCATCTGTAAGGCGAGAGGAACCCAAGGCACGCGCCGCCACTCCACCAATCAAAATGAACTCCACTCCGTTCTCATGGAGCCGCTGCAAAATCTTTTCGAAATCGGTCATCCTGCCCTCCGCAGCTTTTTGCCCGCTTCCGTGAGCGCCTCGGCGAAGCGTTGCAGTTCCATCAACTTGCGCAGTCGCTCCGTTGGTGTCAGTTTCAGGTTCTCGATCAGCAGGGTGCGGTCGATGTCCTTTTTGTAGGCTTCGATGACCGGGTCTGGCTCCAACGAGACGGGCACGAACTCCTCGTTGCGCATCAGCGATCACCTCCTAAAGGCTCAGAACGGCAAGCGTTGCCCTCGCGGTACAGACTGAAAGCGGACAGCCTGCCATTCGGCAACACTGCCTTCCACTTCTTGCAGCTTCACCTTCCGACGTTCGCTTCGGGAAAACCCCCGTATTTGCCCCAAAATTTTACCAAATCTTAACGGGGCTTAACCCCGCTTTAATGATGCGCCCAGTATCTTTCATGCCGTCATCGTTGGCTGGCAGATTTTCTCCAGCCTCGGTCCTCTCCCCTTATGCCTGCGCGAGGGAAAATGAGATGCGCCGCACGGCACTCGCCCCGTGCGGCGATTTTTTATTGAACATTTTTCGCTTCATTCAGACAGGGAAGCCGAAGGCGCGGAGCGCTTCGCGTCCTTCCTCCGTGATGCGTTCTGGCGTCCAGAGGGGGTCAAAAGTGAGGTCTACCCGTACCTCCTTGACCCCTGGCAACGCCTGCACGCGGTCGGTAATCTCCTGTGCAATCAGGTCTCCGACAGGACAGCCGGGCGCGGTCAGCGTCATTAGGATATACACCTCGCCCTCGTCCGAGACCTGCAGGTCGTAAATCAGACCCAGGTCCGCGATATTGAGCGGGATCTCTGGGTCGTACACATCGTGCAGGATCTCCAGCACCTGCTCGCGCAAACCCATTTATGGAACCTCCAGATGGGTGGGCATCGCCATCAGCCGGCGGACGCGCTCCTGCACAGGCGGGTGTGTGCTGAACAGTGTGGCTAACCCGCCGCCGCGCAGCGGGTTCACGATATACATGTGCGCCGTTGCAGGCTGGGCATGCTCGGCAGGGATGCGTTCCGCAGCCGCCTCCAGCTTGCGCAGCGCGTTTGCCAGTCCGATGGGCGTGCCTGCAATCATTGCCCCGATGCGGTCTGCCTCATACTCGCGTGCCCGCGAAATCGCCAACTGAATAATCATCGCCATAATCGGCGCCAGGATCACTAGCGCCAGCGCCGCCAGCGGGTTGCCGTTGCGCTCATCGCGACTGCCAAAGAACAGCGTGGCGTAGTAAAACATGTGCGCCAGCGCCGAGATGGCGCCCGCAATTGTTGCTGCAACCGCCATAATCAGTGTATCGCGATTGCGAATATGCGCCAGCTCATGCGCAATAACACCCTCCACCTCCTGGCGATCCATCATCTGCAGCAGCCCCTGCGTGACGGCGACCACGCCATGCTGCGGGTCGCGCCCCGTGGCAAAGGCGTTCGGCTGCAGCTCGGGAACTAGATAGAGGCGTGGCATCGGCAGACCCGCACGCTGCACGAGCCGACGCACCATTGCGTACAGCTCGGGCGCCTCCGCCTCACTAAGCGGCTGTGCCCCTGACATCGCGATGACCAACCGATCACTGAACCAGTAGGAGCCAAGGTTCATGATTGCCGCGAAAACCAGCGCGACAATCAACCCCAGCTGACCACCCAGCAGATTGCCCAGCCAGACCAGCAACAGCGTGAGTGCCGTCAGCAACAGCCCTGTCTTCATCACATTCCACATCGCCTATCACCCTCATGGAGTATACCCTCAGAAGGTATCTTTGGAAGCAGGGAAGCACGCCCAGAAAGCTGAAACTATTGAGGTAGGAATGGCGCGAAGCGACGAGCGGCGTTGGGCAGCGGGACTTTGGGTGATTCTGACCGCGCTGGCATACTGGCTTACGGCGTGGTTCAGTCTGCGTTTTGCCCCTTTGCCTGAACTTGGCAGTTTGTTTTGGTTGCCTGCGGGGGTTGCACTGGGGGCAACCTATTGGTTCGGCTATCGTGTCGGCTTGGTAGGCTCTGGGCTGGGCGCAGTGACTGTAGCTTGGTTCACCTGGCACAACGGGCTGCTCGCCCTGCTGAGTACGCTTCCCGTGATGCTGCAGGTGGCGCTGGGGGTAGCGCTGTTGCGTTTAACGGCTCTCGATCCGCGCATGCACCGCCCGCGTGATGCCGTTCTATTTATTGCGATCGTGGCAGGCGCAGCCTTTGTCTCACCTCTGCTGAACTCACTGATTTATGGGGCTTTCAGGATTATGCCCCCCGATCAGCTGGTGCAGGCTATCCCGTATCGCTGGATGGGCGAGTGGATGGGGCAGCTGATTCTGGGCGGGCTGCTGCTGGTCTGGTGGGGCAACGGACGCATGCGCAAGCGCGACTATGCTATGCTTACCCTGCTGGGAGGGCTGGGGGTGGCATCGGTCTGGCTGATGTTCTATCTTTCGCAAATCCGGGCGCTGCTGGCGCCGCCGATGGTGATCCTGTTGCCTGTGCTGGTCACTGCCACTGTTTGGTATCAGCAGCGTGGGGTGACGGCTGTGTTCCTAATCACCTCGCTGGCGTTGACTGTCGAGGCGAAATGGTGGCGGCACGCTCAGGTACCCCCCACAGAAGCGTTTATTTTTGGATGGTTTTTCGTGCTTGTGACCTTCGCCACGCTGCTGATTGTCTCAACTTATGTGGCGCAGGCGCGTGAGTACGCACGGCGGCTGGAACAGTCCTATCAGCAGATTTACGCGATTTTGGAAAATGCGCCCACCGTCGCGATGCAGATGTACGATGAGCAGGGGCGCATCCTGTTCTGGAATCGGGCTTCGGAGCGATTTTATGGCTATACGGCGGAGGAAGCGCTGGGCAAAACACTCAACCAGTTGATATGGGGAGACGAGGAGCAACAGAAATTTCAGGAGATGCTGCGCGAGGTAGCGCGCACAGGTCAGCCCGCACCGCTGCATGAGTGGGAGGTGCGTACCCGCGACGGCAAGCAGCGAGTCGTGCTTTCCTCGCTGTTCCCTGTGCAGATCGGTAGCGAGACGCGCTATATCTGCGCTGATATCGACATCACCGAGCGCAAGCAACTGGAGCGGCGACTGTTTCAGATAGAGAAGCTCGAAAGCATTGGTCGGCTGGCAGGCGGTGTTGCGCACGATTTCAACAACTTGCTTACAGCGATTATCGGGTTTGCTGAGCTGGCACAGCAGCGCTTGCCCGAAGACCACCCCGCGCATGCCGATCTGGAACGGATAATCCGTGCGGGTGAGAAAGCGGCGAACCTGACCCGCCAGCTGCTCGGCTTCGCCCGCAAGCAAATCGCGCAGCCGCGCGCTGTTCCTGTTAATGCCGTTGTGGAGGAGTTGCTGCCCCTACTACAGCGCACGCTCGGCGAAAACATCCGGATCGAAACCCGCCTGACAGATGCCGATACAACCGTGTATGTCGACCCTGCCCAACTGGAGCAGATTGTGATGAATCTCGCGCTCAATGCGCGCGATGCAATGCTTCCCAAAGGGGGCGGTACGCTACGAATCGAAACGCGGCGCGTCGTGCCAACCCCTGAACAGATTCAGGAGGAACCTGATATCCGCCCCGTGGAGCATGTGTGCCTTGTGGTGCAGGATAGTGGGGTGGGCATCCCACCCGAGGTGTTGCCCCATATTTTTGAGCCGTTCTACAGCACCAAAGGGCTGGGCAACACGGGCATGGGGCTGGCAACGGTCTACGGCATCGTCAAGCAGAACGGGGGCTACATTCGGGTGGAGACGCGCTACGGCACGCCCGATTCGGGCACCACTTTCCAGGTCTGCCTGCCCGCGTTTCCGCCGCTCAGTTAGTTGCGCAGCGGTTTGCCTGTGTCCAGCATATGGCGGATGCGCTCGCGCGTTTTCTCAGTACGGCACAGCTCGATAAACGCCTCGCGTTCCAGCGCATGAAAATGCTCCTCTGGCAACGGCACAGCAGCGCGCACCGCGCCGCCCGTCATCACAAAGGCGATTTTTTCAGCAATCAGGCGGTCATGGTCGGAAATCTGCTCCGCCTTATGCGCCCAGTGCACTTCCATCATCAGGCGAGCAAAGCCGTTCTCCCCTACAGCCAAAATGGGCGTTTGGCGTGGCGGTCGATAACCTGCGCGTGATAGCGCCAGCACATGCTGCTTCGCCTCATATAGCAGGCGATCGATGTTCCAGCAGAGCGTATCGTGCGGGCGCAAGAAGCCTAAGGTGTAGGCATCGAACGCATTTGCGGAGCGCTTGCCGAATGCGAGCGTCTGGAACACGGCACGCAGGTGCGGCAGCGGGTCATCATCGGGTGGCAGGTTCTCCAACGCGCGGCGCGTCATCAGCGTCGTGCCGCCCCCCGCAGGGATCAAGCCCACCAGTGCTTCGGGTAGCCCCAAGCTGGCATCCACATGCGCGTGCACATGGGCGCAGGGCAGCACGACCTCCAGCCCGCCTCCCAGCGCGTAGCCGTGAACCGCTGCCACCACAGGCACGCCACACGCCCGAATCCGCTGGCTCAAGCCCTGCAACAGGCGCAGCCCCTCGTCCAGACCCTGCCAGTCCTCCGCCGCGATATACTCCAGAAACAGGTTCAGGTTGAACCCCGCCGAGAACATCCGCCCCTGATTGCCGATCACCAACCCTGCGAACTCGCGCTCCGCACGATCCAACACATGGTGCATAAACTGCATGAGCGAAGGCGTCAGCACATTCGCTTTGGTGCGGAATTCAAGGCACGCCACATCATCGCCCAGGTCGATCAGGCGCGCTTCAGGGTGTTCCTCGATCACTTTGCCCGCGCGTGCCAGTTCCTCCAGCTGGATGAAAAAGTGGGGTGTGGTCAGGGGCACATAATCGCCCTCACTGTCGCGCGGCTCAAAGTAGACGCGCGTTGTGCCGTGGATGGTGTAGAAGTGGGTGAAGCCAGCGCTACGCAGCGCGGTGAGCAGGGAGGGTTCACGAGGCAGTCCCAGTTGCGCCAGTGCCTCGCGCCCCGATTCGCCCAGCACATCCCAGCTTTCGAACACACCCAGCTCCCAGTTGTAGCCCAATCGCATCGCCATGTCCAGCGAGGGAATGTCGTAAGCCACTTCGGGCATCACTTCTGCCCCATAGGCAAGCGGCAGCAGGAACGCCTCGCGGAAAAACGCGCCGTACGGATCGGGCAAGCGCAGCAGCGCGGGCAGACGCTCCGCCAGTGGCGCCGATGCCACCGCAGGATCGACAGGAATCTGTGGCTCGCGTCGCGGACGGTAATTCAGCGTTTCGAAATCGAGGGTCAGGATCTCGCGTCCGTCGCGTTTGTAGAAGCCTGCGCCCGTTTTCTCGCCCAATCGCCCCTGCTCAAGGAGGGCATGCCACACAGGGGGCAGCTCCAGCGACTGCACATACCAGTCATCAGGCAGGCGCTCTTTCTGGTTGAGAATGATGTTGTGGGCGATATCCAGCCCCACCAGGTCGGCGAGGCGGAACACCCCGCTGCGTGGACGCCCGACCAGCGGTCCCAGTAATAAATCGGCTTCCTCGGGCGTGATGCCGTACCGAATGGCGCTGGTCAACGCCTGCATGAGGGCATAGATGCCGATGCGCGTGGTGATGAATCCGGGGCGGTCTTTGGCAAGCACCACGCGCTTGCCCAATAGTCGCTCGGCAAAAGCGGTAAAACGCACCGTCAGGTCGGGATCGGTCTCGGCAGTAGGGATCAACTCCAGCAGGTGCATCATGCGAGGTGGGTTGAAAAAGTGGGTGCCCAAAAATCGGCTGCGCAAGTTGGGCGGGAGGGCTTCAGCGATCTCGGC
>JBCNVA010000088.1:0-28235 GCA_039630445.1 Armatimonadota bacterium
ATCCAGCCGAGCCAACGCCTCCACGCGATTAGCCCACTCATCTACGGACAGTTTATTGAGCATTTGGGACGCTGCATCTATGGGGGCATCTGGGCGGAGCTGCTGCGCAACCGCAAGATGCATGGGGTTGTCCAGCCGAACGGTGTAGTGGAGAGCTGGCAACCTTACGGCACGAACGCCCGCTGGTACGCCGACCATCAGCACTTTTTTGTGGGGGGACAGGCGCAGGTGATTGAGGGTACAGGCGAGGGCGAGCATGGAATCGCCCAGGACAGATTGAGCCTGCTACCCAAAGGCTATGTTGGGCGTGTGGTGGTCAAAGCCGATGGGGTGCGCGAAATCGAGGTTAGCCTGCGCCTGCCCGACGGCAAGGTGCTGGCAAGCCAGACGCTGAAGGGTATCACCACCCGCTGGCAGAAAAAGCCGTTCCAGCTCCAGGTGAGTGAGCCAGCCCCGACAGCGCAGTTCGTAATTAGCTTCAGGGGCACGGGCAAGCTCTGGATCGGCGCGGTTTCGCTGATGCCTGCGGATCATCTCTTTGGGATGCGCCGCGAAGTGATCGAGGCGATCCGTGCGCTCAACCCGCCGATTGTGCGCTGGCCTGGGGGCAACTTCGTTTCGGGCTACGATTGGCGTGACGGCATCGGCGATCCCGATCGCCGACCACCTCGCTGGGATCGCGCCTGGAACGCCTGGGAGTGGAATGACTTCGGCACGGACGAGTTCATGCAGTTCTGTCGCTTGGTGGGCGCGGAACCCTACATCTGCACGAACGCAGGCGAGGGCTATGAGCACGAAGCTGCCGACTGGATGCGCTATTGCAAGCGGAAGGGCTACCGCGTGCGCTACTGGGGCATCGGCAACGAGATGTACGGACCATGGCAGCTGGGGCATCTGGACGCCACGCGCTATGCGCTGAAAGCGATCCTGTTCGCCCAAGCGATGCGGGCGGTGATGCCTGAGGCGCGGCTGGTCGCTGTTGGCGTGGATGGCGGGGGCTGGGATCAGTGGAACGCGCGGGTGACCCGCATCGCGGGCGCGCACTTCGATCTCCTCGCGCCCCACTACTATCAAGGCTACAATCCGAACGATGACCCGCGCCAGATTTATACCGTCGTCGCAGGTGCGCCGGTCCACATCGAACGGATGCTGCGGGAGACGCACGCCATCGTGGAGCAGAATAAGCCCGCAGGGAAGCGCATCACGCTCGCTTTCGATGAGTGGAATGTCTGGGAGCCGCATCAGGTTCAGGCAGAAGGCTTTGAGAGCTTTTATGCCCTGCGCGATGCCCTGTTTGCTGCGGGCGTATTCCACGCCATGCATCGCTGTGGCGAGTTCGTGGAGCTGGCATGCCTGGCACAGACAGTGAATGTGCTGGGCGCACTACGCACGACACAGACCCAGGTGTTGAGGACACCTCTCTACTGGGCGTTCTGGCTGTACGGGCGTCGCACAGGCAAGTGGCGCGTCGCCTGCACGGTAGAGACGCCTCGCGGCACGATGCCCACAGGTGGTGAGATCCCTATCGTGGACGCCACCGCCACCCTCAGCGAGGACGGCACTAAGCTCTTTGTGGGGCTGATCAACCGCCATCCTGAGCGGGAGGTTCAGGTAAGGCTCACTTTGGGCGATTTCCCCGCGAAGCCGACGGTGACGATGGCGCGTCTCTGGAGCGAGCACTTCACCGACACGAACACTTTTGAGCAACCAGAGAAGGTCAAACCTACCGAGCAGACCCTTCCGCTTGCCGACGCGCTGAACCTAACACTACCGCGCCACTCTATCACCTTGCTCACGATCGAGCGGCGTGACTAATGCCGATTTGGTGTTTCAAGTATCGTGGTTTCGTCGGCGGGGACGCCGACGCTACGCAGAGCGTGTTTGTAGCGTCGGCGTCTCGCTGACGGCGCTACGCAGGGCGTGTTCGTAGCGTCGGCGTCTCGCCGACGACCTCATAGCGGTAGCGTCGGCGTCTCGCCGACGGCAGAGCGTGTTTGTAGCGTCAGCGTCTCGCTGACGGCACTATGCCGGGCGTGTTCGTAGCGTCGGCGTCTCGCTGACGGCGCTACGCCAGGCGTGTTTGTAGCGTCGGCGTCTCGCCGACGACGCTACGCAGGGCGTGTTCGTAGCGTCGGCGTCTCGCCGACGATGGCAACACTTGAAGTGCTGATCGGTATAATCCTGATTGGCGTTTCAAAAGAAACAAGACGGCTGAAGCCGTTCCTTTGCAAACGAAGCCCGCCTTCGCGGGCTAAAACAGCCGACGCAGGTCGGCTTTGTCTGCACGGGAATGGCTTCAGCCGTATCCTACACAAAATCCCGATGAGTAGAAGTGATCCTTTTCACCCGATGGGCTTGATGTAGCGTTTCGGGATGCCCCATGGAGCGCGCCAGGGGCGGGCAAGCAGCGCGTTCGCCTCCTTGTCGCCGATAATCTGCGCCTTCTGCGGATCCCACCGAATGGTGCGCCGCGTGTGATAGGCAATATTCGCCAGCATAGGGATAATCGACGAGCGCACACCCGTCAAGATATCGCATGCCAGCGGCGTCCCCTCGCGAATGGCACGGAGGAAGCTCATCGTGTGCGGCTCGCTCTGCAGCGAACCTCCACGCTGATAGGCAGGAATACGCTCTTTTTCGGGATGCACCTGCAAGCCATCCCGATTCACATAGAGGCTGCCGTTGGTGCCAAAGAACATCGTGCCATAGCCACGCCCGTTCGCTGGGAAGCCGTTCGCAGCCCGATGCGAATAGATGAGCAGCCAATCCTTGAAGCGGAACAGGCACTCTACGGTGTCGGGCGTTTCGCGATTGTCGCGCAGGGCGAACTTTCCACCGGTAGCTGCCACCTCGATCGGGTTATGGTCGCCCATCGCCCAGACCGCGATATCGATCAGGTGCACGCCCCAGTCGGTCACCTTGCCACCCGCGTAGTCCCAGAACCAGCGGAAGTGGTAGATGCAGCGGTTCGGGTTGTAGGGGCGTTTGGGCGCGGGTCCCAGCCACATGTCCCAGTCCAGCCCAGGGGGCGGATCGCTGTCGGGCGGGTTGCCGATGCCCTCAGGCGACTCGTTGTCCATATTCCAGCAGTGCACCATCGTGATTTTGCCCAACTTGCCCGAACGCACAATCTCGACCGCTTCTTGGAAATGCTCGCCGCTGCGCTGCTGCAAGCCCACCATGACCACGCGCTTATGCTCGCGGGCGGCATGCACCATCGCCAGCCCTTCTGCCACATTGTGGGAGGCGGGCTTCTCCACATAGACATGCTTGCCCGCTTCGCAGGCATCGATGGTGATCCGCGCGTGCCAGTGATCGGGCGTGCTGACGATCACGGCGTCGATATCTTTGCGCTCAAGGATGCGCCGATAGTCGCTGTAGGCGTCAAATGAGCGTCGCGCCATCGCCTGAAACTCATCGAGCTGCTTGCGATAGGGGTCGGCAATCGCAACGACCTCACATAGGTTCCCCGCGTGGCGGGTGAACACATGGTAGAGGTAGCGTCCGATGCCACCGCAGCCGATAACTGCCAGACGCACCTTCTCGTTAGGACTACCCTGCAACCGATGCATCGCTATGCTCCCTCCTACAAGGATGCAGGTTAGCCCTCCAGCAAAAGGTTCCTGCAAATAAGGTAAACTAAATCCCGAAACGGGGGAAGGGCGAGGGAGTCTTAAAACTATAGGTGTGGCAGGAAGCGAGTCTGAATGTGCGCTGGATAGAGGATGACGCGGCGGAGTTCGAGGCGCTGGTGATCGCCTATGAACGGCGCATCTACAATCTGCTCCTGCGGATGGTCCATGACCCAGAGGATGCCGCCGACCTGACTCAGGAGACCTTTTACCGCGCCTTCCGCGCCTTCGACCGCTTCCGCGGCGATTCGCAGCCTTATACATGGCTCTATCGAATCGCGGTCAATTTAGCGCATGACCATTTGGAGAAGCGCAACCGCATTCGGCGGCGCGAGATCGATATGGCGTCGCTGGAGACGGACGAGTGGGGCAAGCCAACGGGCTGGGAGCCTGTTGACCCCGCGCCTTCACCGCAGCAGCATCTGTTGCAGCAGGAGCTGACCGAACGGGTGCGCGAACTGATTCGGCAGATGCCACCCGACTACCGGGAGATTATCCTGCTGCGGGAGTATGAGGAACTCTCGTATGAGGAGATCGCGGAGGTGCTGGGTATCACCTTAGAGGCGGTGCGCAGCCGATTGGCGCGCGCCCGCAACTGGCTCCGCATTCGGCTTGCTCCCTATATCAAGCAGGAGGGATCGGAATGAAGAATGGACATCGCTGGCGATGCGTGGGACTGATCTTGCTGATAGGGCTGCCCTGTGTGCTGTGGGCGCAGACGCGGCGTGTGGAATCGGTGACGATTCGGGGCTTGCGCCATGTGTCGGAGGCGGCGGTCCTGACCGCCATGCGCCTGAAACAGGGCGAAGCGTATAGCGAAGCGGCTTTGGAGCGCGACCGACAGGCGCTGCAGGCGATGGGGCTATTCGCTGAGGTGCGCCCCAGCGTGGAGCAGACCGAAACGGGCGTGCGCCTCGTGTTCGATGTGGTCGAAAACCCCTTCATCAAGGAGGTGCGGATTACTGGGAACAGCGTGCTGACCACCGAGCAGCTCATGCAGGTGCTGCGCAACAAGCCCGGTAATGTGTTCAATTTCAATTTTGCACGGTCGGACACCAACGCGCTGCAGGAAGCCTACCTCAAGGCAGGCTATGTAGCCCTCATCGAGGGGTATATCCCCCCAGACTATGAGTCGGGCGTGTTGAAAATTATGCTGACCGAACTGCGCGTCGGACAGATAAAGGTGGAAGGCAACACCAAGACGCGCACCTCAGTCATTCTGCGCGAGATGCGTACCAAGCCGGGCGATACTTTCTATGTACCTCGCTGGCAGCGCGATTTGAATCGGCTCTATAATCTGGGCTACTTTGAGCAGATTACCGCTGAAGAGGAGCCGGGTGAGCCGGGCTTTATGAACATCACGCTGCGGGTCAAGGAGCGTCCGACGGGGCGGCTGAATGTGGGCTTTGCGATTGACCCGCGCCAGCGCATTATCGGGCTGGCGGAACTGTACGAGACCAACTTCCGCGGGCGCGGGCAGACTGTCGGGCTGAACTTTCAGAGCACCGGTGGACGCAACGGCAATAGCATCGAGCTACTCTTTACCGAGCCGTATCTGGACAAGCATCACACCAGCCTCTCCCTCTCGCTCTACGACAAGCTTGTCTACCGCTTCACCTCGAACTTCTTTGGCGGCACGGTAGATCCCAATCTGGAGGAGCGCTACGATGAGCGTCGGCGCGGCATTACCCTCTCCATCGGGCGACCTTTTGGTGAGTTCTTCAGCGCGATCCTGGGCTTTCGCACAGAAGATGTCAACACCAATCGCGTAGCGACCGACGAGAGTGGCGGCTTCATCCGTCAGGACGGCTCGCTGAGCAGCATCATCCTCAGGGGCGTCTACAACACTCGTGACTTCGATCTGGATCCCGCCGCAGGGCAGTATATCGCGCTGACCATAGAGCCGGGCGTCACCAATATTCGCAGTGCAGAGCGGCAGTTCCTCGATTCGGGTGTGGTGAAGCTGGGGCGGTCGAGCATCCTGCGCACCTCGCTGGACTATCGCTTCTACTACAGCCCGCAGGGGCGACGCACCAAGCCCGATGAACGTCGCCATGTGTTTGCCCTTCGCGCCTATTACGGCTTTGTCACAGGCAACATCCCCTTCTTTGAGCAGATGTTCATCGGTGGTGCGGAGACCCTGCGCGGCTATCAGGAGGATCGCTTCTGGGGCAAGCAAGCCGCGTTGCTCAGCCTCGAATACCGCATCCCCGTCGAGAAGGCGTTCACTGCGGTGCTGTTCGTGGATGTGGGGCACGCCTGGGGCGGCTACCCCACGGTGAACAACTTCACCCAGAGCAATAGCTTCAAGCCGCAGGTGGGCTATGGAGTTGGCATCCGCGTGAATACACCGCTGGGACCGCTGCGCATCGACTACGGCATCGGTAAGGACGGTGGACGCACCCACTTCAGCATCGGTCAAGTGTTCTGAGGCTCACCCATGCGCCCGCACGGGTGAGGGCAGCCCACAGGGAAGGTATACTACGGCTACAGGGAGGTTATGAGCATGCGAACATTTACAGGGATTTTAGCGATTGCTACGCTTTTCACTCTGACCTATGCACAGACCGTCGGCATGGTCGACTACGAGCGCGTCATTAATGAAGCGCAAATCGCTCAGGACAGCCTGCGCGAGCTGCAAGCACTGGGGCAACGCTACCAGCAAGCCTTTCAAACCCTGCAAGAGAACCTTATCCTCACGGATGAGGAGCGACAGGAGCTGACCAACCTGCTGCTGCAACCGAACCTGAACGATCAGCAGAAGAAGCGCGTAGATGCAATCAAAGCGACCGCACGCCAGCGCGCGGATGAGCTGCAGGCGTTGCGCCAGAAAGCCACCCCCACCGAGACCGAAAAAGCCGCGCTGGAGCGGTTCACCCAGATGGAAACCCGCAGCCGCGAAGCGCTTCAAATTTTAGAACAACAGTGGGGGCAGGAAATTAATAAGCGGGCGGAAGAGAAACGCTCCCAAGTGCAGAAGCGCATCCGCGAAGTGATTGCACAGGTTGCCAAAGAGAAAAAGATTCAGGTGGTCTTCCCCGCGAATATGGTGCTTTATTGTGAAAATGACCTGACCGACGAGGTGATCAAGCGATTGAACGCCAAAAAGTAGCGGTTGGGCTGGGGTTGTTATTGTTGCTGGGGGCGTGCCAGTCGCGTCGGGTAGAGCCGGTACGCATCGATTTCGAACGGGTTGCTGCCCACTTACCCGCTGCAACACTTGGGCGCCTACCAGCACCCCCCAGCACCTCGCTCCAAGCACCCCCGGTAGCAACCCACCTGCCCGCAATTGAGCCGCCCACCCCGCCTGACACACTCAGCCAGCGGCGCCAGCAAGCGCAAGCCGCTATCCATGAGCAGCGTGAGGCGGTACGCGAGCGCCTGCTGCAAACCCGCCTCGACCTGTTGCCCGCGCTGGAACAGCGCTGGCGGGCAGAACTGCAAGCGGAGTACGACCTGGACGCTATCCGCGCCGCCTGGCAGACCGAGTGGCGCGACGCCTTCGAAGAATATGGCAGGCAACGCTTCCCCCTACTGGCACAAATGGCGCTCCTCGCGCCCGACTCCGAACGGTACAAAGCCCTGCAAAAGCAACTCAACGAACTGGATGCCCGCTGGCAACAGCAGGAGCAAGACCTGCAAGCGCAATTAGAAGCACAGCTCAAACGAGCGGAACAGGAGATTGAGGTGCGCTTACAAGCCCGCCGACGCGCGTTCCTTCGCCAGGTCGAGCAGGAGGTTGACGAGTTGATGCGCCAGCAGCCCGATTTAAGCGCGCTCTACCTACCCCCACCTGAGCCGCGTAACGCACCTCCTGCTCAACTGACTATCCCTGCTATGAGCAGCTCCATAAAAAGTATAAGTTTGAGCCAAAAAGTTAAACAGCGCGAACAGCACCTGCGTAAGCACACAGAGCGCCTCTTGCGCCAGCTGGCACAGGAATGGGCACAGCTCAGGGGCTATCAACTGTCCGACTCGCCCCGCGCCCGAGACGCGACAGACGAATTCATCCGCTACTTGGAAGGACGCAGGTAGCGCAACATCCGATAGAGCCAGTATTGCCCTGCAGGATGATACTGCAGGCTCAACGGCAGATCGCCTCGTGCGCCCGCGAAGTGCAGTGTGGTAACCAGCATACGCCCGTTGCCCAGTCGCACCTCCACCAGATAGTCATTCACCCAACCTGTGCGCGTGTCCACCCGCCGCCAGAGCGGTTGCCATTCTGCCTCGTGGGCAATCTGGGCATGCGATTCGGCGCTGCGCAGGGCACGGTCTGTGCTGAAGGCGAACAGGCGTTCGTTGAGAAACTCTGGCTTGCCGAGCGCCCGCCAGAGCGGGTGGGACAGGAACAGATGTACCGCCTCGCGCCAGAAGGGGCATGACTCCTGCGAAAGCGATGCCCCATCGGTAAGGATCAGCAAAATACGCCCGCCGCGCCATAGATGGTCGCGCATCCAGTCCGCCCAGCGCGTGGCGAGCAGCAGGGGCAGTTCAGGCGTTGTTCCTCGCGCAAGCGGCAGGAACACCTCGCCCAGCGCGGGCAAGCCTATCAAGCTCCCATCAGGGTCATGCAGGGCGCATCGCCCGATGCCCCTGCGCCAGTCTGGGCGCGGATAGAACCAGAGATGCCATCGGTTGCGGGCTACTACGCGACTATCCGCGACCAGTTCCGCCTGCAGCTCATACTCGTGCGGTCGCTGAACCGCGGGCACGGGCAGCTCCAGCATGGCGATCGCTTCGACCTGACCGCCAGCGATCTGCACGGACGGTACGACGCCCGCGCGAAGAACACCACGATGGCACTGTCGCCAGTGCAGTTCTGCCCGTTTCAGCGGCGCGCCGAAATGGGAGACCGCCAGCGTGGGGTAGAGCGTCTGCCCACCGAAATGGTTGAACGGGTCAGGGTTTGCCGGGCGATCACCGCCTGCCAGCCACACCCGCCGCCGAGGCCACTCCAGCAGCAGCACTGTGTCGCTGTTGAACGCCCGATAGTCACGCGGGGATACTTTGAGCGTACCTCTCTCATCCAGCAACCCTGCCGTTGCGATTGGCGTATCCTTCAGCCCCGTCACAACATAGCCCGAAGTGCCCGACAGCGCACGCATCAGCTCCAGCGTGAACTTGTGATGAGCCAATAGCTCACGGCGCGAGGCACGCACTAGCACAGGCAGGTACCGTTCCAGCCCCTGCTGAAGCAGTCGCTCCTCCACGAAGGGCGTTTCGTAGAACCAGCGCACACCCTGCGGGTTGACCTCAGGGTCACGCTCCAGCCACCAGAGATAGCGCAGCTCGGCATCCCGGCGCAGGCTTATAAAATCGCGCAGGGTGTCATGATCGCAGAACTCGCCCTGCAGCCAGGGCGCCGCAGGACGGATGCGTTCAAGAAACGCACGAAAAGTTGTACGCGCGAAGGGCGGGTCAGTGTACAGATGATAGTCGGCGAAATCGGCATACTCCTTCAGCGCGCCACCGTAGCATTCGCCCCCACCGCTGTTGTCTCGCACCAGTGGGCTACCTGTGAGCTGCTTGACCAGCGCGTAAAGTTCGCCCAGCGCGTCCGATGGGAACCGTGTCGACAGCTCGCAGCCCAGCGTCCAGATGAGGATGGACGGATGCGAACGCACCTGCCGCACAATCGCTTCATATTCGCGCTTAACCTGCTCGATCTGCTCCGCATCCATTTGTGGCAGCCATAGAGGTAGCTCCAGCCAGAGCGCGACGCCCATTTGGTCGCAGAGCGTTAGGTAGTCGTCTGGGGGAACCCAAAGGCACGCCTTGAGCATGTTGAAGCCGAGTTCGCGCAGGTGGTGCAGCTCGCGCGCTGCTACCCGTTTTGTGGGCGCGGGTGCGTGCGTGTGCAGATACCAGCCCCACGAGAGCAACCCACGCGGGTAGAATGGCTGACCGTTGAGCATAATGCGTGCCCCGTCCACCTGCAGCGTGCGAAAGCCGACAAACCGCTCTACGCGGTGTGATAGCTCCCCCTCCAGCCAGACCTCCACGCAACACCGATAGAGCACAGGTGCATTCGGCGACCAGAGCTGCACCTCCGACAGGTGCGTCTCATGCCTGAACATGCCTGTGCCTTGCCAGGAAGCCTTATAAACAGGTTGATTGTGCAGGTTAAGCAGGGTCAGGTGGATTTCGGGTGTGCCCGCCCCCTCGACAAATCCTTCCACACGCAATGTTCCGTTCGCTTCGCCCTGAACGAAAAGGTCGCTCAGCCATACTTCGCCCGTGTGAAATAGATGCACTGGCTGCCAGATGCCCCCAAAGGTAGAGGACACATAAGGCAGGAAGCCGCTCAACACCTGCGGCACGGGAAACCGCTCGCCACCGTTTTTGATCACCTGCAAGCGCAGCCGATTGAGACCTCTCTGCAAGGCAGGGGTCAGCTCCCAGCAGAAGGCATCCCAGATGCCACGATGGTGTCCGATGGGATCCTCGTTCAGCCAGCCTTGCGTATCGTAGCTCACCCCACCGAAATGGAGCCAGTAGCGACGCCCTGCGCGCGGATGCATGCGGAACTTCAGATGATACTCTACGGGTCCCTCGAACGCTTTCGGTAGCCCCACATCCTCCCATACGCAGGGCTTACTGATGAGCTGATGCACTTGCAGTGCAGGGGCAACTAGCTCCCATCCCCGCTCCAGTCTGCGCTTGCTGCGCGAATCCAGGATCGGCGGTGATTGCATAAATCGGAGCGTACCTCTTATATTATTTCGGTTCCCTTATCCGCCACGCGAGAGACCAGCCTGCGCATGCACCTACCAGCGCACACGAGGGCGCTAGCATCAGATAGGCACGCCAGAGGGTCGGCATCATTACATCCCATGCCCGATAGTGCCAGATGCCTGCATAATTCAGCAGCAGGACATAAGCCAGAGGCGGCACAATCAGCCCGCCAAGCAGTGCGCCCACTATCACCTTCGCACAGCGACGCGGCAAGCGCGTGTGCAGTAAGCCCAGCACTGCAAGGAGTGGCAGCCCCGCTATCAGCCATGCCAGTGCAGGCACGGCGTTGAACACACCCACCTCATACCAGCGCGGCAAATCACTTAGGGTCGCTGGATAGCCCTGCAATCCCCAGAACGCCGTCAGCCACAAAGGGTGAACGCCCCAGAACAGCAGGGGCAGCAGTCCGACACGCCCCAGCAAGCCCACGACAGCCACCAGCCACACCCAGCCACGCCTCATAGCCTCAACCGCCTCCGAAAATCATCAATGGTGCGGCGCAGCCCCTCCTCCAACGGCACACGCGGCTCCCAGCTTAGCAACTCCCTTGCCCGCGTAATGTCGGGACGACGCCGATGTGGGTCATCAGGAGTCAAAAACTCACGAAACTCGATGGGGCTGGTACTGCCTGCAAGCTGCTTGATGAGCTGAGCGAACTCCAGAATCGTGCGCTCATCAGGGTTGCCCAGATTCACGGGCAAGTGGTAATCAATCTGTGCCAACCGCCAAATCCCCTCGATCAGGTCAGACACATAGCAGAAGCTGCGCGTCTGGCTACCGTCGCCATAGACAGTGATCGGCTCGCCCGTCAGCGCCTGCCGAATGAAATTAGGCACGACGCGCCCGTCATCGAGGCGCATGCGCTCTCCGTAGGTGTTGAACACGCGCACGATTCGCGTGTCTGCACCCTTGTAGCGGTGATACGCCATCACCAGCGATTCGGCATAGCGTTTGGATTCATCATACACCCCGCGCACCCCAATCGGGTTCACATTGCCCCAGTAATCCTCCGACTGGGGGTGCACCAGCGGGTCGCCATACACTTCGGAGGTGGAAGTAAAGAGGAACTTTGCACCTTTTCGCATCGCCAGCTCCAGGGCATTCTCCGTGCCGTAGGAGCCAACGGTGAGCGTCTCTAACGGACGCTTGATGAAGTCCACAGGGCTTGCCGTCGCTGCCAGATGGAACACATAATCGACCGCGCCTGCCACCTCAAACGGCTGGCGCACATCATGCAAGATGAACTCGAAATTGGGGTTGCCCTCATGGTGGCGCAGGTTCTCCAGACTGCCCGTGATGAGGTTGTCAATCACAACCACCTGCCAGCCTTCCGCCAGCAGTCGATCCACCAGATGCGACCCGATGAAGCCCGCGCCGCCCGTCACAACGGCTCTTGGCATAGTTTATTATTTTCGTCTGCGCCGCGCGTTTTCCTGTAGCTGGTAGAGTTCCGCAAGCGCACTGAAGGGGTCCAGTGGACGCTGCGCTCGCTCCTCATCGAACTCCTCGATGCGCCGATTTAGCCGCTGGATGTTGCGGTACGCCATCCAGACCAAGATCGCGATAATCGCGAGGCAGACCAACACGAACGGGATGTTCATCGGGTGCCTCCTGTCAGTCGCACCAGCGACTCGTGATGGGCGTGGCAGATACAGAGCGCGAGCGCATCCGCCGCATCGTCGGGCTTTGGGATCTCTGGGAGCGCGAGCAGGCGACGCACCATCTGCTGCACCTGCCGCTTGTCTGCGCTGCCGTAGCCCGTCACCGCCTGCTTGACCTGCATGGGGGTATATTCGTACCAGGGCAGCCGATGTTGCGCGGCGGCGAGCAGCACGACACCAATCGCACGCGCTACCTGGATCGCCGTGCGCCGATTTGCGCTGAACAGCAACTGCTCCGTCACCAGCACATCGGGCTGAAACTGTTCAATCAGCGTATTCAGACCCTCGTGGAGCTGGCGCAGGCGTTCGGGAGCGGGCATCGTCTTGGGCGTTTCAAGAATACCATACGCCAGCGCCCGATAGTGATTGCCCACCTTCTCCAGAATGCCGTAGCCCATCGTCGCCGTGCCCGGATCCACGCCCAGAATGATCACGCCACGATTGTACCCCCTGCAGCTATTCTCTCACAAATTGGCACACCGTGCTAAGGAGCGCCTGTGCCTTCTGGCAGAGCATATCGATGCGTTGGGGATCTGGTGGTGTGAGCTGTTCCTTTAGCTTGCACCACGCCCGCTCCAGCGCAGCTTGCCAGTCGCCTTCGAGGGGGATAGCGTGCGCACCAATCTGTTGTGCCAGCGCGTTCACCTTCGGGTCATAAGCGAGGCACAGCAACGGCACGCCTTGCCTCGCCGCGAAAATCGCCCCATGGAGCCGCATACTGACCATCGCTTTCAGCTGGCTCATCAGCCCCAGTAGCTGGGCTGGATGCTCCGGTGGGAGGGCGATAAGCGGGCGCATGTCGCTTTGTGCCTGCACCGCATCGGCAATCGCTTCGCATAGGGGGCGATCCTGCGTCTCCTGCATCGGGATGAGCACTGGGAGCCAGCCTGTCTCTATCTGGTGGCGACACAGGGCAGCAAACGCCTCGCACACGGGCAGGTTGCGCCACGGGCGCGGTGCCAGCCCCACGCAGGGCTTTTCTGGGGGTAGCGCGAAATGGGCGTCGCGTGCCTGTAATGCCCAAGTGAGGTCGGCGTCGATGCGAATAGAGGTATGCACCCCGATTTGGTGCAGCAACGCTGCCGACTCCTCGTCCCGCACGCTGAGAAAAGGCACGCGGTTGAGCGTCCGCCTCACCAGATAGCGACTGATGGCGCGATGGAAGGGTCCCATCCCCTGCCCGACGAGCAGCACACGCCCATGCGCCTGCAGACCCCAGCGGATGAGCAGCAGATAGTAGAGCAGCGAGCGCAGGCTGGTGGCGTCTTGCAGCAGGCTGCCACCGCCCAAAATCAGCGCGTCCGAGCGCCGAATCGCCTGGCGCACCTGCCGCCACGCAGTGCGCGGAACCGCTTCGATACCGTGGGTCTGGCGTGTGAAGGGGGGATCACCCGAGAGGACAGCCACTCTAAGCCCCTGTAAGCTCTCCACCAGCACCGCCAGGGACGCCTCATCCCCCCAGTTCCGATAGCCGTAGTAGCCGACAATCAGTATCATGCAATCTGCCGAAAGGCGCGGATGGCGTATTCGATCCCCGCATCATCCACATCGTGGTGGGTCACGAGGCGCAGGCGGTGCGGATCGAGGGCTATTGTCAGCACGCCCTGCGAGGCAAGTTGCTGTTCGATCTCTTTGGCAGGACGCGCTGTGCGCACATAGATGATATTCGTCTGAACGGTCTGCAAATCGACTTCAAAGCCGGGCAGCTCGGCAATCGCTTCTGCCAGTCGGCGGGCACGGCGGTGATCCTCGGCAAGGCGTTCCACCATCGTCTGCAGCGCGACGATACCCGCTGCCGCTAACACGCCTACCTGACGCATGCCCCCTCCAAATAGTTTGCGCACCCGATGCGCCTCGCGAATGAACTCGCTGGAGCCGACCAGCACCGAACCTGCTGGGCAGCACAGCCCTTTGGAGAGCGCAAAAAACGCCGAGTCGACATAGCGCGTCCACGCCTGTGGCGCGACACCCAACGCCACAGCTGCGTTGAAAAGACGCGCCCCATCCAGATGCACACGCAACTTATGCCTATGCGCCAGCTCACACAGGGTACGGAACGAGTCGGGCGGCAGAATGGTGCCTCCACAGCGGTTGTGCGTGTTCTCCAGGCAAAGGAGCTTGGTGCCCGGTGTGTGGTCATCGGCAAGGCGGATGCGCGACTCGATCGCGCGCGGATCGATCTGTCCACGCTCGATGGGATACGGCTCCACCAACACGCCCGACAACACAGCGGGACCTGCCAGCTCATAATGTAGGATATGGCTCTCGGCATCTACCAAGATGGCGTCGCCAGGCTGCGTCCAGACCTTGATGGCGATTTCGTTCGCCATTGTGCCGCTGGGGGTAAAGAGCGCCGCTTCGTGTCCCAACATCTCCGCCGCCATCTCCTGCAGGCGGTTGACCGTCGGGTCCTCGCCAAACACATCATCGCCCACTTCGGCTTCTGCCATCGCGCGGCGCATTTCGGGCGTGGGCTTCGTCACCGTATCGGAACGCAGATCGACTCGCATCGGTTCTCAGCCCAAGTTTACCCCTTGCTGGCAGGCATCACGCACCTGATCCAGCGCGCGTTGTACGCCGACAGTGGGGATTACGCCACACCCCTGTGCAGGGCGAATATGCCAGCCATCAGGCGTACGGGCAATCTCAATCCAGAAATGCTGGGTCAGCTCGTCCTCGACGACCACTACGCGTACCATCCCGATCTGGCGGCGCGGATCGTAGAGAACATCCTTGAAATGAACATGAATCTCCTCCGCCACATCCTGCAAAGGCAGGCGATCAGGGTCAAAATGGGGCACGCGATGCGTCTCCATCGGTACATCCTCCTTCAACGGTACATGAATCGGTTCAACACGACGCAGAATCAACTCATAAAAAACCTGCTGCCCTGCGGCGACCCATTTGCGCTCGTACTTCGTGCCGAAGTGCGGGGGCAGGGTGCGAGCGAAGGCAGTGAACCCTGTGTCGGTAATCTGGCTCAGAACCCAGCCAAAATACTCCTCATGGTCGGTTACGACCTGCACCTCGCCGTCGGGCTGCAGTCGGCTATTGAGCAGCTGTAGGAACCGCTGACTGAACAGGCGATATTTGTGGTGGCGCTTCTTGGGCCACGGGCACGGGAAAAGCGAGTAGATTCGCTGGAACGATTCGGGGGCAATCGCTCGGTAGAGAATAGGTGTTGTGTCGCCCAGCAGCAGGCGGATGTTGGTCAGCCCAGCTTGGGCAATACGGCGGAGGGTGCGCTGCACGCTCTCCCACTCGATCTCGATACCGACGAAGTCGCGTTCGGGATGCTGGCGGGCGCGGGCAACCAGATAGTCGCCGTTGCCGAAGCCAATCTCCAGCTCGCGGGGAGCATCACGCCCAAAGAGCGCGACCCAGTCCAGCGGACGCGCCACTTGACGCCACAACACCAGCGGACGCAACGAAAGATAGCTCGCACGCATGGTTTTATAGCGAAATGGCGAATTAGCGAAATAGCGATTTTGCCAAATCGCGAATTAGCGAAATGGCGAATTGGCGAAATAGCGAACTGTTGAACAGGTGAATCAGGCTATACCCTCGCGGACCGCCAGCAGCGCAGCTTCCGTGCGCGTGTTGACCTGCAGTTTGAACAGAATGTTCGAGATATGGTTTTTAACGGTCTTTTCGCTAATAAAGAGTGTGTCAGCGATCTCTTTGTTGCGCTTGCCCGCTGCGATCATTCGTAGGATCTCCAGCTCCCGTGCTGTCAGTTCTGCCAGCAGGTGGGATGCCCGCGCATGTTCAGTATGGATGCGCCGGAACTCTTGGATCATGCGGGCAGCGACCGCCGGATGGAGCTGGGATTCACCTTGGGCGGCGGCGTGAATGCCCCGGATAATATCGTCAGGCGAACTACCTTTGAGCAGGTAGCCCGATGCGCCCGCCTTGATCGCCTCGAACAGGTTCTTGTCATCATCAAAGATAGTCCACATGACCACCTGCACATGAGGCATCACCTGTTTGATTCGGCGCGTTGCCTCGATGCCGTTCATGCGCGGCATCTGGATGTCCATCAACACCACATGTGGCTCGAACTGCATCGTGAGCTGGAGCGCTTGCTCGCCATCGGCTGCGCAACCTACTAAGTCCAGCGAGCTGTCGCTGCGCAGAATGTCTGCCAAGCCTTCGCGCACACGCGGTTCGTCCTCTGCAATAATCACGCGTATCTTGTCCATCATGCACCCCCGATGGGTACGGTAAACTCGACACGAGTGCCTTCCCCAAGGGCGCTACGGAGGCTGAAGCGTCCGCCCATGCTTTCGACACGCTCCTGCATACTGTGGATGCCTAACCCCCGAAGCGCACGGGTGGGGTCAAAACCCTTGCCATCGTCATCGATTCGCACCATCAACTGATTATCCTGCTGGCGGATTTCGATGCCGATGGTGCGCACGCCTGTCGCATGCTTAATGATGTTGTTAAGCGCTTCTTGCACCACGCGGAGGCACATCAAGGTCTGAAGCGCAGTAAGCGTGGGCAGTGAGGGCGGGCATTCGAACCGAAGTTCTGCTCCCAGCTGCTCTGCCACCTGACTTGCCATCTGTAAGATGCGCTGACGCAGGTCGATGGTCTCATCCACATGCAGGTGCTGAATCATTTGGCGTGTTTCGTTGAGCGCGCCCCGTAGTTCCTGAATCTGCTCCTGCAAGGGATGGGAGTTCTTGTCGCTTGAACTGGCTGGAAACAGCTGCCGGGAGGCGCGTTCCAGCCCCATAATGACCCGCACGAGGGTGCTTCCCAGACCGTCGTGGAACTCGCGGGCGATGCGTTCCCGCTCCCGACTAAGTTCAACCTGCTCGCGTAGCGCTGCTAATTCGGCACGATACTCCAGATGGCTGCGGTGGACTTGATGCATCAGCCAAGGAAGGAGCGCCATGGCGGAGGCACGATACCCGAAATCGACCCACAAGCCCGATGGCAATGGCTGGCAGGCGAAGAAGTAGCCGATGATCGCGACACCCACCATGACGAAAAGCACCCGTGTTTTCATCACGGCGGCTTCCGATGCCAAGAGCATCAAGTAAAGTACCCAGACCTCGCTGGCGTACTTGCCCGTCATCGACACCGCCACGGAGATCGCTACAATATCGTAAACGGCTAAGGGGACGGTAAAAGAGTACATCACATGGGGATCACGCAGGCCCACCCAAGTGCGTCCAATCGCGGAGATAACACCCAGCATCGCCAGGATGAGGAGTTGCCCATAGGTCAGATCGAGCGTGCCCTGTGCATGGCGTAACACCCCCCACGCGATGGCTGCGAGCACGATCAGCCAAACACCTGAGTTGACGCGCGTGAAGCGCCTGTACTGACGAGCGTCACGAGACGCCACCTGTCTCACTCCCCTTCGGCAGGGGATACCAGCTGGGGACTGAAGCCCGCTGCAATGATGTGCTGTTGAATCGTGGTTTCCTGAACCTGCGCCGAGTCAAACAGCACTCGCACGCGCCTTGTATCCAGTTGAGCCGTCACCTGCTCCACCCCTGCCAGACCATTCAGCAGTCGTTGGATGGCTTGCACACAGCCTTCACAGACCATATCAGGAACCAGCCATTCGCACACCTGCTTCTGTTCCATATCAAGACCTCTTGTCAAGGGTAGAGTATACCTGAAGTGAAGCAGCCAATGACGCATATGTATTGCTTGCCTCATTACACATTCAAATTCGCGACGGCGGTTTCAACCAGAACACGGCTGGGCGCACGGCTGCGCAGATAATGCTCGCACATCCGAAACGGGTAGAGCAGGCGGTCATAGCGGGGATCCGGCAGACTCAGCGGGCGCGTCTCCTGTAGCAGCCAGGCAGAGACCTTGTCCACCAGCTCCAGCGTTTCGGGTGTGGGCGGCATCTCCACCCGCACCAGCCCATAAGTGGGTGCAGCGCCCTCCTGCCAGCGCAGACGCAGATACCAGCTGTAGACCTCCTCTACCTGCGGACGGCGTGGGCGAAACACACTGCTGCGATAACCCGCAGGCATGTTCAGCACCTGGAGCATCCAGTCGGGGCGCAAATAGGTGGTACGATGCGTCTTCGAAACGCCCACCACGCGCACAAAGCGGCGCGTCTGCTGCTCGCGCATCAAGTCGGAAATAGAGCCATCCACCAGCAGCCAGTAGCGCGGATCGTCGCCATACCGTTCGATCCAGCGCATCGACAGCTTGCGCTCCAGCTGGTCGCGCATGCGCGCCACCGTGGCGCCCGCCTTTTGCAACATGCTGGCGAATGATGCCGTCTCCACCTCCACACGCTCATAGGTATCGTGAACAATAATTCCGTGCTTTTGGAAGGTGCGCGTGTTCACCATGCGGGCGGGCAGATAGAGTGCCTCCTCGTCCTCGTAGAGTTCGGCGCATGGGTGCAGGCTCCGCTCACGCCGTTCCAGCACCATCGCCGCGATGTAGCCATACACAACGGGCAGAAACGCCTGCTCCACGCAGAGATAGTAGAGCAGCTGCGAATGCTGGATGCCGTCGATGAAATGGGTGAAGGCGGTAGGCTGCGTGCCGCGCGGCACCTCGTAGATGCCAAACTCTCTGCGTTCGGGTTCAGGCACCAGCATCGCATCCCCCGACCAGCCCTCTTCTTCGGGCACCTCGATCAGGTCCTCGCTGGTGAGCCGCCGCACGATCCGAACCCCATCAGGGTTCTCCCTCAGGAACTCCACCACTTTTTTCAGAAAGGGTGTCATCAGCTTCTTGGTTCGGCAAGCGATCGCCCCTTCCTGCTCCTTCGGCGTGCCCATTATGCGTTATCCAATTTTGGTATAATCCCATCTATGAAACGGTCAACCTTTTTGTGGCTCTGGCTGTTGCTTCTTGGTGTCGCGCTGGCGGATCGCCCCGCATGGATGACCAGTGCGGAGACAATCACCTCGACCGATCTACAGGCGCATCTGGAGTTTATCGCCTCCGACATGTTGGAAGGGCGCGATACCCCCTCGCGTGGGTTGGACCTCGCGGGGATGTATCTTGTGTCGCACCTGAAGCGGTTGGGGCTGAAGCCGGGCGGCGAGAACGGCACCTACTATCAAACGCTTACCATGCGCACTGATCGGGTCAAGACGGAGTCGAGCGTAGTGCGCTTGGGTGAGCGTGAATTTCGGTATGGTGAGGGTTTCATCGCCCGCGCGGTGCCGTTGTCGCTCACAGCCTCGCTTGTCTATGTGGGGCACGGCTGGACGAACCATGCGCAGAGCATCGACCCATACAGGGGGCTGGATGTGCGCGAGAAGGTGCTGGTGGTGCTCAGCGGCTTTCCGCGCCCTGTGGCGCAGCTGGGGCTGGAACGCGCAGAGGCAGAAGGTTGGATTAGCCCCGAAGAGAACGCGCGTCGGCGCGGCGCCAGAGCCATCCTGCGTATCGACCCGATGCTTATGGAGCGGCTCGAATCGCAGAGCCGTATGTGGGCACGAAGGCGCCTCTTGGAAGAGCTCGAACGAGATGGGGCAGGCATCCCCTTGCTAATCCCCTCTCGCGCACTGCTCGATGCGCTTTGTCAGGGTGAGGAAGTGAGTGCAGCGGAGCTGATTCGGCGTGCCGAATCGGGTGAAGCAGGTGAACCGTTTACCTTCCGCGCCAACAAGCGGCTTCAGATCGAGATAGCGGTGGAGACCATGCGCGAGCATGCGCGGAATGTGATTGCGATTGCGGAGGGGCGTGATCCTGTACTGAAAAACGAATATGTGGTCGTTGGCGCCCATTTAGACCATGTGGGCACAGGCACGCCACGCCATCCCGGCGAGGATGTGATTTTCAACGGCGCGGACGACAACGGCTCTGGCTGCGTGGCGCTGTTGGAGATGGCGGAGGCATTTGCGCAGGGCGCGCGCCCCAGACGCTCCGTGCTGTTTATCTGGTATGTGGGCGAGGAGCGGGGACTGTGGGGATCGCGCCTGTTCACCGAAAAGCCCACTGTGCCCTTGCAGAACATTATTGCCAAGGTGAATCTCGATATGATTGGACGCAGCAAGCAGCTGGGCGACCAGAACCGCCGAAATGCCGATCTCTCCGAACCCGATGAGATTTATGTGATCGGTCCGCGGCTCGCCAGCCCTGAACTGGGCGAGTTGCTGGAGCAAGTGAACGCACAGTACCTGCGTTTGCGTCTCAATCCGCGCTACGACAGCCCCAACGATCCCGAGCAGCTCTACTACCGCAGTGACCACTACAGCTTCGCCCAGAAGGGGATTCCTGTGATTTTCTTCTTCAGCGGGTTGCATGAGGACTATCATCGCCCCAGCGACCATGTGGACAAGATCGACTTCGAGAAGCTGATGAAGGTGACGCGCACGGTATTCGGGTTGGTGTGGACGCTGGCGGAGCGAGAGGGGCGCCCTGCCCGTATCAAAACAGAGAGGTGAGCATATCCGAGATGCAAGTAGGGGACGAGTTGCTGATGGAGCAGGCGGCGCACGCGCTGCAAGCCGCGCTGGAACGGCTCCATGTGCCCTTCGATGCCGACGCCTTCGCGTGGGAGGGCATCCCAGCACGCGACTACAAAGAGCATACGGGCGATGCGCGTGGCATGGGCTGGAAGGGGGTCAAACGCTATGGGCTGGGACGACCGCCGATTATCCCGGCACAGTTCGCCCTGCGCTACTTCGAGATCGAGCCGGGCGGCTACTCCAGCTTGGAGAAGCACCATCATGTGCATCTGGTGGTCGTGATTCGGGGGCGGGGCAAGGCACTGGTCGGGACGCGCGTGTTTGACCTCAAGCCCTTCGATCTGCTCTATGTACCGCCCGACACCCCCCATCGCTGGATGAACCCCTACGAGGAGCCGTTTGGCTTTCTGTGCCCTGTGGATGCGGAGCGCGACCGTCCACAACCGATCAGTGATGAAGAATGGGACGCCTTGCGCCAGAACCCTGAGACCGCACCGTGGGTGTTTTAGGGCAACGGATCACGGTAGCAGCTCGGCGACAGGGATGCGGATTTCGGGGCGGGCAACGGGTGCGATGGTATCGCCTCGCCTGAAGCGTAGAACGGTTTGGTAAGCAGCCCCATACGGAGCGCGGGGATGAGGGGCTGGATCGCGATAAACCTCGATCTCCTCTGCCTTGAGGTTCACTAACCAGTATTCGGGGATACCTACGCTGGCATACAGGCTGCCTTTAACCTCGCGGTCAGTCTTGAGCGACGCCTCCGCGATTTCCACCACCAGCAGCGCGGTGGTCGGGTGATGCTCCTTGTAGTCGCGGGGACTGCCGGGCACAACAGCAATATCGGGATAGGGTTCGTCCACAGGGGTCAGCGCCAGCGGGAGCTGAACGCGCAAATGGGCGTTCTCTGGCACGATGCGTTGTAGCGCTTGGCTAATTAGAACTACGGCAGTGGCATGCGGACTTCGCATGGGTGTCTCCCGGCGAACAATGTGCCCTGCGAGCAGTTCGAGCCGCTCGTCGGGAGCGAAGATGCCCGCCTCCAGCAGGCGTTCGAACTCCTCACAGGTGATCAGCCGACGGTTTTCCAGATTCAACCGTCGGGGCGTGCGCGGTAGCGTTGCAACTCGGCTCATGGCGTGCCCTCTTTAGATAATTGTGCGGCGGGTGTCGTCCTGGCGGGCGTCGGGGCGAATGGGCTTCACGCTGGCGACATTCTCCGGCTCGTAGTCGATGAGCTTGAGCCAGTCCTCTATGGCATCCGACTTGGGGAAAATCTCGTTCTCGCGATACTCCATCTCGATAGCGCGGCGCAGGTCGTCGGGACGGATGCCATGGTCGCCTGCTGGATCCTCAATCGCGCGGCGAATGGCGAATTCCTTCGCCCGATCAACCACAGACTTGATGAGCGCACCGCTGACCAGATCGCGCCAGTAGAGCGTTTCGACGCCCCCGTTGCGCAAGTAGACTTGCAGGAACTCGGTGTCGGGCGCTTTGCGCCACATGTACTGCACTGTCTGCTCGATGAGGCACTCCCGTGCCTCGCGCGGACTGTCGTACTGCGCCACGAATTGGGGATCGAGCGGGATGTTCTCGTGCAGGTAGATGCCAAAGATTTCGGCGGTGGCGTCCCGATCGGGGCGCTTTACCTTCACCTTGCGGTCGATGCGCCCTGGTCGCAGGATGGCAGGGTCAATATAGTCGGGGCGGTTCGAAGTGAGCATCACCACCACATTTTCGAGGCTGACCAACCCGTCCATCTCAGCACAGAATTGGGGCACGACGGTGTTGGAGATATTCAGCCATCGCCCTGAGCTGCGCACGCGCAGGATCGACTCGGCTTCGTCAATAAAGATGAACACTAAGAAGCCTTCACGCGCCTTCTCGCGGGCAATAGCAAAGATTTCGCGCACCATCCGCTCCGTTTCGCCCAGCCACATGTTCAGAATCTTGGGCCCGCTGATGTACATAAAGTACTCTTTGACAGGTTTGCCCAATCGTTCAGAATACTGGCGCGTGAGGTTGTAGGCGGTTGCCTTGCCGATGAGTGTCTTGCCACAGCCCGGCGGACCGTAGAGCAGGATGCCCTTCAGCGGCTGCTTATCGAAGCGTTTGAATATTTCGGGGTGCAGCAGGGGCAGCTCGATGGTCTCGCGAATGAGGCGGATCGCCTCCTCCTGCCCGCCAATCTGGCTCCATTCGATGGGCGGCACTTCCTCAAAGTAGTAATCGCGCACCTCCTGATGGGGGATATGCTCAATGGCCACCTTGAAGTTCGGCTCCAATCGCACCTCGTCGCCCGGCTTGATGAGTTTATCGGCGAGGTCGGTGGAGCGGAACACGATGCGGGAGGTCATCCCCTGGGGGTCGGTCGCCACGCGCAGGCGCTGCTCATCCAGCACCTCCTGCACCTTCACGACGGGACCTGCAGGGTGATACCCCAAATCGCCAATCACAGCGAACGCTTCGTTCACCTTCACGCGCGTGCCGACCTTGAAGTCCTTGTTTTCCAGCTTGGGGTCGATATTGGCATAATATTCACTATCACCAATTGCGACCATCGCGATGTCCTTATCGGGGGAACCCAGAAAGACACCGATGCGGTTTGCGGGCGAAGTGAGTTTTTGATAGGCTTCCTCGTACTCCTGAATCGCTTGGATCGCCTCCTGCATCTGCCGCTCGTCGACTTCCAGCTGGTGGCGCAGCAGTTGCAGCAGTCGGATCAGGCGCAGGTCAGTACGGGGCGCAATTCGCATAATTTCCTCGAGGATAGCCAGTGCGCGGATTTGCGTTTCGGGCATCTCCTCAAAAAAGTCATCCTTATCATAGCGCCGTGCCATAGGGTGATAGACCTCCTCGCTTCTGCTGATGTATTATACCCCACGCCTTACAGAAAGGTTCCTGCTGCCAGATGGGCGCGGGCTTACGGGGGTTGGGTAGACTCGTGCTGTGCGTGCACTGCTGTGGCTGCTTGCACTCGTTGCGTTGCTCGACATCGGGGCATTCGGGCTAACCGATCTGGATGAGGGGTTCTATGCCTCCGTAGCGTGGGAGATGAAGGAACGCGGTGACTGGTGGACGCCGCGCTTTCGGGATGAGCCATGGTTTGAGAAGCCCCCTTTCCTCTACTGGCTGATGATACTCAGCATGCGCCTCTTTGGTGAGAATGAGTTTGCGTTGCGCGTGCCTTCCGTGGTGCTGTTTGGGCTGACCCTTGTGGCAATCGTGGCGTGGGGGGAGCGACGTTTGGGAAAAGGTGTAGGTGTGTTGGCAGGGTTGCTGTTTGCCATAGCGCCCATGAGCCTGCTGCTGACGCGCCTTGCGCTGACCGATATGGCACTCTGCTGCTGGCTGACCCTTGCGCTGATTGCCCTGTGGGAGGCACGGGAGCGTCCCCTGCTCTGGAGCCTGCTGGGGGGTGTCGTGCTGGGACTGGCGGTGCTGACCAAAGGTCCCGTTGGGCTGGGGCTAATCGGGCTACATTACCTGCTGAATGCGCGCGGGCTACACACGAACGGCTTGCGCCTGCGCTGGGTGCTGTTCGCACTGCTCGTGGCAGTGGCGACTGCCTCGCCCTGGTATCTGGGCGTCTATCTGCAGCATGGGCGCGACTTCTTTGAGGAGTTTGTGGTGCGTCAGAATCTGTTGCGTTTTGCGGGTGGCGATACGGCGCACTCAGTGCTGCCGCTCCTGCAGCGGGGTGGCGCGGGCAACATCACAGCAGGAGTGGCGATTTATCTACTTTTCTATGTGGTGATGCTGTGGCTGGGGGCACTGCCGATGGTGTTCTGGGCAGGCGTGCTGTGGTGTAGGGAGCCAGACGAGCCGATGGTGGCGGGCTATCTGCGTCGCTGGGCGTGGCTGGTGTTCGGGCTGTTCACCCTGAGCTTCACCAAGCTGCCCGCCTATATCTTTCCGATGCTACCTGCGCTTGCGCTGCTGGTCGCCTTCTCACTTGCAAATCGTGACATGCCCTTTGTGGTTCGCCCGTTGCCGCTGGTGCTGAGCGGCTTGGCACTTGCCTTCTGGACGCTGCTAGGGTTGCTGGTGGCGCAGCTCAGCGGGGTGTGGCTCGCAGCGCTGCTGGGCGTAGGGCTGAGCCTGATGGCGTTCTGGCTGGCAGGGGCACGACGCTGGGTGGTGCCGCTGCTGCTGGGACTGCTACTGCTTCTGACAGGGCTGAGCGGTGCGCTGCGCGGCTATGACCGCCTGATGCTCGCGCCTGTGCGCGAGCTGGCACGGGCAACACCCCCTTATCGAACCCTGATCCTTTACAAGGTGCATCCAAGTTATCCGAGCCTGCAATTCTACCGACGGGGGCGCACCGCCTCCACAGCGAACCTCGACGAGCTGCTGCAGCAGATGGAACAGCAGGGTGCTTACTGCCTGACCACCGATGAGCAGCTGACAGCCCATCCGCGCCTTATGGTGCTGGAGCGTCGACAGGCAGCAGGGCGCACCTTCTACTTGCTGGCTGCCCGTTATCAATAACTTCAGCGAAATGGTGAATGACGAAGTGGCGAAATGGGGGTATCGAATGGCTGAAACCGTGTAACAGGTGGGTATCCTATAACAGGAGGGTTCAACGATGCGATTAGGGGTTGCTATTCGCCATTCGCTACTCGCCATCCTGTTGCTTGTTGGCGGTCTTGCGTTTGCCGACCTGTCCACTGTCCGCGCCCGTTTTGAGCAGGCGCTCCAGGTGCATGGGGGTGAAGCATTCGCGCAACTGGCACAAAAAGGCGTGCGCCTTTCAATTGAGGTGACCAGCGAGCGTGGCGGCAAGAGCGATGTGAAAATCACCCTCTACCGCAAGGGCGAAAAGGTGCGCACCGATATCGAGCGGGGCGGCGAGACTGAAATCGTCGGCTTCGACGGCAAAAATGGCTGGCGCAAGCAGGGCTTCCTCGTCGCCCGAATCGCGCAGGAGGAGATTCAGAGCCTTCTGGACGACCGCTACCACGACTTTGTGATGCTGCCTCAGCTCTACAAAGATGCCACCCTGCTGGAAGGCGCAGAGGCAAAGCTGCCCGATGGGCGTACGGGCTACCGCGTCACCTTCCAACTCCCTCAGCTACCTCACCACAAAAGCCTGCCCAAAAAGCCAGAGCGCAAGATCCACTGCTACCTGAACGAGAAGGATCAGGTCATCGGGCTGGAGTATGAGGCAGTGGACTACGAAACGGACGAGTTGATGCGCATCTTTGAGGCGTATCACAACTATCGACAGGTCAAAACACCTGCTGGCGAAGTGCTGTTTCCCTTCGAGGCACGCCTCTTTGTGAACGGCGCGCAGGTGCGCAATCAGTTCTTTACCGCGCTGGACGCCAGCGAGGTGCCCGACTCGCTTTTCGAACGCCCCCCATCGGAGTCGCCCCCAATTGTGCGCGACAAGCTGCCCGCCAAAGTGCCCTTCCAGATGAAGCAGTTCTCGCTCTATGTGGAGATTAAGATCAACGACAAGGGTCCCTACCTGATTATTTTCGATACGGGGGCATCGCGTTCGTGGATCGACACCAAAATCGCCAAGGAGGCAGGGCTGGAGCGCATCCCCAAGACCGACCATGTGCTGGCGTTGGTCTATGGCTTAGTGCCCGCCTATGGTGCGAAAGCCAAGAGCGTCAAGATTGGCGATGCCGAGATCAAGGATGTGGTGTTCTCCGTCGGTCCACTCGATCGCACGCCGCTGGGCGACGACGAGGTGGATGGGCGCAAAGTGATCGGGCTGCTGGGGCGCGAGATTATCTCCGCCTTCCAGACCACTATCGATTTCACCACGCGCACCTTCACCTTCGAGCCGCCCGATGCCGAGATGCCCAAAGGGGTGGTGATCCCCTTCGAGATGTTTGGTGACCACATCCTGGTCACGATGGGCGTGGGCGACAAGCAGCAGATTCGGATGATTGTGGACACAGGCGCGGCGATGAACCTTCTACCGCCCTCGTATGAACCCGACAAGTCCGCCTGCGTCTGGATGAAGCTGGAGGACTGGTACAAGCGGATGGGTGAGTTCTTTGAAGGCGACGAGTACGAGTTCATGACGGGCGATATGCGGGTGATGCGCCTGCATAAGATGACGCTGGGCGAGTTGCAGTTTGGTCCTGTATTCGCCTACCAGAAGCCTGCCAGCACCGTCGCTTCCGATTCAGCACTGATGCGCAAGGGCAAGCATGGGTTGCTGGGCATCCCTGTGATGCGCCACTACAAAATCACCTTCAACTACTTCCGCGAGCAGATGGTGTGGCAGCCGCACACGGCGCGCGAGCGCGCCGCCGATAACGCGGGCTACGGCATCCAGTGGCGCCGACAGGGCAAGGAGCTAATCATCCGCTGGGTGATGCCCCTCTCCGATGCCGACTTGGCAGGCGTCAAAGCGGGCGACCGCATCCTGCTGATTGATGGGCAATCACCTGCCAATTGGAGCGAGAAGCAGCTGGTTGATCGGTTGCTGAACACTAAGCCCGGGCGTCCGCTGAAACTCACTGTGCTGCGCGGCAAGCAGCGCTTGGAGTTCAATCTGGTAGCGTTGAACTACGAGTTGTGAATGGAGCTGATACCGAGTGGCAATTTACCCCCCTCCTTTAGGTTCCCCCCGCTACGCGAGGGGAACCGAGACCAACGCTCGGTTCCCCCTTTCTAAGGGGGAACCTGCAGGAGGGGGTTCAAAAAAATCCTACAGACGCTACGAGCGCACCCTGCGTAGCGTCGGCATCTCGCCGACGACATTACGGCGTTCGCTTTGCCAATCGGTATGACGAAGGGCTTCAACCGCACTTCAAATCCTGAGGTACTATCACCTTCCCAGCAGCACATGCCAGAAGGTCTGAGCGTAGCGGCGGAAGCGGGCGACGCGCCCCAGCGTGAGGAGGGTCAGCAGCAACCCCACCAACCAGCGCAGCAGCGCACCGAGCCGATTCAATAGCCAGCAGACGCCGCTCGCCCAACGCCCATGAAACTTGCGGAAGAACCGCTCCTTGCCCCGATTGTAATGGAGGATCATCTGGGCGCGCATCGGCTCACCGCTTGCGCCAAGGTGGTGAATAAACACGGCATCATGCACATAAAAGATGCGCCCGCCTGCCTGACGCAATCGATAGCAGAGGTCAGTATCCTCACAGTAGAGGAAGTAGCCCTCATCGAACAGGGGCGGATTGCCATCAGGCAAGCGGCGGAGCAGCATGCATGCCCCCATCACCTGCTCCACTTCGATCGTGTCGCTAAAGTCCCACCAGGTACGCCAATATCCTCCGAACAGGCGCGTGCGCGGAAACAGCTTGGCAAGCCCTGTCTGCTCGCAAAAGACCGCCCACAAGGTCAGCTCGCCCGCGCAGGAGGGCTGAATGCGCCCATCAGGATAACGCAGCTGCCCCCCACACGCCACCGCTTCAGGATGCGCATCCATGAAGTCCACCAGCCGCGTCAGTGCGCCCGGCGTCGCCCGCACATCGGCGTTCAAAATGAGCAGATAGCGTCCCCGCGCCACCTGCAAGCCTTGATTACACGCCGCGCCAAAGCCTTTATTCTCCGTATTCGCAATCAGGCGCACCGTAGGGAACTCGCGCCGCACCATCTCCGCGCTGCCGTCCGATGAGGCGTTGTCGACCACAATCACCTCGCATGCTTGCAAAGAGGAAGGATGAGTGCGTATCTCCGTCTCGCAGCGCAGCGATCGAAGGCATTCGCGCAGCAGCTCGCGCGTGTTATAGCTCACGACGATAATGGAGAGATCGGGCATCGCTACTTGTCGGCTTCACTTAGGCGGGCAACCTCCGCCAGTTCACGCAGCGCTTCGGCACGGA
>JBCNVA010000089.1:0-25331 GCA_039630445.1 Armatimonadota bacterium
TTCTGCTCCAGATGGCGCAGCAGCTGCCCGTCGGAGATGCGGTTGCCGTAGTAAAAGGTGTTGAACACCGTTTCGACGAAGGGCACTTCGGGTGGGACCAATTTGCGCAGGCGTTTGAGCATCTGCAGGTGCGTCCCGAAATGCCCCTTGTCAGGTTCCAGCACGGGCAGGAGTCGCCAGTCGTCGGGTTGGGTGATGCGCGGCAGCTCGGGCGTCATCTCGTAGGGAATGTCGTGCATCACCTTCAGCAAGTCGGGCTGGTAGCGGCGCCAGAACTCATACTCGGCGCGGCTCATGCCCTCGATGTAGGTGTTCAGCAGGGCGTCACTAACGGGTGGGCGGTATTCGGCATACAGCTGCGGAGGAAACCACGGCTCCGTGCGGAAGTGGTACCAGAACGCGAAGGGCAGCCGATCGGTCGGCTCGCCTGCAATCGCTGCCTGAATCCGCTCACGAGGTGTCATCAGCCTGCCTCCCCCTCCACTTCGCCCACTTTCAGCTCCAGTTCACTGCGCTTCTCGATGCGCTCAATTTTGCCGTCGCGGATCCAGACGATGCGGTCGGAGATGTCCAGCATTTTGAGGTCGTGCGTGGCGGAGATGATCGTCACGCCGCGCTCCACATTCAGCCGCTTGAGCAGTTCGATAATCTCTTTGCCTGTGCGCAGGTCGAGGTTGCCTGTCGGCTCATCCGCTAAGATGATGGAGGGGTTGTTCGCGAGGGCACGGGCGATCGCGACGCGCTGCTGCTGACCGCCTGAGAGTTCAGTCGGCTTATGCTGCAGGCGCCCACCCAGACCGACTAAGGTGAGCAGCTCGATCGCGCGCTCGCGCGCCTCATCAGCAGGCACGCCCGCAAAAATCATCGGCAGCGTCACATTTTCCAACGCCGTCATTACGGGAATCAGATTAAAAGTCTGAAAGATGTAGCCGATGCGGTGGCAGCGCAGGAACGCCAGCTCCTGCGGATCCAGCTGCGCCATGTCCACATCGTCGATGAACACGGAGCCGCTGGTGGGCTTGTCCAGCCCACCAATCATGTTGAACAGCGTGCTTTTGCCTGAGCCAGAGGGTCCCATAATCGAGAGGTACTCGCCCCGATAGACATCCAGGTTCACGCCATCCAGTGCGCGCACGGTCAGTTTGCCCATCTGGTACTCTTTGACCACATCGCGCACTCGCACCACATATTCGGTCGCACCGTCGGTCGTTATCATCGCTGCCGTTGCCTCCGTTGGAACTCGCGTGCATAAGGATTATACCAACTGCTCTTCGCCTTTAGGAATTCGCCGATGGGAACACCGACGGCATGTCGCTTTACGCCCTGACTCGCAGCGTTATTATACGAATTGGCAGAGCAAACGCCGTGATGCCGTCGGCGAGACGCCGACGCTACGAACACGCCCTGCGTAGCGTTGGCGTCCCCGCCGATGCTATGAACACGCCCTGCGTAGCGTCGGCGTCCCCGCCGATGCTATGAACACGCCCTGCGTAGCGTCGGCGTCCCCGCCGACGATGACGGCACTTGAAATGGCGATTGGTATTAGATCACCCGTTGGGGTTCTCCTCCCTTAGCTCTGCCTCTCCTGTAGCAAAGCCTTGGAGGTTGATTTCTCCTGCCCAATCGACGACTTCCAAATCGGGCACCTCGCGGAAATCGGAGTCGTGCGACACCAGAGGCAGATTATACACCAGTGCGGTTGCTGCAATCCAGATGTCATTTTCGGGGATTCTCTTCTTGGCTCGGCTCAATTCGTCTTTCAACTCACCATAACATTCAGCAATCTCGTCGTTGATTGACAACACCGTGCAGGTCTGAGCAAACTGCAGGTCTGAGCAAACTGCTTGACCGCTTGCAGGTTGCTTTCCCGATTGGCAGAGTGGTATGCCCCATAATAAAGTTCTCCCAGTGCAATCGCCGAGATGAACAGTTCTGCGGCTTGGGACGATGCTTGAATGACAGAGGGCGCGTTGCGTAAGATAGCGACGGCGATTGAGGTATCCAGCAGATACTTACCACTGGCTCTCATCGACTCGTTCGCAGCCTTCCTCTATGGCACGGAGCATCTCCTCCGCATCGGCATCGCTAATAGAACCTGCCAGAGCAGCGACTTTGTACCCAGGGGTTCCTTTAGGCAGGCGTGAATGCCACTTGCGATCTTTTCTCCGTTGATCTTGAAGTGTTTGCTCTTGCTGATCGCGATGCAGCATGGTTGGCTCCTCTCTGGACGACACACCTGCAGAACCAGATTCTTGGCGCCCAGCATATCGTCTATATGTTGCCTCATCCACGAACTTGGTTAGCTTGCGCCCCTGATAGTAGACCCGCAGGGCATAGCGCACTAATTTTTTGCCTGATTTGGTGGTGCGCTCATACTTGACCGCTTCGACTTGTGCATCGGGCACCTCAATATTTTCGCGATCACCCACGCTAAAGAAACGGATAGAGCCTCCCATCGTCAGAACCTAATCATTACCTGTGTTGCAAATTCAGTATACCCGACCTGGCTTCGCTTGGAATCATAGTATCTGCTTTGCAAAAACGAACCTGTGATTCCGAGTCGAGGGCAAGCAATCCCTGCAGGGCATTAACCCAAGCCTATCTATCCTGATAGAAGTAATTTGAGCATCTCACGGTCTAATTTGTGTCCGCGCCACGATTCGTAGGCGACATCGGCACGCTCGCTATCCAGGATGCCGAACGCGCCACGGAACTGCCACAGTGCCCAGCCCCAGCCCGCCTCCTTCCACAGCGCGAGCATATCGCGCATCCACGCCAGCACCACGCGATGGGGTGTTTGGTTGTACGCGCCGAACTCGCCGACCATCACGCCCACACCCTTGCGCTCCAGCTGCTGCCAGGGGGCGTAGAAGGTGTCCCACAGGCGCTGCTTGTCCCAGAGGGTATCGCCCTCGCGTAGGGGGTACTCGGTAGGTGGCTCCCACTTATCGGCGCCCGGCACCCAGCTTGCCTTGTAGTGGGTCAGGCGGAAGGGCTGGTAGCCGCGCGTTGCTTGCGCCACTTTCAGGTCGATCAGCTCCTCAGCGGGCGTGATGCCCCAGTCGCGCCCATCGCACACCACCAAGCGTGTCGCATCCTCCTTGCGAATCGCTTCCAGCACGCGCGCCACCACGCGCCGGTGGCTCTCGGCATCTACCTGCGACGGCTCGTTGAATAGGTTGAAGCTCAGCTGCCGATTGGGGATGCCCTTGTAGCGTCGGGCGAACTGCGCCCAGTGGTGTGCACAGAGCTTCTGCGCCTCCTCGTCACGCCATAGGTTCAGCGGTTCGGGCGGCGACGCCACCGTGTAGCCCGGCGCCCGATGGAAATTCAGCTGCACATGGAGACCGTATTTCTCGCCGAATCGCACCGCCTCGTCGATCTCGCGTAGTGTCTCCTCGCGTAGGCGGTACGGATTGTCGGGGTCGGTCCAGACACGGTAGTCCATCGGCAGGCGCACGAAGTTGAAGCCCAGCTCGGCGATCCACTCGAAATCGCGCCCCTCAAAACGCCCGTTGCTCCAGTCCCGATGGAACTTGTTCTGCAGGTTGAACCCGCGCCATCGGGGCAACTTCTCCACCTTCGGCTCTGGCAGGCGGCGTGCTTGCATCGTAGTTTCCCTTTTCGCGTTGTAGACGCCCCCTCCTGTTTCTCACGCGAGCGCTTGCAACACGCGCAAGGCGATCTGCGCGTTGCCAGCAGGGGGCATAAGATAGACACCTTGAGCATAGGGTGCTGCCTCGCGCAGGAACTGCTGGGCGATCTCGATGCCCACCTCGAGGGCGCACTCCTCAGGCGCTTCCGCCATGCGACGCAACACCCTCTCCGGGATGCGAATGCCTGGCACTTCGTTATGCATAAACTCGGCGTGGCGTGCGCTGCGCAGGGGCAGCACCCCCACAAACCACGGCACACCCAGTCGCTGGCACAGTTCCGCCGTCGCCTCCACAAGAGGTATCTCGAAAATCGGCTGCGTGTAGACCAGGTGCGCCCCTTCCTCCACCTTGCGCTGCAGCCGTTCGCGCTCCACCTCCCCATCGGGTGCGAGCGGATTGTAGGCGACGGCAATCGTGAAGTTCGCCCGCATGCCAATCGTGTTGCCCGCCAGATCGATGCCCTCGTTGAACCGCCTCAAGATGCGCACCAGCCCAATCGCGTCCACATCGAACACACTGGTGGCAGTCGGATAGTCGCCAATTTGCGCAGGATCGCCCGTAATCGCCAGCACATTGCGGATGCCCAGCGCGTGCGCCCCCAGCAAATCGGACTGGATCGCCAGCAGATTGCGGTCGCGACAGGCGAAATGCATCATCACTTCGATGCCCGCCTGCTCCTGAATCAGGTGCGAGATTGCCATCACATTCATGCGCAGTCGGGCGCGTGCGCCATCCGAGATGTCGATGAGGTGAACCCCATTCTCTTTGAGCAGGCGCGCGCCCTCGATAACCTTCTGCACAACAAGTCCGCGGGGCAGGTCGAGTTCCACGGTGATGACGCGCTCTTTGCCCAGCAGTTGCGAAAGGCGCGACGGCTCGGCAAGGGGTAACTCTTCGGGCTTGCGCTCGCGGGGGCGAACGGTTGGCGCGGTAATCGCTTCGCCAGCGACCCGACGCGGCTTGACCCCTGCAACCGCACGCGCCACCGCGCGGATATGCTCGGGTGTCGTACCGCAGCAGCCGCCCACAATCGTTGCGCCCGCTTCGACCAGCCGCGCCGCGTACTTGCCGAAATATTCGGGCTGGATGTCATACACCACCTGCCCGCGCACCAGCTGGGGCAAGCCGGGAGTCGGCATCGCCGAGATGGGCTTGTCCGTGGCGTGTACCATCATCCGCACGATGTCCAGCATCCGCTGCGGACCCACCACGCAGTTCGCCCCAATCGCGTCCACATCGAGCGCGCTGATTTCGCGGGCGAAGCGTTCGGGCAAGCCCTCCATCAGCGTCTCGCCATCCTCAATGAAGCCCTTAGAGGCGATCAAGGGCAGGTCGGGAGCGAGGCGACGCACCGCTTGTATCGCGACGATAAGTTCGCGCGGGTCGGTGAAGGTCTCTAAGATAATGCCATCCACGCCCGCCTCAATCAGTGCCTGTGCCTGCTCAGTGAACGCCTGCTCCGCCTCCTGCAGGCGAACCTCGCCCAGCGGCTCCAGCGGCTTACCCACAGGTCCCATCGAGCCAAACACGAGCGCGTCGGTGCCAACCGCCTCGCGCGCGATCTGTACCGCTGCATGGTTGATTCGCTTGACCAGCTCCTCAGGCGAGCCGTACTGCTCCAGCAAGCTCTGGGCGGCAGGCAGCTCGCTACCTCGTTCGGGAATGTTCAGCAGGCGGATGCGGTTCGAAGTGTAGGTGTTAGTCTCGATAAGGCGTGCGCCCGCCTCGTAATACTCACGATGGAGTTCGCGCACCAGTTCGGGATGGGTCAGGTTCGCCAGGTCGTAGGGCATCGCGACGCCACGCAACGCCAGCATCGTGCCCGTTGCACCGTCTGCCACCAGTACCCCTTGCTTCAACCGCTCCTGAAACGCCTGTCGCGTCATGCCGAGGGGATTGTACCACACCACTTCGCTTGCATGCCATAATAAAGGGGTACTGCGAGGCAGGGCTGCCCGCAACGCCGCCCGACGCTGTGGTCGCGCAATATGGAGCGAATGGCGAATGGTTAGTGAGGGACTATTTGCTGCTTGCCATTTGCCCAAAGCCACCAGCTACCGATGAAAACACAGGAGGTTTGAAGTATGAAGCGGGTCTATCTGTTTGAGGAAGGACGCGCGGATATGCGCGACCTGTTAGGCGGGAAGGGCGCGAATCTGGCGGAGATGACCAATATCGGGCTGCCTGTCCCGCCGGGCTTTACGATCACCACCGATGTGTGCCGCGACTATATGCGGCGCGGGCGACTGCCCGATGATTTGATGGAGGAGGTGCGCGAAAAGCTGCATGAAGTGGAGCAGCGGGTGGGCAAACGCTTTGGCGACCCCAGCAATCCGCTGCTGGTTTCCGTGCGCTCTGGCGCGAAATTCTCCATGCCCGGCATGATGGACACGATTCTCAACTTGGGGCTAAATGACCGCACTGCCCAAGGCATGATCCGCCTGACCGACAATCCGCGCTTCGTGTACGACGCCTACCGCCGATTCATCATGATGTTCAGCGATGTGGTGCTGGACATTCCCAAGAAGCTGTTCGAGGAGCGGTTCAGCGAACTCAAGGCGCGTCTGGGCGTGACTCAGGATACCGAAGTGCCTGCCGACGCACTCCAAAAACTGGTAGAGGAGTTCAAGCAGATCGTGCGCGAGCATGGCAAAGAGTTCCCGCAAGACCCATATGTGCAACTGGAGATGGCGATCGAGGCAGTGTTCCGCTCGTGGAACAACGAGCGGGCAGTAGTCTACCGCGAGCGCGAGAAAATCCCGCACGATCTGGGCACGGCATGCAATGTGCAAGCGATGGTGTTTGGCAACATGGGGGACGATTCGGGCACGGGCGTAGCCTTCACGCGCGATCCCGCGACAGGTGAGAAGGTGCTGTATGGCGAGTTCCTGCCGAATGCGCAGGGCGAGGATGTGGTGGCGGGCATCCGCACGCCCTTGCCACTCGACGCGCTGCGCGAGCGCATGCCGCAGGTGTATCAGGAGTTCCTCGAGATTGCCGACCGCCTGGAACGCCACTATCGCGATATGATGGATCTGGAGTTCACCATCGAGCGGGGACGGCTCTGGATGCTGCAGTGTCGGGTGGGCAAGCGCACGGGACGCGCGGCGGTCAAAATCGCGGTGGACATGGTGCATGAGGGACTGATTGGGCGCGACGAGGCGGTGCTGCGCGTCTCGCCCAGCCATCTGGATCAGGTGCTGCATCCCCATCTGGATGAGAGAGCACTTGCTACAGGCGAGTACCCCCTGATCGCGCAGGGGCTGGGCGCATCCCCAGGCGCTGCTGGCGGACGTGCCGTGTTCGATGCGAAACGCGCGATGGAGCTGGGCAAAACGGAGCCTGTGATTCTGGTGCGCCCCGAGACGAACCCCGATGATGTGGGCGGGATGCTCGCCGCCAAAGGCATCCTCACGGAGCGGGGCGGCATGACCAGCCACGCCGCCGTAGTCGCCCGCGGTTTTGGCATCCCCTGCGTCGTCGGCTGCGAAGCGATCCATGTGGACGAGGAGAACGCCCTGTTCACCGTGGAGGTGAATGGGGAGACCCTCACCGTGCGCGAGGGTGATTATATCACTATCGATGGTACGACGGGCAAGGTCTATCTGGGTGCTGTGCCTACTCAAGAGCCTGAAATCACCGACGAGATGAACATCTTGCTCAACTGGGCAGACCAGTTCCGCCGCCTGCGCGTGCGGGCGAACGCCGACACCCCGCAAGATGCTGCCAAAGCCTTAGCGTTCGGCGCGGAGGGCATCGGCTTAGCCCGCACGGAGCATATGTTTTTCGGCGAGGAACGGCTGCCCATCATGCAAGAGATGATCCTCGCCAAGACCGCCAAGGAGCGGCGGGAGGCGCTGTCGCGCCTGCTGCCCTTCCAGCGCGAGGACTTTCTCGGTATCTTTGAAGTGATGCGGGGGCTGCCCGTCACCATCCGCCTGATCGACCCGCCCCTGCACGAGTTCCTGCCCCGCTATGAGGACTTGCTGCGCGAGGTGGTCACGCTGGAGCTGACCGCGTCCGATTCGCCCGAGTTAGCCGAGAAGCGTCGCCTACTCCAGCGCGTGGAAGAGCTGCACGAAGCGAACCCGATGCTGGGGCTGCGCGGCGTGCGCCTGTCGATCCTTTACCCCGAAGTCGTGGAGATGCAGGTGACGGCAATCATGGAAGCCGCTGCTGAAGCCCAGCGCCGCGGCTACGACCCCCATGTGGAGATTATGATCCCGCTGGTGGGGCATGTCAACGAGCTAAAGATAGTGCGCGACAATCTGGAGCGCATTGCCAAAGAGGTAATGGCGCACGAAGGCGTGCGAATCGATTACAAGTTCGGCACGATGATCGAGATCCCGCGCGCGGCGCTGACCGCCGACGAAATCGCGCGGCATACCCAGTTCTTTTCCTTTGGCACGAACGACTTGACGCAGACCGTGTTTGGCTTCAGCCGTGACGACGCCGAGGGCAAGTTCCTCGCCTACTATGTGGAGCAGAAAATCCTGCCCGAAAACCCCTTCGTCACGCTGGATCGGGAAGGGGTAGGCAAGCTGATCGAGATGGCGGTGCGAGCAGGGCGCGCTGCACGACGCGAACTGAAAATCGGTATCTGCGGCGAGCATGGGGGCGATCCCGCCTCCATCGAGTTCTTCCACGCGCTGGGACTGGATTATGTCAGCTGCTCGCCCTATCGCGTGCCGATTGCCCGATTGGCAGCTGCCCAAGCCGCCCTGCGCCGCCGCGTTGCCGTAACCGTGGATAAATAGCCATGCATGAGGAGATCACCGCTGAGTTGAGCCTTGAACAGCTGCAGTCCGCGCCTGCGGAGCCGCTGCGTGTGCTGCCCATCGTGAAGTTCGTCGCCCGCAGCGAAATCGGCAAGGTCCGCGAGAACAACGAGGACAAGTTCGACTTCTACGAGCCAGACGAACCGGAGCGGCTCGCCGCGCGCGGCAGCGTCTATCTGGTCTGCGACGGCATGGGCGGGCACGAAGCGGGGCAAATCGCCAGCGAGCTGGCATCCAAGCTGTTCCTGCACCATTACTACCACAGCGACGGCACGCCCCAGGACGCCGCTGAACGCGCCGTGCTGCAAGCCCACACTTACATCCAGCGCATGGGGCTGTCCATCCCCTCGCGCCGTGATATGGGCACGACGCTCACCGCGCTCATCCTACGGCAGGAGGAGGGTATCTTGGTGCATGTGGGCGATAGCCGTTGCTACCGCCTGCGCAACGGCGAGCTGCAGCAACTCACGCGCGACCATACCCTCGTGCAAGAGTGGGTGGCGCAGGGCTTGCTGCCGCCTGACGCCGCGCGTTATCACCCCTACAGCAGCGTCATCACCCAAGCGATCGGCGTAGAAGGGGAACGGGGTCCCCTCAAGCCCGATATCGAGACTTTCCCCCTGCAAGAGGGCGACCTCTTTCTGCTCTGCTCCGATGGCTTGACCGATATGCTGGAGGATGCCGAAATCGCCGAGATCCTGCGCACCCAACTACCTACCCAAGCCGCGTGGACGCTTGTCGACCGCGCTTTGGCTGAAGGCGGACGCGATAACATCACTGTGGTGCTGGTGCAAATCCGTGAACTCAGGCGAGTAGCGGACGGCGAATAGAGAGCCTGCCAGATTGGGATCGCCTAAAGGGTAGAATTCGACGATGAGTTCGTGGAAACGAACCCACTTTTGCGGTGAGTTGCGTCCCGAGCATGTAGGGCAGATAGTGCGCCTAAACGGCTGGGTGCATCGCCTGCGCGACCTGGGTGGGCTGATCTTTATCGATATGCGCGACCGCACAGGGCTGGTGCAGGTGGTGTTCGACCCAGGGATTGACCCTGCGCTGCACGCGTGCGCGGGCGACCTGCGTGTGGAATACTGCATCGGCATCGAGGGTGAGGTGCGTCGTCGACGCCCTGGCGCCGAGAACCCCAAACTACCCACTGGCGAGATCGAGGTGTTCGCGCATAGCCTAACGGTGTTCAACCCCTCGCGCACACCGCCCTTCCCGATCAACGAGGAACGGCTGGAGGTAGACGAGAACCTCCGACTCCGCTATCGCTATCTCGATCTGCGCCGCCCCGCGATGTACCGACGGCTGGAACTGCGCCACCGTGTGGTCAAATACATCCGCGACTTCCTCTCGGCACGGGGCTTTCTGGAGGTGGAGACGCCGATCCTGATCAAAAGCACGCCTGAAGGTGCACGCGACTACCTGGTGCCCAGCCGCCTCTACCCAGGCAAGTTCTATGCGCTGCCCCAATCGCCCCAGCAACTGAAGCAGCTGCTGATGGTCGCAGGCGTGGAGCGCTATTTCCAGATTGCCCGCTGCTTCCGTGACGAGGATCCGCGTGCCGACCGCCAGCCCGAGTTCACTCAGCTCGATCTGGAGATGTCGTTCGTGGAGCGCGACGACATCCTGAACCTGATCGAGGAGCTGTTCATCGGCATCGTAGAGGAGTGCAGCGACAAGCGCGTGCTGAAACCCTTCCCGCGCCTGACCTATGAGGAGGCGATTGCCCGCTACGGCACGGACAAGCCCGACCTGCGCTTCGGCATGGAACTCATCGATCTGACCGACCTGCTGCGCGAGACGGGCTTTCAGGCGTTCCGTTCGGTGATCGAGAGCGGGGGCATCGTGAAAGCAATCGTGATGCCCGACTGTGCGGGTTACTCGCGCAAGGAGTGGGACGAACTCGGCGAGTTTGTGAAGCGGTTCGGTGCAAAAGGGTTAGCACCGATCGCACTGACCGAGGAGGGCGTGCGCTCACCGATCGCCAAGTTCCTGAGTGAGGAGGAGCTGCAAGGTATTCTCGCGCGTACTGGTGCGAAAACAGGCGATCTCATTGGCATCGTGGCAGACCAGCCAAAGGTGGTGCACAACGCGCTCGGACGCCTGCGCCAGCGGATGGGCGAACGCCTGCAACTGGCAGACCCGAACCTGATGGCGTTCGCTTGGATACTGGACTTCCCTCTGCTGGAGTGGAACGAGGAGGAGAACCGCTGGGACCCGCCACACCATCCATTCACCGCCCCGCGTGAGGAGGACATCCCTCTGCTGGAGAGCGATCCGGGCAAGGTGCGTGCCCAGTGCTACGACCTCGTCTGCAACGGTCACGAGCTGGCAAGCGGCAGCATCCGTATCCATCGGCGCGACCTGCAGGACAAAATCTTTCGCCTGCTGGGCTATACGGATGAGGAGATAAAGGAGCGCTTCGGGCATCTGCTGGAGGCGTTTGAGTACGGTGCGCCGCCGCATGGCGGGATCGCACCAGGCATCGACCGTCTGGTAATGCTGCTTACGGGCGACGAGACCATTCGGAATGTGATTGCCTTCCCGAAAAACACCGCGATGGTCGATGTGATGTTCGGTGCGCCCGCGCCCGTCAGCGAGGAGCAACTCCGCGAGCTGCATATTCGCATCGTGCTGGACGAGAATGATAAAACTTAGTGCCCCCGCGAAGATTAACCTCACTTTAGAGGTACTGGCACGCCGCGAAGATGGCTACCACGAGATTGCCAGCATCATGCACACGCTCAGCCTGCACGACACGCTGATACTGACCCCTGTTGCAGCCCCCGCCAAGCGCATCTGCATCGAGGTGGAGGGGTTCGATGTGCCGACTGACGAGCGCAATCTGGTCTGGCGGGCGTTGGAGACAGTAGGGGCGCTGGCGGGGGAGGTCGGTAGGAGCGATTACGAGGGCTGGTGGGTGCGCCTCATCAAGCGGATCCCGACAGAGGCAGGGTTAGGCGGGGGCAGCAGCGACGCCGCTGCGATCCTGCGCCATTTTTGCCTTCCACCTGAAGCCGCATTCCAGCTCGGCGCCGATGTGCCCTTTTTCCTGAACGGTGCGTGCGCTCGTGTGGATGGGCGGGGTGAGCTGGTGAAGCCATTGCCCGCCTTGCCTCCCTTCTGGTGGGTGCTTGCCAAGCCCATGGAGGTGGGCGTTTCTACCGCGTGGGCGTATGCTCAGTTTGAATGCCCACCAATCGAATCAGCCAAGCCACCTCATCGGACGAACTGGCTGGAGCAAGCCATTCGGGAAGGCACGCTCCACACGCCTGGGGATCTCGTGCCACTGCTGCACAACGATTTTGAAGCGGTGGTGCTGCCCGTGTTTGAACCTTTACGGCGGTTGCGAACGCGCATGGAGCAGCTGGGCGCACTGCGCGTGCTGCTCTGCGGTAGTGGCGCGGCACAGGCAGCGCTCTGCCCTTCTCAAACTGTCGCTAAGCAGATGGCGGAAGCACTCCGCACGGACGGCTACTGGGCAGAAGCCGTGCAACTTGGGTTATAATAACTCAAGTTGCCACCTATTGCTTTTGAGCAGGCGAGATTCCTCGCTTCGCTCGGAATGACAGGGCTTTGCTCGGAATGACAACACCAACCTTGTGAAAACGGACCTGTCATTCCGAGCCGAAGGCGAGGAATCTGAGACCCCTCACTGCGTTCGGGGTGACAGACCAAACGCTTGTCATACCGAGCCGAAGGCGAGGAATCTCAGATAGGTGGCAAGTTGGGTTATAATATAAGACATGAAACAGGCAAGGCTTGGAAAGGGACTGCTTTTATCGTTGATGGCAGGCGCGCTGAGCGCGCAGACACTGGTGGATTCCTCGCTTACGGTTGAAACCGTCGTGGGCAGCGGTGTGACGCAACCCATCGCGATAGAGTTTCTGCGCCCGGATGACCCAACTCGATTCTTTTTGCTGGAGCGCACCACTGGGCGGGTTAGGCTGGTGGAAAACGGCGTGGTGACGGCGACCGTTTTGGATCTGCCTGTGAACTACAACAGTGAACGAGGACTGCTGGGCATCGCACTCCATCCCAATTTCGCCACGAACGGCTATGTCTACCTCTACTACTCGCTCTCCAGCACAGGCAGCGACAGCAATGTGCGAACTGCATGGGTGGATAACCGTGTGGAGCGCTACACCTGGAACGGTATCGCGCTGGTGAACCCAGTGCTCATTGTATCCTTTCCAAACGATCCCTCCCAAGCAAACGGTCCAAACCACGATGGTGGGGTTATCCTGTTTGGACCTGATGGCAAGTTGTATGGCGTGACGGGTGACCTCAATCGGGGACGATTCACCAACCCGCGCATCGAGCAGAACACCAGCAGCACGGCAGTGGCGGGCGTGGGCGGCATCTTTCGGCTCAATCCCGACGGCTCCATCCCTGCCGACAACCCCTTCATCGCGCACAGCGACCCGCGCATTCGCTGGCTGTGGGCATACGGCATTCGCAACAGCTTCGGCATGACCTTTGATGCGCTCACAGGGAAGCTTTGGCTAACCGAAAACGGACCCGATAAGTATGACGAGATTAACCTGGTGGAGCGAGGCTTCAACAGCGGCTGGCTCAAGATTATGGGACCTGATGCTCGCAACGCCACCTATGAGGAGAATAACTTCACCGCCTTCAACGCGGCTGATCTGGTGATGCTCCCCAACGCCTACTATGCCGACCCCATTTTCTCGTGGTTGACGCCTATTGGCGTAACCTCGATCTGCTTCCTGCGCAGTGCTCGCTTTGATCCGGGCACGCGCGATCAGGCAGTGGTCGGCGAGACGAACAACGGGCAACTCTACTTTTTCCAGATGAACGCCACACGCGACGATTTCATCCTTACAGGTTCGCTGGCAGACCGTGTGGCAGATAGCGCCACAGAGCGCAACTTGTCGCGCTGGGGTAGCGGCTGGGGCGTGGTGACCGACCTCAAAATCGGGCCCGATGGCTATCTTTATGTCTGCTCGCTTTTCGCGAACCGCGTCTACCGCATCCGCCCAGTCAACCCGCCCGCTATTCTGAACGGCAAGGTGCGGCTGGATGGACGACAGGGGTTGCCGCTGGGTGTGCCCCTTACGCTGAGGCTGATAAGCGGTAACACCGTGGTTCAGACCATCAACACCACGCTGGACGCTTACGGACGCTTCTCAGAGCGCGTCGCCACACCAGGCACCTACACCCTGAAGGCAAAGGCAGGCACCTACCTCTCGGTCAGCGTGCCGAATGTGTCCATTGCCGCACAGGGCTTCGCCTATCGCGAGCTGGCGTTCACCATTAATGGCGACCTGAATGGCGATGATGTGATTGACGACGCTGATTTGCTGGCAGTGCTGTTCGCCTTTGGTCAAACGGGTTCAGGCTTGCCAGAGGATGTAAACAACGACGGCACGGTGGACGACGCTGACCTGCTGATTGTGCTGTTTAACTTCGGTGCAGGCGGTTAAAAACAGAGGGGGCGGCAAACCGCCCCCTCACCCCTTTCAGGAAGGTAAAAATGCTGCTACCCCCTTTCGCTGCCTCTTGCTCCATCAGAAGCTTGCGGTCTCCCTTTCAATTTTAGGGCAACCTTCTGATGGAGCATGCAGCAACTTTTGTGCCGTCAAGCTTTGAGCAGCTCCAACACGCGCAGCCAGGGCGGATTCTGGCTCGCGATACGATCCAGCGTGACGGCACGCAGCGCTTGCTCCGCCTGCTCGCGCAAAGCTTGCCAGAGGTGATGCGCCGCGCAGGGGGTCTCTGCCCGACAGGGCGCTCGATGATCCAGCAGGCAGTGATACTTCTCGATGGGGCCCTCGATCGCCATCAGGATGTCGTAGAAGCTAATCTGGTCGGCAGGTCGCGTCAACGAGAAGCCACGCTGCACGCCCCGATGCGGGCGCACAATACCCGCGCGAGTCAGCAGGTCAAAAATGGTGTAGAGGAAATGCACTGAGATACCCGTCTCTTCTGCCAGCTCCTTGACCGTTACGACAGCCCCCTCACCGCGCTGCGCCAGATGCGCCAGCGCCCGAATCGCGTATTCCGTGCGTGCCCCGAAATCCAGCAGTCGTATCATGCCGTTCACCTCATTCGGTTGACTCACCCTATAATACCCCAAACGGCTCAGTGAACGCAAGAGGAGAGTGCCGTGCTTAGCGTGGCAACCGCTCCAGCAGCACCTCGATCGTCTTATCCAGCTGGCGGTCGCGCCCTTCCGCGAGGTCGCTGGGCAAATCCTCCACGCGATAATCGGGCTGGGCGCCGTTGCCTTCCAAATTGACGCGCTTATCGATGGTGTACCAGCCACGTCCGGGCGTGCTGACACGGCTGCCGTCCATCAAGGTGCGCTGCCCCGTGCTGATGACCCCACCGGCGGTGGGCATGCCGATCAATGGTCCGCGCCGGAGCGTTTTAATGGCGTGGGCAAAAATCTCGGCGTTGCTAAAGCTCGCTTCGTTGCACAGCACAGCGATCGGCTTTGTCCATTCGGGCAAGGGCAGGCGGTCGTGCGGGTAGCCCGGCTTGCCATCGCGCCCGACGGTATAGGCGTGGCGGGGCACATGCAGGATTGCCAGCAGATAGTCGGCGGTGCGCCCGCCACCGTTGAAGCGCACATCGATCACCAGCCCTTGCTTGCCGTAGGCGGCGGCGTAGAGGTCACGAATGAACTCGCGCAGGCTCTGCTCGCCCATCGCCTGAATATGCACATAGCCCAGTTTGCCTCCGCTTTTCTGCTCCACATAGTGGCGGTTGCGCTGCACCCAGTCGCGATAGCGCGCGGTGTTGTAGTCGCTGATAGAAATCGGGCGCAGATAGACTGTGCGCTCCTTACCATCGGGCTGGCGTACCAGCAGCGCGACTCGCTCGCCTACCTTGCCTTCCAGCAGCTGCCACACATCAGTCGTGGGAGTCAGCCGTTGCCCGTCGATGGCAAGCACACGCTCGCCGGGCTGAAGGTTCACCTCCTTGCGTGCGGCGGGTGTGCCGGGAATCACGCGCTCAATCAGCAAGCCCTCGCCGTCGCGCCGATTGCTCCACACCACGCCCAGCATGCCCGTGGGGCGTCCACTTTCCACTTCCTCGCGTGGCAGGCTGAAACTCACATGGGATGAGCGCAATTCGCCCAGCATCATGTAGACGACTGCTGTAAAATCCCTGTCGCTCTGCGCGTAGGGCAGGAAGGGTCGATACTTCGTGCGCATCGCGCTCCAGTCGACGCCGTGGAAGTTCGGGTCATAGAAGGTCTCGTTCAGCGTGCGCCACACGGCGTCGAGTAAGTAGGCGCGTTCGGCATCGTGCTGAATGCGAATCTTGACCTCAGTGTTGGTTGCCTGTGGACTGCCGCCCGCTGCGGGAATGCGTTGTAAGCGCCCTCGGCTCAGGAAATAGAGGGTTTTGCCATCGCTGCTCCATGTGATCTGAGTGGGGGCGAGTCCGCCTGTGGTGAGGCGTTTCTCGTCGGTGCCGTCCCACTTGATGGTGTAGAGGTCGGATTGCCCCTGATAGGCGGTGCGATAGGCGATGCGCTCGGCATCGGGCGAGATAATCGCTTCCTGCACGCCGTCGGCATAGCGCGTCACGGCACGGATGCGCAGATGGATGTCCTCAAAGTCGATCTGGACCTGCTTAGGCTTCTCCTCTTTGGTTTCCTCCTTCTTGGGCGGGTCGTGGCGGGCGTCCTCCTCGTCCTCGCGGTCAGCACGGGTCTTTTCGTCATCCTCTTTACGCAGAAAGACAAAATAGATGTTATAGCTATCCGTATCACGCTCTGAGAGAAAGACCAGCGCACGCCCATCTGCCGACCAGGAGGGCGAGCTGTCGTTGCGCGGGTGGCGCGTGATATTCACTGGCTCGCCGCCCTCCACCGAGACAATCCAGATGTCAGCGTTGTAGTTCTCGTCTTGCTGTTCATAGGCAAGCCAGCGGCTATCGGGCGACCAGACAAAATCGCCCAGATTCCAGTGCTGCACCAGCACGCGCTCCTGCTTGGTCTCCAGATCCATCACCACGAGGTTGCCCGCACCGCGGCGGAAGGCAATCTTTTTGCCATCGGGGGAGATGTGCGGCGACGATTCGTCCTCAGGGGTCTGGGTGAGCCGCTCGATCTTCAGTTTGGAGGCACGGCGCAGGCGCGGTTCGTCTGGATCGTCCGAGGTGATGAGGTAGAGGTCGCGCTGTCGCTCGCTGGTTTCGGAACCCCCTCCTTGAGGTTCCCCCTTAGAAAGGGGGAACCGAGGGCTTTCAGAGGCAAAAACGAGGGCTTTACTATCGGGCAGCCAGCTCAGTCCCGATTCGGGTTCCACCGTTTCGGTCAGATTGCGGGTGATGCCGCCCTCTGGGAAGCGGGTTATGAACACCTCGCCGCGCACCACGAACGCCACCTCCTTGCCGTTGGGTGAGACGGCATACTCCGAGATGTTGCCCGTGAAGGTGCGCACCTCCTCCTGGGTGCCGCGCTCGTCGCTTGCGGGTATCATCAGTGCAATTGGCTCCGGCTTACCGTCGGGCAGTGTCAGCCGATAGATGTCCATTCCCTGTTCAAAGGTGATGAGTTTGCCATTCGCGCTGATCTGGGGGAAGCGGATGCCGTCCCCCTTGAAGTGGGTGAGCTGGCGAGTGCGCCGCGTGGTGATGTCCATCGCATAGAGGTTATAGGTTCCATCGCGCTCCGACACGAAATAGAGGGTGCGCCCGTCGGCAGACCACATCGGGAAGGTGTCGGGCGTATCGGTGTCGGTCAGGCGCACAAAGCGGTCGGTTTCGAGATGATGCAGCCACAGGTCGCCCGTCGCGCTGCCTTTGTAGCCTTTGCGCCACCATGCGCTATCGCGTCGCACGAATGCCACCTGCTTGCCGTCGGGCGAGAGGGCGGCGGGCGTGCCCTCCACATCGTGCAGGCGGTAGGGTGTGCCGCCCTCCAGCCGCGCCACATACGGCACATAGCGCACGCCATACGGCTCCCAGTCCCGCTGCGACTCGAAAATCACTGCCTGACTGTCGGGCGTCCAGCCGAGTGCCCGATCGCGCCCCGAAAACCATGTGAGCCGCTGGACGCGCCCCGTGTCCAGATGCAGCGCGAACACCTCGTCGTTGCCGAAGCGGTCTGAGGTAAAGGCGATTTTCTTGCCGTCGGGCGACCAGATGGGCGCGAAGTCGTAGCCCTCATGCACGGTGAGTCGCTGTGCCAACCCGCCTGTGCTGGGCGCAAGCCACAAATCGCCCTGATAGCAAAAGACAATTCGCGTGCCATCGGGCGAAGGCGCAGGATAGCGGGCAAATTTGATGGGCGTCTGCGATAGAGCAAGCAACGGTGCTAAGAACAACCACCACGCAACAAGCCATCCCTGTCGACGCATCATGCGCTTCCTTTCGCTCCTGCAGACCGATTTCCTGTTGTAAATCGGTAGCAAAAGGCGCGAAGCCGAGCGAGGAGGTTTTCAAAAAGCAGCACCTGTGGTATAATACGAGTGCAGGCGTTGGGCTTCCTGAAACCCAAGGACGCCTGCGAAAGGAGGTTCGTATGATGATAAGTCGATGGTTGATGATTTGGATGGCAGGGGCGCTACTTTGTACGCCCAGCCTCGCGCAGCGTGCGGGCGATGTGCGTCCCACTCTGACGATTACGCCTGCACCATGGCTGCCGACGCCACAGCTTCCGCCAAGCGTCCTGTCGATGGTGCCGGATTTCAACTCGTCTGCGTCAGACTTCTTCCCAGCTGCGCCCACCGTGCTGGTGGACAACACCACACTGACGGGCTATTACTTCCCGGTCTCCAACATCACCCTGGACGACGCCAACATCCCTAACACGCTGGATACTGACGGGGACAACATCTACTACATAACCTCCATCGACCTGGCATTCTATGTACCTGGAACCGCGCAGCAACCCGTGCAGGTCGAGGTCTACATCACAACCGATCCAACTAATCCGGGAGCCCCTGTTGCCACTGGCTCGTGGACGCTAAGTCCTGGTGGCTATATTCTCACCCTTACCTCACCGCGCTGTACGCCGAGGGAGCAAAGCACCAGCCAAATCACGGGGACCGACCAGAACGAGTATGACCGCTTCTGGATCGGAATGAAGTTCCCGCCGTATTGTCACCCTATCTATGGACCTGGTCCTGGCTGGCTGCTGGCGTCGGGGCCTGGTTATGAGGACAACCTCTTCTACTGGGAAGGCGACATGAACTGCGGGGGCAACTACGCTGCCACTTATTACTGGTTTGGTGGAACCCCGCGTGCCTCCTTCTATATGAAGGTGATGGGTGCCGCCACCCTCCAGGACGCCATCGTCAACCCGAATGTCACAGGTGACACTCCCTGCGTGGACGATGCCGACCTGCTGGCGGTGCTGTTCCAGTTTGGCTGGACAGGCGGTCCGGGTAGCGTGCCAGAGGACACGAACTGTGACGGCGTGGTTGATGATGCTGACCTGCTGATTGTGCTGTTCGCCTTCGGTTCAGGTTGCTGAGTGAGCCTGCCCTCGTTCGCAGGGCTGATTCACAACCGCCCAGCCCGCTGTTTGCCTCGCCCATCTATTCCTGAGGCAAACAGTCGGGCTGGCTGTTTTATGGGGTTCACAATTCTGCTATATTTGACCACCTCGCCATCCGCAGGTATACTTGAAGCAGGACCGATGAAGGCGATTTGTAAGAGGCAGCCCGGAGTGGGGCTGGAGCTGTGCGAGGTGGCAGAACCGAAGCTTCAGCCAAACACGGTGCTGGTGCGCGTGTTGCGCACCTCGCTTTGCGGCACCGACCTGCATATCTACTCTTGGGATCCGTGGGCACAGTCGCGCTTGAAGCCGCCGCTGATCGTCGGGCATGAGTTCTGTGGCGTGGTGGAGGCAGTCGGTGAGGGGGTTCACCACCTCAAAGTCGGCGACTTTGTGGCAGGCGAAAGCCATATCACCTGTGGCGTCTGCAAACCGTGCCGATTAGGTCAGGCGCATGTGTGCCAGAACACGCGAATCCTTGGCGTGGATGTGGACGGCTGCTTCGCGCCGTATATTGTCATTCCTGCCGCGAACGCGCAAAAGACCGACCCAAGCATTCCGCCCGAAGTCGCTACGGTGCAGGACCCGCTGGGGAACGCGGTGCACGCCGTGCTTGCCACACCCATCGCGGGCAGCACTGTGCTGATTACAGGCTGCGGTGCAATTGGGCTTTTCAGCATTGCGGTGGCAAAGGCGTGCGGGGCGAGGCGCATTTATGCTACTGAGGTGCGTCCCTACCGCCGTCAGTTAGCCGAACAGATGGGCGCCGACAGGGTGTTTGACCCGCAAATAGACGATGTGCTGGGGGCTATTCGGCGCGAAACGGATGGGCTGGGCGTGGATGTCGCCCTTGAGATGTCAGGGCATCCCTCAGCCATCGCGTTGATCACCGAAGCCATCCGCCCTGGTGGGCATATCAGCCTGCTGGGACTGTTCACCCAACCTGTGCCCGTCGATCTGAACATGCTGATTTTCAAGGCGGTGCAGATTCACGCCATCTTGGGACGCCAGCTGCACGCGACCTGGGAGGCGATGCAGGCATTGCTGGCATCGGGCACGCTCGATATCCGCCCCGCCATCACGCATGTGTTACCTTGGCAGGAGTATGAACACGCTTTCGAACTCACCGCATCGGGCATGGCGGGCAAAGTGGTGCTGCATTGGGAGTAGCCATGCGGATTATCGCGCTGGATTATGGCGAGAAGCGCATTGGGGTGGCGGTGGCGCAGACGGAGGTGGGCATTCCGCTGCCGCTAACGGTGCTGCCTGCCGATTTGCAGGCGGTGCTGCGCTTCCTGAAGGAGCAGAAACCTGACCGCATCGTGGTAGGCATGCCCTATCGGCTGTCGGGTGAGGCGGGACGCCGTGCGCAGCAGGTGCAGGCGTTCATCGAGGCGCTGCGCGCCCAGCTGGACATCCCTATCGACACCATCGACGAGCGTCTGAGCAGTCGCGAGGCGGAGGGACGCCTGCTGCAGGCAGGCTATCGTCGCCGTGATCGCCGTGCTGTTCAAGATTCGATCGCCGCCGCCCTGCTGCTGGAGACCTACTTGCGCCGCCTTGCCTTACCCAACCTGTGAAACACCCCCGATTCGTCCGAGTATAATTAAGCATGATGCGATTCGCACCCGATTTCGGCGCGATGGTGCAGGACAAGTTGCGCGACCTGCAGATGGATGTGAAGGCGGAAGGTGTCCGCCTCGGCGAGCTGCGCAAAATCAACGAGGACTTCGCCAACGCCTACCGCTTCAAATGGATGAAGGCGTACTACAAGGAGCCGTTCAAACTCCGCCTGGAATCGGAGGTGCTGTCGCGGCGCATCACCTACATTCTGAACGGTGGCATCAAAGTGGTGATTGCGCCTGGTCAGCGCGTGCGCGACGATGTATCCAATTCACCTGGCAAGCGCCAGACGCCTCTCGACTTCGGCTTCATCACGCCCGCTGTGGCAAAGCAGCTGGATGCCCGCTTCGAGCGGGAGGAACGAGAGGGCGGCACAACCCTCTATGTATTCACGCTCAAATGGAACTACGGCGACGACGAATCGACGCATATCGTCTGGATCGATCCTGTCAAGCGCATCACGGCGCGGCGCGTGTGGTACAGTGGCACAGGCAAATACCGCGCCCGCTTCGAGTACAAAGACCCCGTTGAAGCCGCGCCCGGTATCTGGATTCCGACCCGCGCCGAGGTCTACAATGCTGCCCAGCGATTTGGCGGGCGCACCATCAATTCGAATATCAAAGTGAATCAGGGATTAGATGACAGCCTCTTCCGCGTCTGAACCGTTCCATGCGGTCGCGCCCTACTACGACCGCCTGATGAGTGGAATTCCCTACTTCTGGTGGTTCCACTACATCGAGGCGTTATTGATCCATGTGCGGGAGCTGTCCGATGAGGAAACACCCCCTCCACTGAGTGACTGGCCGCGGACGGTGCTGGACCTTTGCTGTGGCACGGGCAACCTGACCGAGCTGTTTTACACGAACGGCTATCGGGTGGTGGGGGTAGACCTTTCCGAACCGATGATTGAGCAGGCGCGTCGCAAGGCGAAGGAGCAGGGCTACGACATCCCCTACTATGTGCAGGACGCTGCCGAGCTGGATCTCCCGCACACCTTTGACCTGGTGGTCAGCGTATTCGACAGCCTGAACAACATTATCGAGCCAGCGCGATTTGCGCAGTGCATGCAGCGGGTTTACTGCCATTTGAACACGCCCGGCGCGTTTATATTTGACCTGAACACGGAGTATGCCTTCGTCCATAAGATGTTTGACCAGTCGGAGCGGCGTCGCTATGCGCCCGTGCGCTATCGCTGGCGTAGTGAGTATGATCCTGCCACGCGCCTTTGCACTATCCATATGGAGTTCTGGGTCGATGAGGATGACGGGGAGCGCTATTTTGTGGAGATCCACCGCCAGCGGGCTTACAGCGACGCCGAGGTGCGCTCCATGCTTCAGGTAGCAGGGTTTCGCCAAGTGTATGCCTTTGACGCTTATACTTTTCGCCCGCCCACGCGCCGCTCCGATCGGGTGTTCTATGTTGCGCTGCGGTAGTATGCGCACATATCGTTCAGTGGGCACTGCTGGCAGAGCGGGCGCTGTGCCTTGCAAACCGCGCGTCCATGCCGAATGAGCGCGACATGGAAGCGATAGACTAATTTTTCAGGTACAAGCGCCTCCAGCGCCCGATGTGCCCGCGCCTCGCCCAGCGAGCGGGGAATCAGCCCCAGCCGCCACGAGACACGAAACACATGGGTGTCTACCGGGATTACCGGGCGTCCCAGAGCGAAACACAGCACAATCGCCGCGCATTTAGGACCAATGCCCGGCAGGCTCAGCAGGAACTGGCGCGCCTCCTCCGTGTCCAGTTCGCGCAGCCAGTCAAGGCTGTAGGCTCCGTGCCGCTCATAGATAGCACGCAGAACCGCTTGAATGCGCGGCGCCTTCTGATTCGCCAGCCCGCCAAAACGGATCACCTCCGCCACCTGCTCGGTGGGCGCGTCGACCACCGCCTGCCAGTCGGGGAATGCCTGGCGCAGCGCGCGAAACGCCCGAAAAGAGTTGGTATCGGAGGTGTGCTGCGAGAGGATGCAGTGGATCAGCTCCTCCAGCGGCTCCATGCGCGGCTTCCAACGGGCAACACCGTACCGCGCCTCCAACCGCTTCACGATCTCTTGGATCTGCGCTGGCTCAGCCTTTACAGTAGTGTGCCCATTCATACCGTTCCTGCGTCCCAGACGGTTATCAACGGAGTATATCGAGCAAAATCCTGAGCGTTGAAGGTCAGCAGATGCTGTACCCCGTGCGCCAGCATCGTCGCTACCAGTCGCGCATCGTGAACCTGCTTGCCTTGAACGCCAAGAATCGCTACAAGAAAAAGCCAAAGATAGAAGCCATTAGCCGTATCATGCAGTAGGGCAACGCTCTCCAGCAGCTCAAAGACATAGTTCAGCACATCTTGGGGCGACCAACCCAATCCGTTGGCGCTTTGCGGGCGTGTCGCTACATTCCAGAACTCCGCCACAACCTGAGGCGATATGCATGGTACAAGCTGCTGTTCCCGCAGCTTACGCACCGCCTCAACCGCTCTTGTGTGGAGCAGGTCATTACTGTTTGCAAGACGCAACACCACATTCGTGTCGATGAGGCATCCTCTCATCACTCATACAGGTTCTCACGACGCAAGGCTTCGTTGGAAAGCGACGGCGCTGGGGGACGAGGTTTGTTTGCCCAATCCAGCAAGGCTGCCACCGCTTCATCTGCCGTCCAGGGTCCACGCGATTTTTCAAAGGCAGGCGGCACATACTTGCGTCGCAGCTCGTTCAGCATCGCCTCTGCCTGTTCTGGCGCATGCGCGAACCGCCAAAGCAGCTCCTCCAGTTCCTCCCTCGAGGCATGGCGGAGGATATGGAGCATCTCTCGCGTATCCAGCATGGCATTTACCCCAACGGGGATTATACCGCATGCGTGAGGCGTTCCAGCAGCCAGCTACAAAAAGCAGGTTCCAGCCGCGCGTGAATGTGCAGGGCATACGCCTGACAGTCGGTGGGCAGGCGCGAACGGAGTTTGGGCGCATCTTTGGCAGTGGTCAGTAGCGTCCTGCCGCGCGCCCAGCTCCACTCCTCGCGCGCAAAGGCGTAGTGGTCAGGAAACAGGCGCGTATCGACCACCTGCATGCCGAGCTGCTGAGCCGTCTGAACGAATCGGTGCGCCCGTGCGATGCCCGCCACAGCAACCACCTCGCATCCCCGCAGCGCGTCGGGCGGTAGCCACCGCCCCGTGGCAAGTTCCTGCAGCCCTTCGGGTTCGATGAGGGCTTCGAAGGATGGGAGACCCTCACCCCCTACCCCTCTCCCACGCTGTGGGAGAGGGGAAAGATAAATCTGCTGCCGATCCTGGCATTTCTCTATCTCTCCCCCTACCCCTCGCTCATGTTGTGGGAGGGAGGAGAGAGTTGTCTGCACGACGAGGATCGCATCGGCTCGCTTCAAGCCGGAAGGCGGCTCGCGCAGAGGTCCTGCCGGCAGGCAGTAGCCGTTGCCAAAGGGGCGCTCTGCGGGCAACACCACGAGGTCAACCGTACGCGCCAGTGGCAGGTGCTGAAAGCCGTCGTCCAGCACCAGCACATCGGGCTGCCAGCGTGCTATCGCGGCACGCGCCACCGCAACGCGCCGCCGCCCCACCGCCACAGGCACATCTCGGAGCGCGTGCAGGATCTCCACTGGCTCGTCACCCACCTCCAGCGGATCGGGCTGCATATCGGGCGCAAGCAAGGTGATCTCGCGCCAGCGTCGCCCGCCATACCCGCTGCAGAGTACTGCCACGCGCCGCCCCGAATCGCGCAGCCAGCGCGCGATGGCTATCGCAACGGGTGTTTTGCCTGCGCCACCCACAAGCAGCGAACCAACGCCCACCACAGGCACAGGCAACCGCACTCGTCGCTTGAAACCCCAGCGGTAGAGGCTCTCATAAACGCGCCAGCCCGTCGCATAAAGCCACGCCAGCCCGCGCAGGCTCAACGGAGGCGGATGCTTCCACAACCGCTCCCAGTCCATCCACTCGCAGATTCTACCAAGCAGAAGCCTATCTACCGGAAGTACATCTCACAAAGCAGGAGTTGCTACCGCACTGTACAATTCAAAACATAGGTGGGACTATGCTTTGGAAGGGATTTTGGATCGTATCGGCAGTGGTGCTGGTCTGTTTGGCTGCGGCGCAGCCAGTGAACCTTGCCGAGGAACCGGGATTGCAGAAGCCCATCACCGTGTGGCTCAAAATGGAACCGATGCGCGACGCGCTGCGCGAAATCGCCCGCTTAACGGGTGTCCCCCTGCGCTGCCAGGACGCTATCCAGTATGAGAAGGTGGTCATTTTCGTGCACAAGCGTCCCGCGCACGAGATCCTCACGCAGCTGGCGCGCACCTTCCGCTACGAATGGCGCAAGCACGAGCAGGGTGGGTATCTGCTGTATGTGCCTGATGAGACCCGCCACAAAGAGGAGAAGGCTATTCGGGCAAACCGTGAGATGCGTCAGCGGGCGTTTCAGGATCTGGTGGCTGCCGCGCGGGAGGTTGCGCGGATGACCCATGAACAGCTCCAAGCGGAACTGGAACGCCTGCAAGAGAAGGTGCGACAACAAACCGCCACGCCTCAGGAATTGATACGCTACCAGGTGCTGGCTTCCTGGGCGCCACGAACTGCCGATATGAGAACCGAGTCGGGGGAGTTGATAGCTTATAAGTATGTGCCCCCTGAACTCTCGGTGTACCACTGCCTCGCCGCGATGCCCGATGCGGCGGTGCAGGCACTGCTCCAGGGACGCTCCGTTGGCTTCAGCACGCAACCTGCACCTGGGATCTACCCTCTACCCGCCGGCGCACGTTTCCCTGAACATATGCGTGACTATGTTATC
>JBCNVA010000009.1:0-3795 GCA_039630445.1 Armatimonadota bacterium
TACCCCCACACGACTGGTCGGCTTGCAGGGCGCTTATGCCGGGCAGGTGTTCGACATCAGCGCAGACCTCATCACCATCGGGCGTGAGGCGGGCAACGGCATCGTGCTGGATGGCGAAATCACAGTCAGCCGCCGCCACGCGCAACTGGTGCGCCAGAACGGGGAGCTGATGGTGCAGGATCTGGGCAGCACGAACGGCACCTTTGTCAATGGGCAGCGCATCAGTGCGCCTACCCCTCTGCGCGTGGGCGATACCGTGCAGTTCGGTATGGCAAGCTTTCGCGTGGAGTGAGGCGAAATAGCGAAGTGGTGAAATGGCGAAGTGGCGAAATAGCGAGGTGGCGAATGGCGAAATGGCGAATAGCGAATGGTGAGCCGTTCCACTCGCCAGCCAGGTGATGCGGATGATTCAGAAACTGCTCTATCTGTTGGTCTTTGGTGCGATTGGTGGGCTGCTGGCATGGGCGGTGATGGAGCCGTTCACGACCGATGATCCCACGCGCACAGTGGACTGGGGACATCTGACCCTATTCGGGCTGGTGGCGGGCGGCTTTATCGGCGCGCTGATCGGCTTTGCCAGCGGCTTGTCGCTGGGCACTTCGGCGCATGCGCTACGCGGGCTGCTGTTAGGCGCGCTGGTCGGGCTGCCGGGCGGGCTGTTTGGGGTCTACTTTGGGCAGATTATTTTCGCCGCAATGCAACTTGCCCTCCCGATTATCGGACTTATTATCGGGCGCATCGTGGGCTGGGGTCTGTTCGGCATGTTTGTTGGCATGGCAGAAGGGGTGGTGGGGCGATCGGTGAAGCGCATTCGGCAGGGCGCAATTGGTGGGGCGATTGGCGGTGCGTTAGGAGGTGCACTGTTCGATGTGCTCGCGTTCACTGTTGGGGGTGCATTCGGCGCCGCGCTGCGTGCGGAGGGTGAGGAGGGAGCCGTCTCGCGTGCTATTGCGCTCGTGCTGATGGGTGCAGGGATCGGGCTGTTTATCGGGCTGTTGGAACTGGTCTCGCGGCAGGCGTGGGTGCGCGTTCTTTACGGGCGCAAGGAGGGCAAGGACTATCCGATTGACCGTTCGGGGGCGATTATCGGGCGCGATGAGCTGGCGGATGTGCCGCTGCGGGGCGATCCCCAAGTCGCGCCGCGCCACGCCGAGATTCTGATTGCGGGTGGACAGTATCTGCTGGTGCCCCATGCGCCATTGCGGGTGAATGGTGTGCCCGTCAGCGGGCAGGTAGAGCTGGACGATGGCGATCAGTTGCAGATCGGCTCCTTTCAGTTAGTGTTCCAACTGCGGGAGGGTTCATCAGTGCGTGTGCCGACGGATGTGGCGCGTGCGCCGTTGCCACCGCCTCCGCCCGTGCCTGCTGGCAGCTGCCCCTACTGCGGTCAGCCGTATGATCCGATCACGGGTAGATGTGCTTGTTCCATCCCGACAGGGGCAACGCCTGCCCCAGGCGGTATGTCTGCGCCCTCCAGCGCCACTGCCGTAGTGGCGGGGGTAGCGACCGCCTTGGTCGGTGTTGACCCTGTGGTGGCGGGCGTGCGCGTTGTGGTGCCGCCTGCAGGCTTGCGAGTGGGGCGCGAAGCGGGCAACGACCTCATCATCCCCGATCCGACGGTCAGTCGCCGCCACGCCCGAATCGTTCAGGAAGGTGGTATGCCGGTGCTATATGACGAGGGCAGCACCAACGGCACTTTTGTCAATGAACAGCGCATCGCCCGCCAACCACTCAAGCCAGGCGATCTGGTGCGTTTTGGGAATGTGCGATTCAGGGTCGAATGATTCTCGACGTGGATGGGGTATAATAGAAGCGATGCGTCCTAAGGTGCAGGCGCACAAGGCATGGGTTGCATTAGTCTGGTTGCTCGTGCTGCTCACGGGCAATCTGCTGCACCCGCTGACGCACGAACCGAGCAGCGCGTCCAGCGACTGTCTGGTTTGTACTTTGCAACGCCTGCCCGCTGTGCCTGAGAGTTTGGACGAGGCGGTGCGTCAGGCGATAGAGCCTGCTTGGGTGCCTGTCCGATGGACGCCTGCTGAACCCTCCTCAAAGTATCGTTCTCTGTATGCCTCCTCGCTGATCCCGCGCGCGCCCCCTGTCTAACCCTTCTCCTAACCCTCTCTGCGGACAGTTGCTTCGCCACGGCGCGTTTCGCGTCGCCTGAAACCACTTGTGCCCGATAAGCCTCGTTCGCAGAGCCGCTCGGTGTTTCACCGAGGCAACAGGCGAGCCTACGCTCGCGACGATTCACACACAAACACAGGAGGAGGAAATCATGAAACGATGGGCATCAGCCATTATAGCAATCACCTTGCTAAGTGCAGGGTTGGCACAACATGAGAACGATCTGCTGTTCGGTGTGCAGGGTGGCGCATTAGCAGTAATCCAGCCGCAGCCGCACCCGGTGCGCCAGATGTCCTTCGTGCCCGGCGCCTACCTGCTGGATGTGGGCGTCGACTTCTTTTACGAGAACGGCGTGCCCCATCTGCAGGCGTGTCGCATCGTGCAGCGCTGGATTACACCGGGGCTGGTCGGCACGAAGTCGGGCATGGGGCAAATCTTTTGCGCCTCTAGCTGCCGCAACTACTTCGACCTACCTACCGCTGGCACGCCGCACCATCACTTTATCTTTAGCACATCGTCGCCTGGCGTCTATGTGTGGGATGTGGGCGCGGTGCAGGGCATAGCACACAACGGCTCCCCTGTGGCGGACATGCCCCAGGTCTACCGCATCTATATGGTGGCGGGCAATCCCGCGCGGCTTTATGGCAGCGTAGAGCCTGCCCCGGGCTATGCAGGACGCCTGTATGACCTCACGCTCACCGTGCAGGTGCGCCAGCCCAATCAGGCGTGGCTCAGCCAGAGCCTGCCTCCCAATCCCGATGCCATCTACCCCTACATGGTGGGCTTCAACCGCACGGGAAGCGCCACCGTGGTCGCCAAACTGAGCAAGCACCTCTCCCGCCGCCGCGAGAACATCCCGCTGGGCGGCATGCTGCGCATCGACTGGCAGTTTCCCTATGCGGGCGATCTCAACAACGACGACCTCATCGACGATGCTGACCTGCTGCGCGTCCTGTTCAGCTTCGGTCAGACAGGGGCAAACCTGCCAGACGATGTGAACGGCGACGGCACGGTCGACGACGCCGACCTGTTGACCGTGCTGTTCAACTTTGGTCTGGTCGGCGAAGGTTCACAGTGAAGGGAGGTACAAACCATGAGAACGCTCAAATCGGTACTGATGCTAATCGCAGCCGTTGCACTGCTACATAGCGCTGTTGCGCAGCACGATCATGAGCATGAGGATATTCACCTCGGCTATGTGGACTCGACTCTCGCCGTAATCGAACCGCATGAGCTGGCGGAACCGCCTTACACGCTGGAGTTCACGCTGGAGGAGCTACTGCCCGGCGTGTATGGGGTGGATGTCGGCTGGAACTTCCATACGCCCGAAGGTCAGACGGAACCGCAACTGCGCCGCGTGACGGTGCAGCAGGTGTTTATCTCCTCGGGGCTGTTCGGCGTGGTGGAAGGTGATGACGACCCCATCTTCGGCGAGGGCTTACCCGGTCTCTGGACGCTGGAGTATACGGGCGATCCCGACTCGGTGCATCAGCACATCATCTTCGCCGCCAACCGCCTGCCGTCGCGCAATGACCCGTTCATCTTTAAGTTCCGCCTGATCAACGGAGAGGCGCTGGACGGCACGCCGCTGCAGGATTCGACAGTCATCTACACCCTGCAGTTTGTGCCAGAGCCAGCAAGCCTGCTTGCCCTCGGAGCGGGACTGGC
>JBCNVA010000090.1:0-12098 GCA_039630445.1 Armatimonadota bacterium
ATGCTGACCTACCGACTGCCCGTGATGCTGGAGGGAGCGGGTTATGGCGCAGCCTATCGGGGACGGCTGTTCGGGCTGTTCGCGCTGCTGGCGATCGGTGTGATGATGGCGGTGCGCCAGCGGAGGTTGCTGGGTGGTGCATTCTGGCGGGCAGTGCTGGGGATTGGAATCGTTGCGTTGGGCAGCATCGCCTTAGAAGGGTTTATGCTGCCTGCAGGCGCATGGGGCGCGGCAGGGCTATTCGGCATCGGCTTCGGGCTGTGCTTTCCTGCCGTGCATCTGTTAACCTACGAGGGGGCTGCGGCGCACCTGCGCGGCACGGCGCTCGCGCTGCTCTATGCCTTCTATTCGCTGGGCTATGTGCTGGGTCCCATCAGCGCAGGGTTGTCAGTGGGTGTGCTGCCGCCAGGTGGGGTAGGTGCCTTCGTGGCGAGCGCGAGTGTCGTGGGGGCAATCTTGCTGGCAAAGAAGGGGGTATACTCGCAGTCGTGAAGGCAGCAGACTGGCAGGAGCTGGCGCATGTGACGGGTCAGCTCGTTCTGGCAATCGTGTTGAGCAGTCTGATTGGCTGGGAGCGAGAGCGTCGGGGTAGACCTGCGGGCATTCGCACGCATGTGCTGCTCTGCTTGGGCGCCACGCTGATGATGGTGCTCTCGCGCAGCTTCGGCTACCCGATGTCCGACCCGTCGCGCATCGCGGCGCAGATTGTGAGCGGGATCGGCTTCATCGGAGCGGGCACTATTCTGCGACAGGGCAGCATCGTGCGCGGCTTGACCACCGCTGCCAGCCTATGGGCTGTCGTTGCAATCGGCATGACAGTCGGCATGGGCGAACTGCGCTACTATCTGATCGCTCTGGTTGCCACCCTGCTCACCTATGGCGTGCTGGTCTGGTTCCGCATTCCCGAGGAGGCGATTCAGCGATCGATTGCGGCGCCCACGCTGTGGGTCACGCTGGAGGCGACGGCAAGCTTGGACGGTGTGTTCAGCGTGCTGGCGCGGCACAAGTGCGAGCTGCAGGCGTTCCGACAGGAGTTCCCCGATGTGCCTGGCACGCGCGTGTTCGCCCTGCAAGTTAGCCCATTGCATACCAGCAGCCCCGATCAGGTACTGCATGACCTCCTGCAGCTGCCAGAAGTGCGCGCCGCCCACTGGGAGATCTGAGCCGCTTGAGCTGCCTGAGAACGAACATGAGGGTTGCTGTGCTGGATATCGGCTCCAACTCGGTGCTGTTGCTGGTCGCGGAACGCACGCCCGATGGCTGGCGCGTGCTGAGCGACCAGTCAGCCATCACGCGGCTGGGCGAAGGGTTCGAACCCGATCGCACACTCAAGCCGATGGCAGTGCAGCGCACGCTGACCGCTATCGAGAACTACCTTCAGCAGTGCCATGCGATGGACGTGGAGCGAATTGTCGCCGTCGCTACCGCCGTGGTGCGCAAGGCTGCCAATCGGGAAGTGCTGTTGCAGCCGTTACAGGAACGGGACTGCCCTGTGCGTGTGCTGAGCGAGCGGGAGGAGGCGGAGCTGAGCTTTCTGGCGGTAGCGCTGGACCCCGCGCTGTGGGTGTCCCCACCTCCTGCTGCTGAGGAGGAGGGAGATGCGTTCGATGAACTGTCCACCAAGCTCGTGGGCACCAACGGGGAGCTACACTTCTGGCAGGTCTTTCTACGCGATCGCCTCGCGGTGGGTAAACCGAAGCTTTCTACAAACGGCACGCAGGCGCATGAATCGGTGGGCGAGCGAGGCGGTGCATGGCTGGTGATTGACATCGGAGGTGGCAGCGTTGAGTGCGCCTACGGACCACCGCAACGGGACACGACCAACCTGCGCTGGCGTAGCCTACCTGCGGGCGCGATGACGCTGCGCGAACAGCTTGCGCCTGCCGATCCGCCCAACCCTGACGAAATCGGGCGTGTGTGCGATTGGCTGGATGAGCAGTTTCAGTTCCTTGGCTGGTTGCCTGCGCCAGAGCAGATTGTGACGGTGGGTGGCACGGGAGTGAATCTGGCGTTGCTCTGGCACGCGCTGCACGGTTCGCCCGCCACACCAGAGCAAATTCACGGGTTCCGCCTGACCTGGGGCATGCTGGTCAAGATGTTGGAATTGCTACTTTGCTTAAGCGATGCAGAGCGGGCGCGTCTGCCAGGCATCGAACCCGAACGGGCGCCCGTGTTGCACTTGGGCGCACTCATCCTGGAGCGCATTATGACGAAGTTGGGGATGGCTGATGTGCGGGTAAGCACCTACGGCTTGCGCTACGGCGTGCTGTGGAGCTGGGGAAATGGCATATAGCGTGTGATAACGAAACCCCGCCTGCGCGGGGTTTTTAGCCAGTGAAGGCTGGCTTCGTTTGGATGGGAACGACTTCAGTCGACCAGGCTTATACCAGTCGGGTTTTCAAACAGCACAGTATTCCGGTACGGCTGAAGCCGTTCCTGTGCAGACAAAGCCGCCCTTCGTCGGCTGTAGCCCGCGTAGGCGGGCTTCGTTGGCAAAGGAACGGCTTGAGCCGTGTATCACTTGACGCCCCAATTGGTATTACTCAGTACGGGTATTCACTTGCGCTTGCCATATAAGCTTGGTAGCTTTGCCATAAGGGGATACCTGCGATCAGGAGCAGCAGCGCCAGGCGCAAAGCGAACCGCCCTATCGGATGCCACGAGGCGAGCCATTGCCATCGGCTTAGAGCAAGGCTTGCCCCTGCCACATAGAGCAGCGCAAGCGCATAGGTAGGCAGCTCCGCATAGCCATACGCCATCGCCCAGAGGAACGCCATCAGCATCAGCGCGAGGCTGACTGCGCCGCGCCCCAGCCGAAACTCGCGCAGCAGCCAGCCCAGTGGCACGCCGATGCCAATCGTGGCACCCAGCGAGCCAGCCAGCTGCCCCAGCGACGCGCTCTTATTGTAGAAAATCAGCCCTGCGCTCAGCCCACCCAGCGTCGCCAGCAGGAAGGGCAGCCCGGCGTCCTGTTCCACCTCGCCACTGGGCGCACCCAGCACCATGAGCAGCCAGGTCGCAAGGGTTAGGGCTACGATAATTGTCACCCCTGTTGTCGGCTGCCAGTAGCCCGACTGGATGAGGGGTTTCAGCCCCAGCGTCATCAACCAGCCCAGCAGCAACAGGGTGAGGGCGCTCCACAGCCAGCGATAGTCACGCGGTACTTCCGCCAGCCAACCCAGCACCAGCCCCACCAACGCGAAGTAGGGGAGCCAATGGGTAGCATCGGCGGGCGGGAAGGAAGGAGCACCCACGATAAGGATGTGTGCCAATACATAGCCTGCTCCGACTGCCAGTGGGGAGAGTAGCCAGCGGTAGGGGGTCAAGGGCGCGAGGCACCCGCCCAGCAGCCAGAGAACCCCCGCTAACAGGGCGGGCGCACCCGCAGCAACAACCGCCTGAATCACCACGCTCACTGGCGGATCGCCTCCACCGCGACCGTCACGCGCACCTCGTCCGCCAGCCCGCCATTCAGCCCGTAGCTGACGCCGAACTGGCTGCGCTGGATGGTGAAGGTGGTCTCAAACCCGATAATCTCCTGCCCACGCGCGTTGCGCCCCTTACCCACATAGGTCACCCGCACCGTCAGCGGGCGAGTCACGCCACGCATCGTGAGATTCCCTTTCACCTCCAGCGTGTTATTGTTGAGCCTGCGCACCGAAGTGCTTTTGAAGGTAATCTTGGGGAACTGACGCGCGTTGAAAAAGTCGGGGCTACGCAAGTGGTCATCGCGTTGACTGTTGCCCGTGTCGACACTGTTCGCGTCGATCTCAAACTCCACGGAGCTATTGGCGGGGTTCCGCTCATCCACTACAATTCTGCCACTAAACGAGTTGAACCGCCCATAGGCATAGGCGGTATTCATATGCTTCACGCGGAAAATCACAAAGGAGTGAACGGGGTCTACCCGATAGGTCACGGGTTGCGCCACGATGCCCTCCAGCGGGGCAACAAGCAGTGCCAATACACCCAAATAAGCCATCCATCGCTGTTTCTGAACCTTGCTCATAGGGATCCCTCCTTATAGATGGTTTGCTCAAGCGTCTCATCGAGCGATGACTCGCATTCTGGGGTTTGCACCGATGCCAACAGTTGGGAGAGCTGCTGGCAGAATTCCTGCAGGGGCTGAACGCAGACGCGGAAAAAGTGGTGCTGACCCTGCTTGCGCATCTGCACCAGCCCTGCATTCATCAGCACATGCAGATGGTGCGAGACGGTCGACTGGGCGACAGGGAACTGTTCTGCCAGCTCCCCACAGGACAGCTCGCCCTGTGTGGCAATTGTACGAAACAGGCGCAGCCGTGTTGGGTCAGAAAGCGCCCGTGCGATGCGCACCCACTGCTTTTCGGTCATCGCTTGGCTCAATATATAGACGCTTGTATATATGTCTATACGAGCCAAGGGTTTCAAAGGTTCCCGCAAGCCCTAAGCGATTAGGCTTTCACCTGTTCCGCCAGTTTTTGCGCAAGTGTTGGATCGACCTTGATGCCAGGTCCCATCGTAGCGGAGAGGGTGATGCCGCGCAGGTAGCGTCCTTTGGCGGTGGCGGGCTTGGCACGCAGCAGGGCATTCAGGGCGACGGCGAAGTTCTCCAGCAGCTGCTCCTCGCTGAAGGAGACTCGTCCGATGGGCATATGCACGATGCCCGCTTTGTCCACGCGGTACTCCACGCGCGTGGCTTGCTTGATGTCCGATACGACCTTAGCAGGATCTGGCGAGACCGTGCCCGATTTGGGGTTAGGCATCCGCGCCTTCAAGATGCCCCCGATTCGGCTAATCACGGGCATCATATCCTGCGCCGCGACGATTAGGTCGAAGTTTTTCCAGCCTTTCCAGCCTTTTTGGATCTGTTCCACGAGGTCATCTGCACCAACCAGGTCAGCGCCCGCCTCGCGCGCGGCGTCCGCCTGCTCGCCTTTAGCGAACACCATCACCTTCTGCTTCTTGCCCGTCCCGTGCGGCAGGTTCACCACGCCGCGCACCATCTGGTCGCTCTTGCGCGGGTCCACGCCCAAGTTCACCGCGACATCGACCGCTTCGTCGAACTTCGCGCTGGCGGTCTGCTTGACCAGTCGGATGGCTTCCTCAGGCGCGTAGAGGCGCGTGCGATCCACCTGCTGCAGCAGTTGCAGATAACGCGCACTGTGGCGTTGTCGCTTCGCGATTTTGCGTCCTCTCATCGGTTTCTCTCCTCCTGAAATCGCTCACTTCCGAGTTTGTCGGGCGGGTTCGGTGAGGCGTTAGTCCACAATCTCAACGCCCATCGACCGTGCTGTGCCCGCGATAATGCGCATCGCCGCCTCGATATCATCGGTGTTCAGGTCAGGCATTTTGCGCTCAGCGATTTGGCGCAGCTGCTCGCGCGTGATTTTGCCCACTTTCTGGCGCAATGGATTCGAGGAACCTGTCTCGATGCCCGCAGCCTGCTTAATCAGGTCGGAGGCGAGGGGCTGCTTGACCACAAAGGTAAAGGAGCGATCCTCATAGACCGTAATCTCGACGGGCAGTGTGGAACCTCGCTGGTTGGCGGTCTGCTCGTTGAACCGCTTGACGAACTCCATGATGTTGACCCCTGCTTGACCCAGTGCGGGTCCCACAGGCGGCGCAGGGGTAGCAGACCCCGCTGGCAAGTTCAATTTAATAACCGTCATCACTTTCTTTGCCATCCTTGATCCCTCCTATGAAACTTTCTCAATCTGGTCAAGTTCGAGTTCGACAGGTGTTTCGCGCCCAAAGATATTGATGAGAACCTTGACGCGGTTGCGTTCATAATCGATGCTTTCCACTTTGCCGTTGAAGTCGGCGAAAGCGCCCGACACGACGCGCACGGCATCACCGGGCAGGTAGCTCACGCGCGGGCGCTCCTTGCTCTCCTCGATGGAGCGCTTGATCTCCTCCACCTCTTCAGGGGCAAGCGGCACGGGCTTGCCTCCCGACTCGATGAAGCCCGTCACTCCGGGCGTCGTGCGCACCAGCGTCCAAGTCTCATCGTCTAAGATCATCTCCACCAGCACATAGCCCGGGAACACCTTGCGGGATACGGTCTGCTTCTTGCCCGCTTTGGCGCGCACCTCTTGCTCAGTTGGGATCAGCACCTGAAAGATGCGGTCATCCATCCCGCGCTTTGCTGCCCGCTTCTCGATGGCGAGCTTGACCTTGTTCTCATGCCCAACCAGCGTGCGTACCACATACCAAGCCCGTCGCATCGCTCACTCCTATCTGCCTATCCGTTCCACCCGCTGATCAATCCAAAGAGTAAGGTTGGTAAGCACCAGATCCCACAGGGCAAACCACAAGCCGACAATCAGGATGAAGCCGATGACCACCAGCATCATCTGGGTGGTCTCCTCGGGTGTCGGCTTGACGACCCGCTTCAACTCGGCAGTGACCTCCCGAAACCAGGTCTGAATCCGATTGACCAGCCTGCTGATAAATCCGCCCGTCTTGACCGTTGCCATCGCTGCCTGCCCTCTAAGCCAAAAGAGTATACCCAAACGCGCCGTATCTTTGTGCAAGGGGTTGTCACGCTACAGGGCAATCGGATGCCCTATGCCGCCGTTTCGGGATGCCAGTTGGTATAATAATTGGTATAATAACTCGAATTGCTACCTGTCGCCTTTGAGCAGGCGAGATTCCTCGCTGCGCTCGGAATGACAGCGCCGACTTTGTGAAAACAAACCTGTCACTCCGAGCCGAAGGCGAGGAATCTCAGACAGGTGGCAAGTTGGGTTATAATAAAAGCGGAGGTGTTCTCTATCGCACAGAGGGCAACGGGCGAGCCAGAGCGAGCTATTCTGGTTTTTTGCCACTCGGACACGGTCGATGAGGAGGCTTACTGGGCGGAAGAGATGCGCGCCCTGACGCAATCGGCGGGGGTCAAGGTGGTCGCGGAGATGCGTCAGCGGCGCCACAGCCCCGATGTGGCGACCTGTGTGGGCAAAGGCAAAGCGCAGGAGCTGTTTGTTCTCGCCCGCGAGAAAGAGGCGGATCTCATCATCTTTGACACCGATCTGACCCCCATCCAGCAACGCAATCTGGAGGAGATCACCCAGACGCGCGTGATTGACCGCACGCAGCTCATTCTGGACATCTTCGCGCAGCGGGCGCGGTCGCGCGATGGTGCCCTTCAGGTGGAGCTGGCGCAGCTGCTCTATCTGATGCCGCGTCTTTCGGGCAAGGGGATTGCCCTGTCGCGCTTAGGGGGTGGCATCGGCACGCGCGGTCCCGGCGAGACGAAGCTGGAAATGGATCGGCGGCGCATTCGCGAACGGATTGCCCATCTGCGCCAGGAGATTGCGGAGATCCGCCGCCAGCGCGAGCATCAGCGGGCTGCCCGACGCCGATTGCCCTTCCCCAGCGGGGCTATTGTCGGCTACACTAACGCAGGCAAATCCACCCTGCTGAATGTGCTCTCTGGCTCCCATGCGTATGTGGATAACCGCGTGTTCGCCACGCTGGATCCGACCACGCGCCGAGTGGTGTTGCCCGACGGCTGGTCGGTACTGCTGACGGACACCGTAGGCTTTGTGGAGAACCTGCCCCCGATGCTCTTGGAGGCGTTCCGTGCCACGCTTGAGGAGGTGCTGGAAGCCGACTTCCTGCTGCATGTCATCGACATCTCCAGCCCGCACTGGGAGCTGCAGCGTGACGCCGTAGAAACCACGCTGGTGGAGCTGGGAGCCGATCAGAAGCCGACCATTCTGGTGTTCAACAAGGCAGATCGCGTCAAAGATACCTACTGGCTGCGCCAGCTGGTAGCGGAGCATCCGAACTCGGTCTACATCTCGGCGAAGCTGGCGCAGGGCATCCCGCACCTGATGGATCGCATCGTGCAGACGCTGCAGGGCATGCTGGTCAGCGTCGATGTGTGGTTGCCCTACGAGTCGAGTGCGCTGGTTGCCGAGTGCTATGAGTTCGGGCGCGTGCTGTCGGTGGACTACCTTGAGCAGGGTATCCACCTGCGCGCACAGGTGATCCCATCGGTGGCGGCAAAGCTGATGCCTTACAGCAAGTAGCGAGTGGCGAATGGGGAGCGACGCACGGCAAACTTGGGATGAGTGGGCGGAGCTGGGCGCCGAGTATGCCCTGATCGGGCGTATCGCTCGTATGGTTGAGAGCCTTCCCCAACTTTTCCCCCTTCAAGGAGAAGATGTCGGCGAGGGGATGCAACTCCTTGAGGGCATCGGGGACGATACCGCCGTGCTTCAAATCGGGCAACACCGCCTGCTCTGGACGACCGACATGCTCATCGAGGGGGTTCACTTTCGGCTGGACTGGCTGGATGCCTATCAAATCGGCTGGAAATCGCTGGCGGTGAACCTGAGCGACATCGCGGCGATGGGGGGTGTGCCGCTTGCCGCGCTGCTGAGCCTTTCGCTGCCCCCTGAGCGCACAGGGGAGTGGCTCGATCGCTTTATTGAGGGCTTTCTGGAGTGCGCCCGCACCTATGAGACTCAGCTGATTGGTGGGGACACCAATCGCGCCGCGTATGCCGAGGGTCCGCTGGTGATCGATGTGAGCCTTTTGGGTATGGTGGGCGGTTCGCCCGTGCTGCGGCAGGGTGGACAGCCCGGCGACTGGCTGCTGGTGACAGGTTCGCTGGGCGGTTCACGCGCGGGGCTGATGCGCCTGATGCATGGTGATCCCACTGATGCCGATGCGCTGCAGGCGCACGGGATGCCCGTTCCGCGTCTGCGCGAGGGGCAGCAGCTCCGCGAGCGTGGGGTGCATGCGATGATCGATCTCAGCGATGGGCTGGCGTCCGACCTGCCCAAGCTGGCGCGTGCCTCCCGCTGTGGTGCGCGGGTGCTGAGCGCGCAGCTGCCCATCCATCCCGCAGCGGTGCGCTGGTGCGAGCGAACAGGTACCGATCCGATGCTGTTTGCCCTCGCCGGAGGTGAGGATTACGAGTTGCTGATTGCCGCCGCGCCCGAAACAGCACAGATGCTGCTTGCCGATCTCCCCGCCCAAACCGGCACGCCCCTCACCCACATCGGCTATCTCACCGACGAAACCGACCTCCTGCTGCAAGACGAATCGGGCAACACCACCCCCCTCCCCCAAATCGGATGGGATCATTTTTGAAGTGGACGGTGCCAAATACCGTGAACAGGCGGGCTTTTTCGTAGCGTCGGCGTCCTCGCCGACGCTAACACGGCATCTGATAAGGCAATTGGTATAAGGAGGAACTGATTGGGGGGTTCCCCTCGCGAAGTGGGGGGAACCTGCTGGAGGGGGCATGCCTACCGAGAAGAGATTTTTTTTTCGAACACCCTCCCTGAACCGTTGACACTGTTTTCAAAAAGGGTATAATTCCCCTGACAAGGGGTGATATAAGTAGCAAAGCTGACCTGTCCACGATGCAACGGGAGAGGTAAATGCCCCCACTTGTGGTAGCAAGGGAACTATTCGCGGCGACAAACTGGAACACCCCATCTACCCCGAACAGAAGTGTCGCGCCTGCGAGGGAATAGAATGTTGCCCCAACTGCTACGACAAGGGGGAAGTGGAGCATTAGCAGTAGAAGCGAATACCTACTGCCCTGTCGAATGGCGCAGTCGTCGGCGGGGACGCCGACGCTACGCAGGATGCGTCCGTAGCGTCAGTGTCTCGCTGACGAACCGCGTCGCTTGAAACGGCAATCGGTCTAAGCTTGAGGAGCAAGAAAAATGGATCTGCTCATTGCATTTTTAGGCTACAGTATTAGCGGAATTATAGGCAACAGAACCGATGCTCTGTTCTGTCGGGTGATGCAGACGGTGCGTGAGCGCCTCCGACAGGGCGGCAGACTTGTCAACCACGACTTGCAAAGGGCTGTACGCAAGGCATACCTGCAAGCGACGCTCGTGCTTATAGATGCTCGCCTGCGCGAACTGGGCGTGGAACCCCGTCTGCTCCAGCGCGACATCCGCTACCTGTTCCGCCAACCTCCAGAACCAAGGCAGCTGCTCACAGTACGGAACGCCCTCCAGCGCGAACTCAAACAGCTGCCCAAAGCCACCTACATCCCGCCCACTCCTGAAGCCGAGCAGCAGATTGAGTTGTTGCTTCAGCCGCGCGGCGAAACCGCCCAGCAGCGCACAGAGGAACTCAGAGCTTTGCTCAAAGCGCAACTGCTGCAAGAACTCCGCGCGCGGTGGCGCGTTCAGCCCTCCGCACACCTGCAGGAAATGCTCCAAAGCGGTTGGCAGGAGATCACCGAACAGGGCGAAGCCCTCACCCTTGATTGGTTCGACCTGCTGTGCGCCTTCTTTGCAGAGGAACTCAAGCAAAATCCTCATGTCACCACCACTTTTCAAAGCCTGCTGCTTGCCAACCTCTCCGTGGAGGGCGTCTCGGTTGACTACAGCGCATTCATTCAGCAGTTGGAGCAGTTCGGGGGACAGGTGCTGCAACGTCTGCAACAGCTGGAGCAGACGCTCGTGCAGTTGCGTCAGGAGCAGGCGGAAGGCTTTCGAGCGATTGAGCAACGCCTCGATGAGTACCTGCCCGCGTTGCTGACACGCACGGAACAGGTGCAAACGCTGCTGGAAACCCTTCGAATCGAGGCGCAACGCCGCCCGCTGTACGAGCAGTACGCAGGGCTGGAACTCGCCCAACGCACCGAGCAGATTATCCGCGACTATACGACGCTGTTCGTGGGGCGCGAGGCGGAGCTGGAGCGGTTAGATGCGCTCTTTGAGCAGCCGTCGGGGATGCTGCTCATCACCGCGCCTGCAGGTTACGGCAAGACCGCGCTGCTTGCCAACTGGATTGCCCTGCGCCACGAGGCGGGCTGCTTCATCGCCTACCACTTTTTCCGCAAAGGATACGACGATGCGAATCGTTTAGATAGCATCCCGAACGCGCTTTACAATCTGCTGCGCCAGCTTTATATCTACTACGGTCTGGAGCAGGAGCTGCCGCTGCGTGATGAGGGGCTGTTGCGCGATGCACTGTTGGGGGTATTGCGCGAGCGGGGGGCGCGTGCCGACGAGCCGCTGGTGCTGCTGCTGGACGGGCTGGACGAGGCAGAACAACGCCTGCTACTGACGCTGCCCCAGCCGCTGCCTGAGGGCGTCTATGTGGTTGCTTCTGTTCGGGCAGGGGAGGGTGAAACGCCTGAAGCCGTCTCGCTCTGGTTGTGTGAGGCGCAACGCCTGCACCTGCAGAGCCTGCCGCGCGTAGCGATTGCGGACTACCTTACCCGTGCGGGCGACGGCGAGCTGGCTCCCTATGCCCAGCAAGCGGGCTTTGTGGAGCTGGTGATGAATAAAACAGGGGGCTACCCGCTGCACCTGCGCTACCTGGTGGACGATTTGCTGGCGGAAGCAAAGCGCGGTGGCGATGTGCACGCTGCGCTGCAGCGCACGCCTACAGGCTTCAACAACTATGTGCGTGAGCAGCTGCGCCACCTTGCCCGCAGCCTGACGGACGCACCGAAGGTGCAGCAGCTGTTTGCCCTGCTGGCGACAGCGCACGGAGCGCTCAGTGAGCGCGAGTTGGAGGAACTGGCAGGGCTGAACGCCTTTGAGCTGGCAGGGTTGCCGTGGCAGGCAACGCGCTGGTTCTCGGTGCAGGAGCGGGCAGGCGAGCGGTATTACGCCTTCACGCACCCTGCGCTGGGCGACGCCTTTGAGCAGGCGCTGGGCAGTCTGGCGCAGGGGGCGCGGCAGCAGCTGCTGAACTACTGCGCCCGCTGGGCGGAACACAAGAGCGCATATGCCCTGCGTTATTACCCTGCCCACCTGAAAGAGGCGGGTGACTACGAAGCCCTGTACGCTCTTGCACGGGACGAGGCGTTCCTTCGGGCGCAGCGCGAGGTGCTGCCTGCCGAAGCTGACCTGCCCCTGCGCACCCTGCAGACCGTGCTGCAGGCAGCCATCGAGCAGGAGAACCCACCTGTGATGGCGGAGCTGCTCCTGCGCCACGCGGCACTCACCTTGCAAGCGGAGACGCCACTCGACGCGCTGCAGCAAGGCAGTCTGGAGCGTGCCATCGGGCTGGCAAAGCAAATCATGGAGCGAGACTACCAAATCGGCACGCTCTGGTTGCTACTGCTGGCATGGAGCTGTCATCGCAGGGGCGATTCGGACGGCGCAGAGCGTTGCCTGGAGGAA
>JBCNVA010000091.1:0-9108 GCA_039630445.1 Armatimonadota bacterium
CGTTGCCCACGCGCTTCTGTTGGAGGCGGTTCCCCTGCAGGGTGTAGACCCAGACCAGTCCGATTTCCACCTGTTCGGGGGCAAGGGGGTCTGAATCGGCGACATGCAGGGCGCGTAGCAGGTCATAGTTCGATTCGTTGCGCCCGCTACGACCGCCGATCAGGAGCTGGCGTTCCAGCGTTCTACGCCCCACATGCTCGCGAGCAGGCAGCCTGCCGCGCTCATCACGCTGTACCACCTTTTGCGCCAACTGTTTGCGCCTCGATTCATCCAGATCCGATACCAGCCACTCCAGAATGGCGGTGCGGATGGCGCCCTTGAGCGTGCTGCCAGGGATGTAGGGTTGTCCGAACGGGTCACGGATGCAGGCACGGATTCTGTTCCGGGCAGGGTTTTGGCGGCAGGTGATGGTGCGAGCAGCGACCTCTTCTGGGAGGATGCGACGCTGGTGTAGCCAGCTTGCCCAGTTGAAATCGGGGCGCATCATCGCATTGGCTAAGTTTGATGCATCTTCGCGACTGCGCTCCAGCACCTTCTCGATATCGATTAGGTACCAACGCCCATCGGCGTAGACGCCATCAAACACGCCATATTCTTGCCCGCTGCCGATGTGGAGCGGGCTGAGCGTTTCCAACAGATATCGCCATGTTGCCATTTTACTTCACCCCAATCGGAAAGGCATAGCCATAGCGATAGGCGGGATGGGGCGCGCGGTCAGGGCTAAGATCGATCAGCTGTCCAAGTCGGAACTCCGGCGGATGGGCAATGAGGGAGCCTTCCGCTACCATCCAGACCTCTTTGCGGCGTAGGTTGCGGGCTTCGGGCGAGCCGAGCCAGCCGCGCTTGAGTGTCAGCTCATAGGCGGAGCCTTCACGCTGAAGCCAACTGCGCTGCTCGGCGTTTGCAGGGAGCCAAGGCGAAAGTGTCAGGAAGCGCGTGGGTGAACTCGGTGTTCGAAGTTGCCACTCGCGCCGCTCAAAGGTGAACAGTCCGCGTCCTGCACCGCGCTCGCCGCCTAACCCAGTGTCGCCCAGCAGGCGCAGGCATGCCTCGAACCGCTCCTGAAACCCCGACTCACCGAACTGCACGCCAAACCACAGTCCACATCCCTGCGCGAAGTGGGTCTCCCCAAACTGCCAGATTTGCGAGGCGTTGGTGATGCGATCCAGCGCCACGCGCGGCACGACCGCCTGCCGATACATCGCCAGATCGTCCCGCTCATAGTCCCAGAAGCTTTGGAGGGCGTCCCGGTCGTCGGGGTGAATGAGGCATTCGCCTTCGTGCAGCGTCAGGCCTTGCTTTCCGTTCGGTGTCGACACCTCCAGTTGGATCGGTTCGCCGTGCAGATACTGTTCCAGCACCCGCTCAGAGACCCAACGAATGCCTTTCCAGCGTTTTGCTACCTCGGTCTCGTCAGTTGGAGGGCGCAACGGCTTGGGATAGAAGCGGATCGCGCCTGCGTAGGGGAACGCGGAGGTGAGAAAGAACGGCTCACGCCCCGCATCGCGATAGCGAGCCAGCAGGTCGTGCTGCAGCGAGTCGATGCCATACAGTAGCCGCCACATAGAGCAGAGCGCGCTAAAGAGGGTGTCGGCAGGCACGAAGTCGCGCGTCTCCTCCTGTCCTACACCCCGCTCGCCAATATGCAGCGGCGCACGGAAAGTCAACGAGTAGGCGACCATGCCACTCACCGCACCCCTTGCAACTTCTCCTTAGCTTGGCTTATGAGGGCATCCACCTGATCGCTTTGGTGCAGCTCAAGCTTTTGTGCCAGTTCTATGGGGGGTTGTCCTTCCGTGTAGTAAGTCAGTGGGCGTAGCTGCACCTTCAGTTTCTCAAAGACGATCTTGCCTGCACCGCGGGAGCCATAGCCACCCAGGTAGTCGTCCTCCAGCAGGCGCATCCCTTCAAACAGCACTTTGAGCCACTCCACATCCTGCTGCCAGTCATCCCCGTTTAGGCGATAGATGGTGTAAATCATCTCGAACGGCTCGAAGCGTGTGCCAGCGGGCACGCGCTCATTCTGGCGGGGCACAGCAGCAGAGGTGATGCGATCGATGGAGGCTTCCCACTTGACCTCTGTGTAGGGCAGATCGGTGTCCGCGGTCTCCAGCTGCTCTACTGAAGCGTGACTCATCGCCACATCGCGCACTATGAGGCGCGTGGGTTTGAACGATTCCCACTCACCGCGGCGGTCTGTCCGTTCGCCCTGCGGTGCACCACGCTCCCGCTCGCCGGGTGAGACGCCGAATACATGGCAGATGGCGCACTGGCGGTACTCCTGTTCGTTGTAGCACTCGTGCAGGCGTATGTCCTGCACTTTCTTGTTGAGTGGCAGGTCATAGGCGCGTTCCAGTAGCGAGCGTATCTTGCCGCGCAGTGAGGAGCCGGGAATGTACGGCTCGCGCGTGACGGGATGGCGGATGATGGGGTTGTCCACACCGCCGATGTCCAGCCCAGCAGCCGCACCGCCGATGTGCAAACCTGTCATTAGGCGGATGCTGCCTGTAATCACCACTTTGCCCACGATCTGGATGCTGTTTGCCATCGCTAATCGCCTCCTTCCACTTGCCTTTTTCGAGATTCCACCTCAGCCTCTTTGTGAAAGGCAAGTATAGCCTCAAAGAAGTCAACGAATCGGCGAAAGCCCTCGCGCAGATTACTTTTGCTGAGCACCTCTTCGAGGGCGTTTTGCAGAGTGAGGACAAATAGCCATGTCCCCTGCTTGTCATGTCGCGAAGCAGCATAGACAAGCTTGGGATTGAGCATGATTAACTCCTGTCTCAGTCTTGGCGGGTTTGGATCTTGATTGATTTGACCACCAGAGAAACGCAGGTAGTCCCGCTCCCAACCCTTCACTATCCCGAAAATGTTCCGAATCTGGTTGGTAGTGAGCCCCTGTTTAAACGCTTCATGTCCGACTTCGCGCGCCAGGTTAACGAGTTCTTGCGCACTGCCCACATCATCACCAAAAGCGGTTTTAAGTCGGATCTCGACTTTCTTCTCGCGCATCCATTCTTGCGCGAGTTCCTTGAAGGATTTTCTCTGCCTCTGAGATGCTGGTCCCTTCTGTGGCTGTGGTCGGTTCATCGTTTATCCCTCCTTGCCTCGGGTGTAAAGTTCTGCCCAGCGAGCAACCACATGCAGGTGATGAATGAGGCTGTTGCGGTCGCTCATGAGCGAATCGCGGATCGCCTTGATATCAGCTTGCCACTTTTCGTGGCGTTCAGCGAATCGGCTGAGGTGGTAGAGGTTCTGCCAGAGCCAGCGGGCGTAGAAGGTGAGGTCGTGCTTTCGCCCGGCGTGGAGTTTGCCTGTGCGGATGAGTTTGCGGATATGGGCGGCGTTGCGCTGGTAGAGGCTGGCGATTTGGGCTAAGCGCGTGATCAGGGCGCGCGGTACGCTGCCCCTTTGCGGATCGCCCTGCACCATCTGGCATACCTGCCGGAACATGGCGTGCACGCGCTCGAACTCGCCCCAGCCCATCGGCGTCTGCAGGAAGCTCAGGGCATCCTTCTCGCGCTCGGTGCCGTTGTGGTGCCATCGGTGGGTTTTCGCCTGCTCGTCCAGTGCGTAACGCGCGGTCTCCGCCAGCTGATAAAGCGGCGCTCCCGAATGGCTGATGGCGATCCCGCCTGAAAGGGTGATGTGGTCTGCAATCACCAATTCGCGAAAGGCTTTGCGGATCTCCAGCGCCAGCTCGGGCAGCACGCTCCACGCACCTACCACGAACAGATCGTCGCCCCCAGCATAGATCAGGTAGAGCTGGCTCTTTTGGGCGTATGGCTCGCATAGGTGAGCCACATAGCCCTCGAAGAAGTAGCGCATCGTGCGACTGAGCGTCGCCATGCGGCTGAGCGTCGCATTGTCGCCCAGACCTTGCGCAAACAGCGCGCCCAGCGAGTCGACATCCATGCGCAGCACGCCCAACCATTTTGCGCCCGTGGCGTTCTGAGCGATTTCATCATAGTCAGGAAGGCGTCGCTCCCCTTGCACAGGGGGTGGCACCACAGACGCCAGCGGGCGGAATTCATACGACCAGCCGTGCTGGAGCCGCGGAGGTAGAAAGTCGGGAGTGAAGGCAACCCGAATTGCTGCCTGCCCTGTGCCCTCGCCGATCTGTACCTTCCAGCCGAAAGCGTGCAGCACCTGCTGCCAGTCGGCGTTTTCGGGTGGGTCTTCTGGATCGACCTGCTCAATGACCAGTGCATGCGCATTGCGAATATCGGTGCCCAGCTCTTCAAATCCATGGCAGCGGCGGCATTTGCGTATGCCGTCGTCGATAATCCCACCTTGGCTGGGATCCCATGCCCCATAACACACCTGGCAGAGCGATTGGGCATCGGTGGCACGCTGCACAGGGATAAACAGTTGTCCAAACTCATCATCGGGCAACTCAGACCAGAGCCGCTGCTTGCGCTGACCCAGCAGGCGTCCCAGTTCCGCCCACTTGTCTGCGAAGTTGCCCAAGAAATCGCGCGTATAGAGCGGCACAGCCTCGATTAGCACACGCAAGTCGCCCTGAAAGGCTTTGAGCAGTTTGCGACTGATCTCCCTGTGGAGCTGATGGAGCGTCTCGATCTGACTGTAAGGGATGAGCAGGTAGAAATGCCCGCCACTGGCAAGCAGCTGGCACACGATGGGCAGCTCCAGCTGGCGCAGAATGAACTGGGCGATGGCTTCGGTGAGCAGTTGCAAGAAGAAGGAGCGTCCCTTCAGCCCGCGTGCTGCGCCCCCGCGCCCCGTCAGATACAGGAACGCCTGAATGCCTGACAGGTCACCTTTCACCAGCGCCATCAGCGGCTGGTGATAATCGTGGGGCTGACGCCAGGCTTGCTCCAGTTCATCGGGCAGTAGCTGCTTATCGAGGCACGCTGCAACGGCAGCCGTCACGCGCAGGTGGTCATACAGCGAGACATCGGGAACCGTGCGCTCGTCGGCTTGCTCCCACGGCGTAGCGGAGGGCACGAAGCTGGTGTACTTCTCCAGCAGGGCAACCAAGGTGCGGAAATCGGCAGAAGTGTAGGTGCGGTTTGCAGCAAATCGCTGCCACTCACTGTCAAACTGTTGCCAAAGGCTTGGGTAGGCTTCTGCAGAGATAGACAAGTTCGGTTTGGGCAGGAGCGCGGCGCTGCGCCAATCGAGTGTTTGCACAGGGTAGCGCGCTTCGGGCGGGTAGCCACTGGGCGCTTTGCCCTTCTCTTGCCAGTTGAGCGGGATGCGCGAAAAGATGGAGACCAGCCCGCTGCGTTGTGGATCCTCTTGCTCGCGCGCCTCCTTTGCTCGCTCGCCCGCTGCCAGTTTATCGGCAAGTTGTACTATCTGGATGAGGCGTAGGCGGTCAGCGTTGCTCCGATCGGGGTTGGGATTATGGTGCTGGCGCACCGCCTCTGCCACATCGCTGCCAAAGGTGTGGGCGAAATAGTTTTGCTCACACCATCGCGCCCCGTGCTCCTGGTGGGGGATATGTGCACCCCACTTTGCTCGCTGCTCGAACTTGCCAATATCGTGCAGCAGCGCCGCTAACCATACCCGCTCATCTGCAGCCATGAGCGCAGCTCCTTTGCTTCTTTTAGAGGTTTAATACGACCTGCCGCTCACGATTCCTGCCGAATCACGGGTAATTGCCGCTCCTGATGGATAGGCAGCACCGAGCGCATCGCATCACGCCATGCCCGCGCTTTGCGCGCCACGGTTGACCTCTGCAGAGCGTGCTGCCCGGCTCCTTGTGGAGGCAGTATGAGAGCGCCATCGTTTCGGGCGGGCAGCCCCGTGAAGGGTTGGGTGGTTCGTGAGGCGAAGCTGCTGGAGGTGGGCGTCTATCCCGAACGCGGGCTGGCGCTCACCACAGAAGACCTCGCGCGTCTTGTAGCGCATTTCGATGCGCCCGTGCCGCTGTTTGTGGAGCATCGCCCATCGCCTGTGCAGCTGGGTTGGCTGGTGGCGGTCTGGCAGCGGGGCACCGAGCTGTTCGGTCGGCTATTCCTCCTGCCCGAAGCGGATGCCCTGCTGCAACGGTTGCGAGTGCGCGGTTTGAGCCTCGGCTTGAGCCGCGATCTCCAGCGCATCGTTGAGGTGTCCGTCACGGGCAGCCCGCGCGTGCCCGATGCCCGCCTGTTCTCCACCTCTCCGCTGCCTCCGCTTCTGGAGGTGAACCGCATGGAGCCAATCGAAACCGCACAAGCGATTCCCGATGAGGTGTTGCAGTTGCGCGAGCGTGTGCGCCAGCTGGAGCGCGAGCTGCATGCCCAGCAGGTGCGCGAACAGACCCAGCGCTGGACGCTGAGCGGCAAACTACCGCCCGCCCTGGCACCCCTTGCTGAGGCTATCCTCATGCAGGGCGAGGCGACAGTCCAGTTCAGTGGCGAGACGCTGCCGATCGCCGAGCTGTTCCGACGCTTCGTGGACGCGCTGCCCGCCCAACCCTTGCTGGGCGAGTACGCCCCGATGCCCGCTTATGAGACACCTGCACTTAGCCCCGAGGAGGCACAGTTCCTGCAGCAGGTGTTCCCCGATCTGGATCCCGCCGAGATTCTGGCAAACCGTACCTGAGGAGGTGAGCCGCAATGCCTGCACTGTCTCAGCCATATGAGGCACAAGAGAAGGAAGGGCTGCTGATCGCCTACCCCGTGAAGGGGGGTGTGCGTATCTGGAAAGGCGCGCTGGTCTGCGTGGATAGCACGGGCTACCTTGTACCTGCCTCCGACACGGCGAACCTGCGCTTCGTGGGCGTCGCCTTCGAAAGCGTGGACAACACGGGTGGCGCCCACGGCGCCAAGAAATGCCGCGTGATTAAACGGGGCACTTTCGTCTACAACCGTGTCGGCACATTCAGCCAGAGCGACCTCGGTGTGGTTGTCCGTGCCGTGTCCGATAATGAGGTCGCTAAGACCACGACCAACAACATCGCTGTCGGCACGGTGGTGGAGTTCCCATCAGGCACGACGGTGCGCATCCGCATCGATAACCACACTGTCTGAAGGAGGGAGATGCCATGCCGCTAGTTCGAAGTGATCTGCTGTCGCTGGTAGAGGCGGGGTTGCGCACGGAATTTTTCCGCGCCTACCGCCAGCTGGACGAGTCAAGCATAGTGCCGCGCATCGCCACGATTGTGCGTACGAACCTGCCCACGCAGAAGTACGGCTGGCTGGGCAGCGTGCCCACTATGCGCGAATTCGTGGATGAGCGCGTCCCTTCCGGGCTGCGCGTCTACGAATACGCGATTAGCGACCAGGTGTGGGAAGCCTCCATCGCGGTGGAGCGCCGCGCCCTGGAGGACGAACAGTACGACATGATCCGCATGCGTGTGCAGGACCTCGCGCTGGAGGCGGTGCGCCATCGGGAGCAGCTGGTGATCAACGCCCTGCTGGCAAACGGCACGGGCTACGATGGCAAGCCGCTGTTCAGCAACAACCATCAGGAAGGCGACAGTGGCGTACAGAGCAACATTTTCACTGGGGCGCTGTCCACGGAGTCGCTGCAAGACGCGATTGCTCAGATGATGCGCATCAAGGATGACCGCGGGCGACCGATGGGCATTATGCCCGACACGCTGTTGGTCGGACCTGCGTTGCAGTGGCTGGCGATGGAGCTGCTGGAATCGCCCGTTGTGGTGCAGGCGAACACGACGGGCAACTACACGCCTTATCGGAATGTGCTGCAGGGCAAGCTGCGCCTCATTGTGTCGCCCTACATCACGGGCAGCGACGAGCAGAAATGGTTCCTGCTGGATACCTCGCGTGCAGTGCGGGCTGTGATCCTGCAGGAGCGGCGCGATGTGCCGCTGGAGTTCGCCGCGCTGGATCGCCCCACCAACGAGAGCGTGTTCATGCGCGATAAGGTGTTCTACGGCGTGCGCGCCCGTTACGGCGTCGGCTACGGACTCTGGCAGACCATCCTGATGGGCACTGGCTAACCCTTCATCGAGCCACCAGCGAGGGCGAGGTGAGCTGCACCTCGCCCTCTATCCGCTTGGTATTGATATACCACTTGCAGGTATAATCCCTGCCGATGCAACCCGCCCACGCGCTTAAACGCTACCTTGAGACCCTGCGCACCATCCAAGAGAAGGCGCAGGCAACTGAGGAACTCTCCTATCACCATGCTCTGCTCCAACTGCTGCGTGACTTAGACCCAACCGCCGAGTTCATCCACGAACCTAAGCGCACCGTAGCAGGCAGACCCGACTTTATTCTGCTCAAAAACGGCGCACCTGTAGGCTATATCGAAGCCGAAGCCTTCGGCACCGACTTAGACCGCCTCACAGGGCACGCCAAAGCCCAAGTGGACGCCTTCAAGCAGAACTTGGACAACTTTTTGCTGACCAACTTCCTTGAGTTTCGCCTCTATCGCGGGGGCGAGTGCGTGATAGAGGCAAAACTCCCCGTAGCGTCGGCGTCCCCGCCGATGAATGTAGGGGCAGACCCCCGTGTCTGCCCCGAAAAAGGGCACGCACAGGGGCGTGCCCCTACCGTCGCGTCGGCATCCTCGCTTCAACTCCTCACCGCCTTCCTCTCCGCCCAACCCCTGCCCATCCGCACGCCCAATGAACTCGCCATCCACCTTGCGCGTCGCACACGCCAGCTCAAGCGGGTGCTGCTTTCTACTCTGGAGGCACAGCTTAAGCAACCGCCCGACGCGCCGCTGGAACTGCGCAACCTCTACCGCGCCTTCCAAGAGACCCTGTTGCCCGACCTCACGCCCGCCGAGTTTGCCGACCTGTATGCGCAAACGATTGCCTATGGGCTGTTTGCGGCGCGATGTAGCGTCAGCGTCCCCGCTGACGAAAAAGCGCGTAGCGTCGGCGTCCCCGCCGACGAGCCGTCCGCGAGACGAGAACGCTACGGAAGCCTCGGCGAGCTGGCGACGCCACAGCCCTCGCCTGAGCAAATCCTCGCCTACGTCTACGCCATCTTGCACGCGCCTGCGTATCGGACACGATACGCCGAGTTCCTGCGACGCGACTTCCCGCGCATCCCCCTACCCCCCAATCGCGCCGTGTTTGAGCAGCTGGCGGCGCTGGGGCAGTCGCTGATGGCGTTGCACCTGCTGGAGCATCCCGACTTGCAAATCCCGCTATGCAAATTCCCTGTGGCGGGCGACAACAAG
>JBCNVA010000092.1:0-6557 GCA_039630445.1 Armatimonadota bacterium
GGAATTCCGCAAGCAGACCGAGCAACGCTTCGCCAGCCTTCTGGAAGAGCTGCGCACGATGCGCGAGCAAACCGAGGCGCAGATCCAGGTGATGCGTGAGGAACTTGCCGAACAGCGACGCCACTTTGACGAACAGCTGGCAGAACAGCGACGCTACACCGACGAGCAGTTTGAATTACTGCGGGCAGAGCTGGCTGAACAGCGACGGCGCTCTGACGAGCAGTTCGATTTGCTGCGGGCAGAGCTGGCGGAGCAGCGGCGGCGCTCCGATGAGCAGTTCGATTTGCTGCGGGCAGAGCTGGCGGAACAGCGGCAGCGCTCCGATGAGCAGTTCGATTTGCTGCGGGCAGAGCTGGCAGAGCAACGGCGGCATACCGATGCGCAGTTCGAACAGCTGCGCCAGCAACTGGGCGGGCTAAGCATGACTGTCGGCTACGCCCTGGAAGACCTTGCCTACTACTATCTGCCTGAACTGCTCCAGCGCGATCACGGCATCGAGGTAGTGGAAGGTCTCACCCGAACCTTTGTGCAAGATCAAAAAGGATACTATGTGGAGGTCAACATCTGGGGTGAGGCACGGCAGGATGGTCGCACGCTTCAGATTATTGGCGAAGCCAAGTCGCAGCTCTCCAAGCGGACTATCGATCAGTTCATTAAGGCGCGTGTGGAACGGCTGGGAAAACTCTACCCGAACCTGTTCCCTGTGATGGTCGCCTTTATGGTGAGCGAACCTGATGTGTTCGAGTATGCCCGGCGGAAGGGGGTAACTATCTACCTGTCTTACCAATTCCAGCCGCGCAGCCATCCTCTGCTGCCCTCCACCTGACCTGCCATGTTCACCCGCAAACCGGAAATCTGGCGCGAGATGGGCTTGAGCGATGAGGAGTACGCCCGCATCGTGCAGCTGATGGGGCGCGAGCCGACCGACACCGAGCTGGGCATGTTCGCCGTGATGTGGTCGGAACACTGCGGCTACAAATATTCGCGCCCTGTACTACGCCTGTTCAGAAAGTATCGCGAGGCGCTGGAGGGTGCAGGCTTCGAAAACGCGGGGATCGTGCCCCTCGATGAGCAACTGGGCATCGCCATGAAGGTTGAAAGCCATAATCACCCCTCCGCCGTGGAGCCGCATCAGGGCGCAGCGACGGGTGTTGGAGGCATCATTCGTGATATTTTCACGATGGGGGCGCGCCCGATCGCCATCCTCGACTCGCTGCGCTTCGGACCGCCCACCGAACCGCGCAACCGCTACCTGCTGGAGCATGTGGTGGAGGGCATCTCCAGCTATGGCAACTGCATCGGTGTACCGACAGTAGCGGGTGAGATTTACTTCCATCCCTGCTATTCGGGCAACCCGCTGGTGAACGCGATGGCGGTTGGTGTGGTGCCTTTGAATCGCATCATCCCAGCCCGTGCCGATGTGCCTGGCAGTGCGGTCATGTATGTCGGCTCCAGCACGGGACGCGACGGCATCCATGGTGCCACTTTCGCCTCCGAAACGCTCGGTGAAGACCAGCAGGAGAAACGCCCGAATGTGCAAATTGGCGACCCCTTCATGGAGAAGCTGCTGATTGAAGCCACGCTGGAGGCGATCGAAACGGGCGCAGTGCTGGGCATGCAGGATATGGGCGCGGCGGGATTGACCTGCACCACTTGCGAGCCGACCTCCAAATCGGGCACAGGTGTCGACATCGAGATTGCGCTCGTGCCCACGCGCGAGCCGAACATGACCCCCTACGAGATTATGCTCTCCGAATCGCAGGAGCGGATGTTGCTGTATGTGCAGGCGGGTCGCGAGGAGGAAGTGGCGCAGGTATTCCGCAAATGGGGGTTGAACGCGGTGGTCATCGGGCGCGTGACGAGCGATGGCGTCGTGCGCGTGCGCCATCGGGGCGAGATTGTGGCGGAGATCCCCGCCGACTACCTCACCAAAGCGTGCCCCACTTACTATCTGCAGACAGAGGAGCCTGCCTATCTACGCGAGGTACAGCGCCTCGCGCTGGAAGAGCTGCCCATGCCCACGGATTGGAACGCCGTGCTGCTCCAGCTGCTGCGCTCGCCCACTGTCGCCAGCAAGCGTTGGGTCTACGAGCAATACGACTGGCTGGTGGGCATCCAAACGGTGCTGCCGCCAGGCAAGGCAGACGCTGCCGTGTTGCGCCTCTGGGGCACGGAGAAGGGCATTGCGCTCAAAATCGACGGCAACGGACGCTACTGCTATCTGCATCCCTATCGAGGGGCGCAGCTCGCCGTGGCGGAAGCGGCGCGCAATGTCGCCTGCACTGGGGCGCTACCGCGCGCCATTACCGACTGCCTTAACTTCGGCAACCCGCAACGCCCTGAGATTTTCTATCAATTTGAACAGTGCGTGCGCGGGATTGCCGATGCTGCCGAATTTCTGGAGACGCCCGTGATTTCGGGCAATGTGAGCTTTTACAACGAGAGTGAGCGGGGGGCGATCTTCCCCACGCCGACGATTGGCATGTTGGGCGTGCTGGAGCGCGTGGAGGATTGCGTCGGCGCGGGCTTTCCCGAAGCGGGGCTTGCCGTGCTGTTCGTCGCCCCGATGGATTACGATGATCCGCTGCAGGGGCTGGGAGGCAGCGAGTATCTGGCGGTGGTGCACGGGCTGGATCGCGGCGCCCCACCTGCGCTGGATTTGCAAGCAGAAAAATCGCTCTATCGCTTCCTGGTGCAAGCAGCCAGGCAGCGCTTGATCCGCTCGGCACACGACCTCAGCGAGGGCGGGTTCGCCGTCGCGCTTGCCGAGTGTGCCCTGATTGAGGGGATCGGTGCGTGGGTGCAGCTCCCCGCTGGCTGGAGTGAGCGGCAGCGTCTGGATGCTCGGCTCTTTGGAGAAGCCCCGACGCGCGTGATCCTCTCAGCCGAGCCTGCCTTGGTGCCTACCCTACAGCAGTTGGCAGCCCAGCATCGCCTCGCCTGCCACCTGCTCGGCTATACAGGAGGCGACCAGCTGGTCATCCTGCAAGGCGACACGCCGCTTATCCAGCTGTCGCTTGCAGATTGCCAGCGGGCGTACACGCTGTGTTGAGCTCGCCCTACCGCTTTGACGGCTCACATCCGATTAACGAGTTTGCCCAGACATATCCTTTTGCGTTTCAGCCGCGATCCTCAGGCGGACCCCACTCGTAGCCCCAGCAGTACCATGTGTAGACTGCCATCGGATCGGGATCGTTGCAGGCAGGCTCCGAGTAGTTCGGTTGGTCGCGGTCGGTTGGATAGAGCTTGCGGTACTGGTACCACTTGGAGTGCCCATCCAGATGGAGCACAACCGACCCCTCGTTATGCCGCCCTTTGAAGGTAGCGCCGATGCGCCTCTCCCAGAACTGACGCCCAGGCCACTGCATGCGGCTGGGTGGCAGGTCAATTAGCGCCACAGCCCGTGAGGGACGAGTCACGCGACCTGTATCGATCATCGAGGGGTTATAGTTGCAGTCATAGATACCGTAGCCGCACAGCCCGTTATGCACCAGGTAGTCCATCGGCGGGTAGATGTCGTCAAAGTAGTATTGTCGTCCGCGCGTGGAGGTGCCCAGCCCAACCTGTGGATGGTTCGGTGCGCGCATATAGTCGCCAAAGCCGTTATCGCGCTGCACCACCTGTGCTGCGCCCTGTGCAAAGGGTGAGGACGGGCACTTGAAGATGTCTCGATTCTTGGTGTAGGGCTGCAGGCGTGCGGCAAACTGATAATACTCGGCGAAGCACCAGAGCGGCACCTTGTTGTCGTGATCGTTGGCGTACATCAACAGCGCAGCACCTATCTGTCGCAGATTGCTCAGGCACTGGGTCTGGCGCGCCTTCTCGCGTGCCTGGGTAAACACCGGGAACAGAATCGCTGCCAGAATGGCGATAATCGCAATCACAACCAGCAGCTCAATCAGCGTAAAGCCCTTCTGCCGATTCGCTCTCATCGTTTTGTACCTCCTACTCATGTTTACTGGGTGGGAACGAGAATCGCTCCCGAAAGTGGGGGCATCCTTAGAGTAAGTCGCCCCTTCGGGGCAGGAAGGTTTCCCTGCCCGAAATCGTGTGTCCCCGTTGCCACTCGCCACGCCTCAAGGTTGCGCGGCGCGGTCAGTTCCACCGTTTGTGGCTGCTCGCTGTTGTTGATGAGGACGATAGCGATTTCGCGCGTGGAGGGCATCGTCCGTGCATAGGCATACAGGTCGCGAGGGTCATCCACCAGCAGCGTGTGCCATTCGCCGCGGCGCAGGGCGGGCGTTGCTTTGCGCAGGGCGATCAGCCCCTTCACATAGTCCAGCAGCTCGCGCTCCTCTGCGGTCAGCTCCCAGCGCATCGGGCGACGGTTGTCGGGCGTGCCCCCGCCGTCCATGCCGATTTCGTCGCCATAGTAAATCGCGGGCGCACCAATCGCCGTCATCTGCAGCAGAAAGCCCAGCTTCACGCGGCGCAGATCGCCCCCACACTCGCGTCGGAAGCGTGGGGTATCGTGGCTGCTGAGCATGTTGTACATCGCGTACAGGCTCTGGCGTGGATAGCGCACGAGTAGCGTCTGCATCCTTTGGTCAAACTGCGACGGCTTGATGCGCCGATGGGCAATCCAATCCAGCACCGCCCCGCGCCAGAGGTAGTTCATCACGCTGTCGAACATATCGCCCTGCAGCCAGTGCCCTGCATCGCCCCAGATTTCGCCGATAATCACCGCCTGCGGATTGGCGCGACGCACAACGGGACGGAACTCGCGCCAGAAGATGTCGGGCACCTCGTTGGGCACATCAAGCCGCCAGCCGTCCAGCGCGAACTCGCGCATCCAGCGCTCCACCACCTGCAGCAGATAGCGGCGTACCAGCGGGTTCTCGTGGCGCAGCTTCGGCATATACGGGATGTTCCACCACGCCCAATACGGCGGGTTCCATTCTACCTTCACGGGGAACCGCTCCACATAGAACCACTCGCGGTAGGGCGAGCGCTCCTGATGCTGCAGCAAATCCTGAAAGGCGAAAAAGTAGATGCCCGTGTGATTGAACACACCGTCCAGCAGGAGGCGCATGCCGTTTGCGTGCAGCGTACTGACCAGCTGGCGCAGGTCGTCCTCCGTGCCCAGTTGTGGGTCGACACGCTCGTAATCGTCCACATCGTAGTTGTGGTGCGTGACGGAGGCAAAAATCGGGTTCAGATAGAGCGTGTCGACGCCCAGCGTGCGCAAGTAGTCCAGCTTAGCGAGGATGCCTTTCAGGTCACCGCCGTAGAAGCGGTCGCCCTCGATGCGCCCCGTGAAGTCGATGGGTTGGTCGTTGGGTGGGTCGTTGGATGGGTCAGCGTTATAGAATCGATCGGGCAGGATCTGGTAGAAGATGGCATCCTGCACCCAATCGGGCACATCGAATCGGTTCTCGCCGACGCGGTGGCAGAATCGGTGGCTGAGTGCCTCGCTGGAAAGGTGCAAGCCGTTGGGCGTGAGCCAGAGTTTCGTGCGCCCATCTCGCAGGCAGAACAGATACTCGATATTCGCTTCAGGCAGTGCCGCACGGTAGTAGGTGTAGAGGGCATCATGGGCGGCAGGTTCCATCCGAAGCGTGTGGCGGCGTCCGTTATGCCAGTAGTAGAGCAGGGCGGCTTGCAGATCCTCTTTACGGGCGCGCAGGCGCAGGTAGAGGACACCGTCCACAGGGTTGCGGTCACGCAGGTCGCGCGGGTCATGCCGAATCGCGCTGCGTGTGATGTGCCCATCGCCGATGCGAGCGGGGCGGTTATAGCCGTCGGGTTCCACCCAGACCACTGAGTTCAGGTTGCCATTGCCATCGTCGATAACGGGCGCGTTCGGGTCAGTGCGCCACTCGGTGCCATCGATGACGAACTTGTACTGGTGGGCGCCCGGAGGCAGTTGGAGCGTGAGCGTCCATGTGCGTCCGCCGTCGGAGGTTTGCATCGGATGGCGACGGTACTGCCACTCGTTGAAAGTGCCCGCGAGATAGACCTGGCGCACGGGTTCGGGCAGCACGAGGCGGAACGACACGGGGCGCGTCGGTTCGTTCTGCGCCCAGAGCATCAGCAGTAGCCCTGCGGTGAGCCAGCCTGCCAGCGGCGTGCGCATCTTCCACCTCGTTGCGGGAGCCGTCGCACCCTCGCGCCGAGAATACGAATTCTCGCTTATATTATAGCATATCGGGGGACGGTGAAAATTCAGTGAGGGAACACCGAGCCAGCGGCGTTGTGCTCTCGCCTTCAGCAAGGTGTGTAGTTCTTTGAAGTAGAACTGCAACACAGCGGGCGGTATTATGAACGGTCAACGAACCGCCACGCATCGGAACAGCTCAACACCTATTTCAAGCACCAGAGCGCCGCTTTCTACTGAAAAGTGCCTTCCATCCAATAAGCCCGAGAAGCAGGAGCGAGCCAGAAGCGGGCTCGGGCACTGGTTTGGTAAAGGCAAAAAAAAGGGTTCGTTCCTCGCCAATGAAAAACCGACTGAACTGATCCAACGACTCATCTGTCAGAAAGACATTCCCAAACCAGGAGCCAACCACAATCTTGCCATCCACCGATAAGTCTATGTCTGTCATGTAGTTGAAGCC
>JBCNVA010000093.1:0-24694 GCA_039630445.1 Armatimonadota bacterium
CAACAACCCGACAGGCACGATTGTCTATCGGCACGAGCTGGAGCGGTTTCTGGCGCGCGTCCCCGACCATGTGCTGGTGATTCTGGACGAGGCGTACTATGAGTATGTCGACCACCCCGACTATCCGAACGGGCTGGATTACGTGCGGGCGGGGCGAAATGTGATAGTGCTGCGTACCTTTTCCAAAGCGTATGGGCTGGCGGGATTGCGCATCGGCTACGGGGTGGGGCGCCCTGACCTGCTGGATCCTGTGGAGCGGGTGCGTGAGCCGTTCAATGTGAACTGCTTGGCGCAGGTGGCGGCAGCGGCGGCGATCACTGACCGCGAACATATCGAGCGCACGCGGGCGTTCAACCGCGCTGGGCTGGAGTTTTTGCAAGCCGCGTGTGAACGGCTGGGACTGCGCTACATTCCGTCGCACGCGAACTTTCTGCTGATCGAGGTCGGGTGTGAGTGTGCACGCATTCAACAACGCTTGCTAAGACGTGGCGTGCTGGTGCGCACTGGCGAGGCGTTCGGGATGCCCACCTTCCTGCGCGTGAACACGGGCACACCCTACCAGAACGAGCGGTTTGTTGAGGCGTTGCAAGATGCGCTCTCCGAGTAAAGCGCAGCAGCCGACTGAGGCGCACTGGGTGTCCAAGCTGCTGGTGCTGGGGCTGTTCGTGGCGCCCGTGGTGCTGACCATGCTGGTGCTGGCGTCGCCATGGTTTCGCGGCGTGCGTTCAGCGCAGATCGAGCGCAACGAGCAACTGTTGCAAGCGGTGGAATCGGGCGACCTTGAGCGGGTGAAGCGGGTGTTGACGGGGGGTGCGGTCGTGAACGCACGCACGAAGTCGGGGCTGACCGCGCTGAGCCTTGCCATCATTCGCGGCTACGAGGACATCGCACTACTGTTGATTGAGAAAGGGGCGAGTCTGGACGCCCGCGACCGATCAGGCGATCGCGAAAACCGCCACCCGGGCAACTCGCCCGTGCATTACGCCGCAATCTACGGCAGAACGCGCGTGCTACAAGCGATGCTCGATCGGGGCGTTTCGCCCAACCTGCGCGACCGCAACGGGCGCACCCTGCTGATGATGGCGGCAGAGAACGGGCACTTGGACACGGTGAAGTTGCTGCTGGCGCGCGGCGCGGACCCCAACGCCCGCAGCGCGCTGGGCGAAACTGCCCTCGACGCCGCCCGACGCAGCGGCAACCCGCACATCGTGAGGCTACTAACAAAGCAGCAGCCCAAGAGGTGATCCCTCCAATGATTTAGTCTTTGGAGGCACTTACCCATCAGGATTTCAAAGGACAGAGGGTTCTGTACGGCTAAAGCCGTCGTGCTATGCAGACAAAGCCCCTTTCGTCGGCTAATAATACCAGTCGCTGTTTCAAGCGACGCGGTTCGTCAGCGAGACGCGGACGCTACGCATGCACTCACGTAGCGTCGGCGTCCTCGCCGACGACATGACGGCGTTTGCTAAGCCGATTGATATAAGCCGATTGAGATTATCTACTTTGCCAGGCGCAAAATCGCCTCTGCCAAGCGCACGGGGTCATGGCGCACATAGTCGCTCTGGCTGATGAAGTTGCCTGTGATGACCTTGTAGCCCATCTGGCGAATGCGATCCACATCGGGCAGCACCAGCTCCTGCCCGCTGGCGCGATACCGCTCCATCAGTTCCGGAATAGGCGTGGCGGTGTTGACCAGCACATAGTCGAACACGCGCCCGCCGGCGTGTGCTTCGATCGCGCGCACATGGTCGGACGCGGTGAAGCCGTCGGTCTCGCCCGGCTGGGTCATCACATTACACACATAGACGCGGAGGGCGTCGGTGGAGCGCAGCGCGTCGGCGATTTTGGGCACCAGCAGGTTCGGAATCACGCTCGTGTACAGACTGCCTGGTCCCAGCACGACCACATCCGCCTGCTTGATGGCTTCGATCGCCTCTTGGGGCGGCTCCACATCAGGCGGATTGAGGTGCATGCGTCGGATGCGGGCAGGATACGCTACGATTGCCGTCTCGCCCTCCACGCAGGAACCGTCCTCCATCTCCGCACGCAGGTTCACATGCCTAAGGGTTGAAGGCAACACCCGCCCGCGAATTGCCAGCACCTTGCCGATTTCCTGAATCGCCTGCTCAAAGTCGCCTTTGATTTGGGTCATCGCGGCGATGAGCAGGTTGCCCACCGAGTGCCCGCTGAGGTTACCCGCGTCGTCTTTAAAACGATGTTGCAGGAGAGCGGTCATCGCGCCTTCGGCGTCGGCGAGCGCGATCAGGCAGTTGCGGATATCGCCCGGCGGCAGGATGCCGAGTTCTTGGCGCAGCTTGCCCGAGGAACCGCCGTCGTCGGTCACGGTGACAATCGCCACGATGTTCGCGGTGTAGCGTTTGATTCCGCGCAGCATCGTGGACAGCCCGGTGCCGCCGCCGATGACCACCACGCGCCTGCCGTGGAGCATCAGCGCGTAGCGGGAGAGGGCGTCCCACACGCGCCCGCTGGCGCGCGGCTGTAGGATGCCGACCAGCGTGCGCCACGCGCGGCGTAAGCCCCACCACCACACGCCCAGCCCCACCGCGCCCAGCGCGAGTCCCAGCCCCCAACGCATCACCTGGGCGGCGCGGGGCGTCGTGGCGAGGGCGCGAATCTGCGCATCTACTGCGCGATAGACCCCGTCCAGCCACTGCGCAGGCGCACCCTCCAGCCCGATCCACAGCCCCACCAGTGCGATTAGTAACCCCACGCTGGAGAGCGCAAGCCAGCGTTTCACGCGCATTCCCGGCATCAGCCAGCGCCATCGCCCGTCTGCCATGTTATGCCTCCCCCCGCGCCAGATCGCGGTGTTCCACCACGGTGCGGTAGCCTCGCGCGAGGAACCACGCCCCCAACTCCTCGCCCAGCACCACCGAGCGGTGTCGCCCGCCCGTGCAACCCAGTCCGATCGTCAGGTACGCCTTGCCCTCGCGCTCATAACGCGGCAGCAGATACGATAAGAAATTGCGCACTTTTTCCAAAAACTCCTGCGTTTCCGCGTCGCCCAGCACATATTCGCGCACCGCCGGGTCGGTCCCCGGCTTGGGTTTCAGGCGCGGCACATAGTGCGGGTTGCGCAGGAACCGCACATCGAACACGAGGTCGGCATCGGCGGGCACGCCGTACTTGAAGCCGAACGAAACGACGCGCACGCGCAGGGGCGAGTGCGCCTGCGCCTCGCCGTACAGCCCTCGCACCGCCTCGCGCAAGTCCTGCGGGCGAAACAGCGTGGTATCCAGCGTCTGGTCAGCAATCGCTTTCAGGGGCGCCAGCTGCTCGCGCTCTTTGCGAATCGCTTTGGGCAGGCTCGGCTCAAGGGGCGCCAGCGGATGCGGACGACGCGTTTCCTTGAACCGCCGAATCAACACCTCATCTGCGCAGTCCAGAAACAGCACTTCCACGGGCAACCCCTCGCGCTTCCAGCGCAAAAGCGTCTCCTCCGCCTGTTCGAGCGGTTCGCCTGCACGGCTATCCACCACAACCGCCACCCGCTGTCCCGCCTGCACTCGCGCCCGCAGCGATTCCAGCATCGACGGCGGTAGGTTGTCGATGCAAAAGTAGCCGATATCCTCCAGAGTCTGCAGCGCGAGCGTCTTGCCCGCACCTGAGACCCCCGACACCACCACCAGCCGTCCCGACACGCCCACCTACTTTCCCCCCAGCACCAGCACGCTCAGCACGCCTTGTACCAGCCCGACCAGTATCGCCGGCACAATCGCCGACACGGGCTTGCCCAGCATGTAGCCCAGCAGCACGTGCTCGCTCAGCAGCGAAAAGAAATAGAACACCAGCCCGTTGACCAGCAGCGCGACCAGAATCAATTTTAGGGCGCGTCCGTGTCGAGCAGTAAGCGATGCCAGCCCCACGAACACCGCCACGATGAGGCTCATCAGCGCGCTCATCGCCAGCGACTCCAGCCAGTACATACTGGGCTGGATGTCCAACGCCACGATCAGTTGCTCGCCCCTCTGATAGGGGGGTTCGCGATCGATGGCTTCTGCGCCCAGGCGCGCTTCCAGCGAGATCTCGTAGCGCGTGCGGAGGGCGTTAAGAGCGTACAGTACGCCCATGTGCGCTCCTGTGAGCAACACCACCAGTCCGATCCAGATCGCCAGCCCGCGCAGCACTCGTCCCAGCACGTTTACCTCCGCTTCCGCCCGTTCTCGTCGCTGAGCAACACGCCGCTGAGAATGCCGTTCACGATCCCCAGCACAATACTGCCATACAACGCCGCCCAAAAGTTGCCCACGCGGAAATTGAACGGAGCCAGCGCAAACACCGCCCAGAACAGCAGCGCGTTCACCAGCAAGCCCGCCACCCCCAAAGTCAAACAGTTCAGGGGTAGCAACGCCAGCTTCACACCTCGCCGAATAAAAGCGTTCACCAGCCCCAGCAGCAGCGCCATCAACAGGTTATCCTGCCACTTGGGGCTGGGACTCATATCAAGACCCAACCGCGCCCCGCTCCAAAAGGTCAAATGGAGCGCGACCGCAAACAACAGCCACTTCAGAACGAACTGCATCAAGCAAGATTATACCGAGTGCGCCCCTTGTGAGGCTAATCCCACCGCTCCCACAGGTCGGGACGCTGGGTGCGGGTGTACTCCACACTGGAGCAGAACCGCCCGTTGTCGCGGTCGCACTCGCTCTCTGGCAGACCGTACAGCGCCTCGAAGGGAGTTGCCTTCGTGTGCCCGTCGGCGTAGGTAACCGTGACCTTGAGTTGGTGGCGTCCGTGCGGGCGCTGATGGAACGCTGGCGGGAAGCCGGGCGGCACACTGAATGCATAGTGCTGCCACTCCGTGCGCATAAACGGCGAATGCACTACATTCATATAGAAGCCGTACTGTACCCACAGATCCCGGCTCGAAGGACCAGAGGGCACGGCGTCCATCACCAGCACATGGCGCGCCGGGCTGGACAGGTGTGCCAGCGTCTTGCTGGGCGGGTAGACGACATACTCGTTCTGACTGCAGGTACGGGCAAACCCCATCGGCGAGGGGTACGCCGCGCCGTAACCAATCCGCCCTTCACAGAGCAACCGCCGCCCCGTGGACGAACTTGGATCCGAAATCGGCTTGGCAGAAGGACAACGCGAATATAAGTTATCTTTAGAGTACGGCTGCAGCCAGTAAAGATAGCCGATGGACGTGCAGCCAGTGTAGCCGCCCCCACAGAAGCCCGGCGGGGGGATCAACTGGTTCTCAGCAAGGGGAAAGGTTTCCTGGTAGTCCTGCACATACATCATCGCGGCAAGCCCAATCTGCCGACACTGGGTGAAACACTGGGTTTGACGCGCTTTCTCACGCGCTTGAGCAAACACGGGGAACAGAATCGCCGCCAGTATCGCGATGATAGCGATAACAACCAGGAGCTCGATCAACGTAAAACCGCACCGTTGCTTCATCGGAATCACCCGTGCTATTATACCTCAGCATTATAAGGTTATCGGTGGGTGGTTTACGAAACTTCAGCGATTATCCCCCGCTGCCCCATACCCGTTCGAGGGCGGTGTCGACGATGAGGGCGCGTTCATGCATCTCGAAGGCATTCCACTGCAGAAAGACCCCCTCACGGGCGAAGATGCGATCTTCGCGCGACTTCCAGAGGATACGCCCTGCTTCCAGCCGCGCGTTGTGGGTCTTGGAGGTGGCGACCACCCCACCCCAGGCTTCCACTTCACGGGTGTCGGCGTTGGCGCGGGCGTAGGGCGCCCGAAACTCCAGCACGGGCTTGCCGTCCCGGTAAAGCCAGCCGCGCACGGCGACCAGCACGCCCTGTGCCTTCTTGTCGCGCGTTTCCGCTTTTAGGGACTGGGCATGCAGTTTCCAGAGGGTACGCCCCTGCTCATCCTGCTGCACGACGGTGGGTTGCTCGATCTCGTAGCGGGCGTCAGGCAGGTTCACGCCCGACTCGCGCGTCGGCGGTTCAGCTCGGACGGGAGCCGTCTCGCGCGCCGGCTGGCAGGCGAAGAGGGTTCCAGCCAGTAGCAGAGGCAGTAGCCATCTTCGGACGAAGCCCGCGCCCACCGCCCTGACGCGCTCCCAAGTTCCACGCACTGTTTGCCTGCACCGCATAGGAACTATCGTGCCTGCGCAGCGAGCGGCAGCGGCTTGCCCCGATGGCGTCCCCGCAGTTGCCCGCACGCGGCGTCGATATCGTGCCCGCGCTCCACGCGCTGCGTGACCTCTACCCCCGCCGCCTCCAGAATCTGGCGGAACCGGCGCACGCGCTCCGCCTCGGGGCGCTGAAAGTTATCAGGCGTGGGCACATAGTTGAACGGAATCAGATTCACTAAGCAAGGCACGCCGCGGAGCTTTTTCGCCAACTGCTCGGCGTGCCAGGGCGTGTCATTCACCTCGCGCAGCAGCAGGTACTCGAAGGTGATGCGCCGCCGTGTCTTCTCAAAGTAGTCGCGCGCTGCCTGGATCAGCGTCTCCACGCCCCACTTGCGGTTCACGGGCATCAGGCGGGCGCGCGTCTCGTCGTCAGGCGCGTGCAAAGAAACCGCCAGCGTAATCGGCAGGTCGTACTCCGCCAGGGCGTAAATCTTGGGCACGATGCCCACCGTAGACACGGTCATCCGTCGGTAGCTAATGCCCACCTCGTCGTGCATCAGGCGCAGCGCCTGCACCACATTTTCGAGATTGAGCAGCGGCTCGCCCATCCCCATCAGCACCACATGGCTGATGCGTCGCTCGCTCAGCCTTTGTAGATGGAGCAGCTGGTCGATGATCTCGCCAGCGGTGAGGTTGCGCGTGTAGCCGCCTTGCGCAGTGGCGCAGAACCGACAGCCCATCGCGCACCCGACTTGCGTGGACAAGCAGACCGATACTCTGTCCTCGTAGGGCAGCAACACGCACTCTACCTCATTCTCATCGGCGAGGCGCAACAGGCATTTGACCGTGCCGTCACGCGATTGCTGCGTGAGGCTAATGGCGTTCGGCGTTATGACTGCCTGATCGCGCAAGCGTGCGCGCAAGGCGGCGGGCAAATCGGTCATCTGCTCAAACTCCGTCGCCGCCTTCGCGTAGATCCACTGCGCCAGCTGCGTCCCGCGATAGGCAGGCTCACCGAAGGTTTCACTCACCCACGCACGCAACTGCGCCGTAGATAGCCCGACCAGCACCGTTTTCGGTTCCTGCGGGGGCATAGCGGGGGAATTGTACCCCGTCCGCAGTGCGGAGGTATAATTAAGAGCGCGCTCAGATGCGCGAGCGTTGCCAGTGGGCCTGTAGCTCAGCGGCAGAGCGGGCGGCTCATAACCGCTTGGTCGCAGGTTCGAATCCTGCCGGGCCCACCACGCTCTGGAGTGTTGCCCCGTGCATGGCGTCAAGCCCATCCCGTTCGATAGCCTGAGCCTCTACGCTGTGCTGCAAGAGCGCGGCTTTTTCATCGGCGGGCGGATCCAAGAGATACGCCAGCCCGATCCGCTGACCCTTGTGCTGCACATCTACGGGGGGCGTGCCGAGCATCGCCTGCTGATTTCCGCTGACGCGCAGTTTGCCCGCATGCACTGCCTGAGCGCGAAAGTGCCCAACGCGCCGACGCCGCCGCCCTTTCTGCAAAGCCTGCGCAAGCACATCGACGGCGGCATCATCCAGCACGCGCGAATGATCGGCTTCGACCGCATCGTGCAGATGGAGATCCAGACGCGCGAGGGTGTCTACCGACTGATGATCGAGTTGATGGGCAAACACTCGAATGTGATTCTGGTGGAGCCGACGGGGCTGATCCGCAGCGCGCTGAAGTGGGTTTCTCCGCGCCAGAGCGAGGCACGACCCATCCGCGCGGGCGAACCCTATCGGCTGCCGCCGACGCGCGTGGAAGGCTTGTTCAACCCCCTGACGATGACCGATGACGATTGGCGTGCGCTATGGGACACGATGGGCGCGGAGCGGGATTGGCAGGCGCATCTGGAAGGGCTGAGCCGTTTCACGGCGGGCGAGCTGGAAGCCATCGCGCAGGCACAGGGATTGGACGGGATCATGGCGTGGGCGCGCCGCCTGCGCGAAGGACGCTGGGAACCCGTTGTCATCCGCGCCCCGCAGACCCATCGTGCCATAGGCGCGTATCCGTTCCCCAGCATGCAGTTCCCCGCGTCGTGGCAGCACGCGCGCACGAGTGTCAACCTCGCGTGGGAACAGGTGTTCGCCGAGCGTGTTCAGCAGGCGCGCCTTGAGACCCTGCGTCAGAGCCTGTTGCCGAACCTGCGCCGCGCGCTGCAAGCCCGCGAACGCGCCGTCGCCGACATCGAGCGCGCCCTCCATGAGAGCCAGCAGGCGGAGCGATGGCAACTGTACGGCGAGCTGATCCTCGCCTTCGGGCACAACTTACCGCCTGATGCAACCGTGCTGCACGCTCCCGACTACACGCAGCCCGACGCGCCAACCGTAGAGATCCCGCTTGACCCCGAGAAAACCGTTGCTCAGAACGCCGAGCGCTATTTCCAGAAGGCGCGTCGCGCCCGCGAAAGCCAGAGCGAGCTGCAAGCCCGCCTGCAACGCCTGCACGACGAGGTACACCAGCTCCGCGCTGCGCTCCTTACGGCGGAGCAGAACCCCGATGAGGCGACTCTCCGTCAGCTTTATGAAGAAGCGAAGCAGCACGGCTGGCTGCGTGAACCCGCCGAGGCCGCATCTGCCCGACGCCCCGAAAAAGACCCCTTCGAGGGGCACAAAATCCGCCAGCACCTCAGCCCCGACGGGTACACCGTGCTGGTGGGCGAAAATGCGCAGGCGAACGACTTCTTGCTCACCCGAATTGCGAAACCCAACGACTGGTGGCTCCATGTGCGCACGGGCACGGGGGCGCATGTGATTGTCCGCACCGACAACCAGCCGCAGCGAGTTCCCCGCCGCACACTGGAGTTCGCCGCACGACTTGCTGCCCAAAACAGCGCCGACCGGCACGCCCGCGTGGTGGAAGTAGACTACACCCTGCGCAAGTATGTGCGCAAGCCCAAAGGCGCACCTCCCGGCTTCGCACTCTACACGCACGAAAAGACGCTGCGCGTAGAAATGGAGAGATCATAATCACACAGAAACCGCGATCGTCGCGTTTGGATACCGCCCCTGCAGAGTTTGTATCCAGCGTAACGCAGTCCGTCGGCAGAGGGTTGGCACTACGCGGGGAGCTATCTATACGAAGCGCCGATATGGAACAATTCGCTGTGGGAGCAACGAGGCGCAATGTTCTTTTTCCTGATGATGGCAGCGGTTTGTACTTATCTGAGCCTACGCTTGCACGATTGCTGGCTGCGGGTGAACGCAGTGCTGTTCGTGGGGCTGGCGTTGACGCCTTGGTTTTCGGGGATCTCGTTGTGGGCGTGGTGGGCGGCTATGGCACTACTCGCGGGCTGGGTGGGCTGGCGGTGTTCCCCTGCGACTTGCCCGGCGCGCACTCCACCGACTCCACGCGCCCATTACGCAGTCTGTAGACCGTATCACAGTAGCGCAGCATCAGAGGATCGTGGGTGACCAGCACGACAGCGCCGTTGCCTCGATGTTGCTCCAGCAAGTCCAGCACATGCAGCCCGGTCTGCTGATCGAGGGCAGCGGTTGGTTCGTCGGCGAAGATGACTTCAGGCTCCATCAGCAAGGCGCGGGCGACGCAGGCGCGCTGACGCTCGCCGCCTGAGAGGGCGGAAGGATACCGATGCGCCTTGTCGCCCAGCCCCAGCTGCGTCAACAGCCACAGGGCGCGCTCGCGATAAGCACGCACATCGGGCGCGCCGACCACCACGTTCTCCAACACCGTCAGGTAGCCCAGCAGGTACGGCTGCTGGAACACGAAGCCGAACCGCTCACGGCGCATCGCACTCCGCTCGGCGTCGGAGGCTTCGGTGTAGCACCGTCCGCGATAGCGTACCGCGCCGTGCGTGGGCAACTTCAGCCCACTCAGCAAGTACAGCAGCGAGCTTTTGCCCGAGCCAGACGGTCCCACGATGCCAACGAACTCGCCCGGACGCACCTGCAGGCTCACGGAGTCCACTGCGTACACAGTACGCTCGCCATCGCGGTAGACCAGCGATGCATTCTCCGCCTCAATCAATACCGCTTCATTCATTTTGCTTCGCCTGTCGAATCGCGGTCAACACCTCGTCGCCGTGCGAGGCGGGCTTTACCTTGGTAAACACCTGATGCACAGTGCCATCAGGACGAATGAGGTAAGTTATCCGATCCACGCCCCAGAACTGTTTGCCATACAGATGTTTCTTGCGCCATGCGCCATACGCCTCGCTCACCGTATGCTCGGTATCCGCCAGTAACGGGAACGGCAGCTTATATTTCTCGGCAAACTGGCGATGGCTCTGCACATCGTCCGCGCTGACGCCCAGCACCACCACACCCTCCTGCTCAAAATCCGCGTGCAGATCGCGAAAGGAACACGCCTCCTGCGTGCAGCCAGGCGTCATATCTTTCGGATAGAAATACAGCACAACCCAGCGTCCACGATAGTCGCTCAAACGCACCGTGTTCCCGTTCTGATCAACCAGCGTGAAGTCAGGCGCTTGTGAACCTTGCGTTAGGATAGCCATAGTAGGCTAATTATACCGTCTGGTGGGGTATAATCGCCCCGCGCAGTTGCGCAACAGGAGGTTTGATGATGAAACGAGCTATCCGAGCAACGCTGCTGAGCGTGTGGGCGCTGATGAGCATATGTGCCGCTGTGTCGCAGGAGTACACCCTCAAGCTGAATGTCAAAGAGGGGGACACCTTCAAGTACCGTATGACGATGGAGATCGACTTCGGCGGACAGAATGTCCTCGTCACGATGCCCATCACCAATAAAGTGCTGAAGGTGGAAGAGAACGGGAATGTTGTGATGGAGTCCGCTCCGGGTGAGATGGTGGTCAAGTTCGGCGACCAGGAGATGCCCCAGCCTGCATCGCCACCAACGAAAGTGACCTACAAGCCGAATGGCGCGATCGAGAAGATGGAAACCAATCAAGGTGGATTGCCCCTCAACTCCTTCAGCGCTGCTTTTCCCGACAAGCCGGTCAAGGTGGGGGATAAGTGGAGCCACACTATCAAGGGGCAGAACGGCGCGCCCGACATCGTCTCGACGATGGAGTTGCTCGGTGTTGAGAAGGTGGGCGAGCTGGAAGCCTTGAAAATCAAGGTGAGCCTGCGCACCGCCGACGCGAAAGAGGGCGAGGGCTTCTCCGGCGACGGCCACACTTGGATTGACCCCAAAACGGGTACGCTGGTGAAAACCGAAATGCGCATCAAAGGCATGCCGGTCGAAGGCGCGCCGATGCCCATCGATGGCACGCTGAAGATGGAGCTGACGAAATAATAAGTGCCTCCAGCTGGTGAAATCGTGCCTATTGGGTAGCCCAACTTGCTACCTATCGACTTTGAGCAGGCGAGATTCCTCGCTCCGCTCGGAATGACAACGCGCTGTGAGCAAAAGTGAACTTGTCATTCCGAGCCGAAGGCGAGGAATCTCGGACAGGTGGCAAGTTGGGTTATTACACCAGTCGGGATTTCTAACGAGACACCAGCCCCCACCCCCGGTCCCTCTCCCGCGTGGCAGGAGAGGGGAGCCGTCAGGAAGTCGGGGCGAGGTAACCTCCCCCTCGCGCGGCGAGGGTACCTCGTGATTCCCGCACGCCTACTCCAGCGTGGTCTGGATCGCCCGAATCACGCGGGGCAAGTCGGGCAAGACGGCATACTCCAGTTCAGGGCAGAACGGAATATGCACATCGTAGCGGGCGACCAGTTGCGGCGGCGCCAGCAGCAGGTTGAACCGCTCTGGCACGCTGGTCATCTCGCTGATAATCGCCTGCCCGAAGCCACAGGTGCGGTTATCTTCGTGGATGACCACGAGTCGCCCCGTCTTCGCCAGCGACTGCTCGATGGTCTCCCAGTCGCAGGGAACCAGCGTGCGCAGGTCGATAATCTCCAGCGAGACGCCCTGCGCGGCGAAATGCTCCGCCGCTTGGAACGCGAGTTCCAGCGTGTTGCCCCACGCGACGACGGTGACATCGCTGCCCTCGCGTCGGATCGCCGCCTTGCCGAACGGAATAGCGCGATACGCCTGCACTGGCTGGCGCATGCGGAAGATGTGCTTGGGAATCAAGAACAGCGTCGGGTCGTCGTCCTGAATCGCCGCCCAGAGCAGTCCAGCGGTGTCTTCGGGCGTGCTGGGGATGGCGATACGGATGCCCGGCGTATGCGCCCACCAGCCGTCGTTGCTTTGGCTGTGCCACATTCCGCCAGCAGGCAGATACGCGCCGTAGGGCGAGTAAATCACCATCGGACACTTCCACTCGCCCTTGCTGCGCCAGCGCAAAGTGGCAATCTGCGAAACCAGCTGGTGAAAGCCGGGCGTGATGAAGTCGATGAACTGAATTTCAAACACCGGGCGGTAGCCCATCGCGGCTAATCCGACTGCCGTGCCCACAATCGTCGCCTCCGCCAACGGTGAGTTGCGTACGCGATCGGGGTATTTCGTGCTCAGTCCTTTGGTGAAGCCGAACACGCCGCCTTTCGGATCTTCGATATCCTCGCCGAATACGATGATGTTGTCGAAGGTCTCCATCGCGGCGTGCAGCGTGCGGTTGAACGCGGCGACCATCGTGGTCGGCTCACTCTCCACTTCCAGCGGGAGCGGCTTGTAGGCAGAGGGCGGTTCACCGTAGAGGTGATCCAGCACATGCACAGGGTCAGGCAGCGGGACACGCTCCACCTCTTGATAGATGGCGTCCACCTCTTTGGCGATCTCCGCCTGCATTTGCTCGTACTGCTCGCGCGTTAGCTCCCCTTCGGCGATTAGTTGCTCCGCGAACAGCCGAATCGGGTCGCGCTCGAACATCGCCTCGATCTCTTCGGCGGGGCGGTATACCCGATGGTCATCCGCGCTGGTGTGCGAGCTCAGGCGGTCAATTTCGCACCAGAGGATGGTCGGTCCGCCGCCCGAACGCGCCTTCTGGATTGCCTCGCCCGATTTCTCGTACACCTCCTGCGCATAGCGCCCGTTCACAAAGGTCACCCACTGCTCGTCGAAGATGTGCAGGCGCATGGGGAGCATGCGGCGTGTGGGGGTGCTGATGCCATACTGGTTGTCCTCGACCACGAACACGATGGGCAGGCGCTCTTGCACGGCGTAGCATACGGCTTCGTAGAACTCGCCCTGCCGGGTGGCGGCGTCGCCGATGCTGCACACCACCACGCGGTCATCCCCTGCCAGTTTGATGCCCCACGCCGCCCCTACCGCAGGCAGGCACTGCGATCCTGTGGGGGTAGCCACTGAGAACACATTCAGTTTTTTGGATGAGTAGTGTGCGGGCATGTTGCGCCCTTCCGAGCTGGAGCCAGCGCGTGCCATAAAGTCCAGCGCGATCTCGCGCGTGGTCATGCCCCGCGCCAGCATCAACGCACGGTCGCGATAGGTGGGGAAGATATAGTCGTCGGGGCGCAAGTGGTAGGCAATTGCCGCCAGCGCTTCGTGCCCCATGCCAGGCACCTGGAACCAGCCCTTACCTTGACGCATGAGGATGCCCTCGCGGCGGTCGCCCTCCCGCGACAGCATCATAATGCGTAACAGCTCTAATTTTGGGAAACTCGCTCGTTCTACGGTCATTGGCTTCATCGCCGAATTGCCTCCTGAGTTAGAATCAGTCTGCGTAAGCGCAGGTGCGGGGATTATACCTGTTTCGAGCCGTTGAGGGAGCGATAGCAACGCATCGCTTCACAGCCTGGCGAGAGTGTCCCCACTTGGGGCTTATACCAATCGGGGTTTCGAGTGAGACGAGACGGCTCAAGCCGTTCCCATGCAGACAAAGCCCGCCTTCGCGGGCTAATCAGCCGACGCAGGTCGGCTTCGTTTGCACAGGAACGGCTTGAGCCGTGTTTCATTTGACATCCCAGTTGGTATTAGACGGGACGGTTCGCACGACACGGCAGGGAGAGCCTGCCTACGCCTTTTAGGGGGCGTTGGCGGGGCACTGCTGCTTGGGAGCAATTACTTCAACAGGGGCGATTCCCAGTAAATTACGCTCTCGCACGCTTTTGGCTCGGCGGCGGCGCGGGCGTTGGTTGCCCGCACCGAAACCGCCGCCAACAGCGCGCCGATCGCGATTAGCCATGTAAGCCACAGCAGCCACTTTCGCATCGTGTGCTCCTATAGTATCACAGTTTCACGAACCCGCCGAGCAGCAACGCCATGCCCCAGCCCAGCACGCCTACCAACAGCGCGCCCACGAAGCCCACGAGGAATGGCTTCAGCCCGACGCCTTTGAACACGCTGAACGAAGTCGCCAAGCCGACCGCTGCCATCGCCGTGCCCAGCGCACGCGAACCCCAAGTCTCGCCTACGGCGTCGGTAAACGCCTTCCAACCGTCCTTGTCCCAGATGCCGAACGCCAAGCCGTTCGCCAGCTGCGCGTCGCCGATGGAGCGGAAAATTGCCATCGCAATGAAGCCCAAGACGAACGCGGGCAGCAGCTTGGCGATGCTAATCTTGCTGCCGTCGCCCTCGCCCTGCGCTGCCAACTTCCGCAGATACAGATACGACAGCAACGGCACGACGATTGCCAAGAACAGGTTGCGCGTGAGCTTCGTCACGGTAGCGGCTTTCAGCACGGTCTCGTCGTTGAACACCTCTTTGTAGGTGAGCGCCGCGCCCACCACCTGCGAGGTCTCATGCACCGCCGTGCCCAAGAACAGCCCAATCTGCTCGGAAGTGTGCAGGATATGCGGCGCGATGTAGGGATACAGGAACATCCCCAGCAGCCCGAACAGCGTGATGTTCGCGACGGCGTAGGCGACCTCTTTCTGGTCGGCTTTAATCGCGGGCGCCACCGACACAATCGCCGTTACGCCGCAGATGCCCGTGCCTGCCGCAATCAGCGTACCCAGTCGCTCAGGCAGGTTCAGTCGCTTGTTGAACCACGCCACGAACCATAGCCCGCCAAAAATCGCCGTCGCCACCACAGGGATGCCCCACACGCCCAGCTTGAACACATCCATCAGGCTCAGCTTGATGCCCACCAGAATAATGCCCAAGCGCAGGATTTTGGTGGTGCTGAACTTGATGCCATCCTCAATCGCTTTGGGCAGGGGCAGCAGGTTGCGCAGCAAAATCCCAATCACAATCGCCGTCAGCACGGCGGAGATGGGGCTTTTCTTGCCGGTTGGGTCAATTCCCTGCAGGCTCAGCAGCCACGCGCCCAGCACATTCGTGAGCGGGATCGCGACCAGCATAATCGCGACCGCCAGCAGAAAGCCGGGCACTATGCGCACCACGCCCTGCCAGTCGGGCACGCCCAGCAAAGCGTCTAAGATAACATTCCGTTTCGCTACTTGCTTCTCTACCGAGTGGGTTGCCATCGCTGTCTACCTCCTGTCATAAGATGGCTATAAAAAGTTGCTTGAGCAAAATGCCCAAGCAGTGATACACTCATTGCAACATCTACGCCATACGGTAGAGGTACGACGGCGTCCCCGCCGTCGTACCGAAAGGGTCTTAGTAAGCGTCTGCCAAGGCGCAGACATTCTTGCCCAGCTCCAGCTCTTGCGCCTTCTCTTCGTCGGGCACAAGCAGCCCTGCGTTCACGCGCTTGATGTCCACATACTGCGGCGGGAACACAGGCAGCGTGCTGAGCATGAACTCGATGAACTCCTCTTTGCTCTTCGCCTGATATTCGCGCGGATTGTTGCGCTTGATGTTGCCCAGCGTGTCGTAGAAGGTGCCGTCGGGTCGCCCTTCGCGGCTGGCGGTCGCAAAGTGCGCAGGGAACACCAGCGTCTCGTCAGGCAGCGTGAGCAGCTTCTTGTAGAGCGACTCGTAGTGGATCGGCGCCCACTCCTGCCCGCGCCCGCCCAAGTCGGGACGCGCCACCGACACGATGAAGATGGAGTCGCCCGTGAACAGGTAGCGGTCGTTCACGAGGAACGCCATGTTGCCCAGCGTGTGTCCGGGGATGTGGATGCCCTTCAGCGTCGCGTCGCCGAACTGGAAGGTGAAGCCATCCTTCAGGTACTCATACTCGATCGTGGCGGGCAGCATGTCGATGGGATGGATGCCGTCGTACGGGTGCAGGAAGTAGGGCACGCCGAGTTCTTTGGCGAGTTTCGGACCGCCGCTGATATGGTCGGCATGGGCGTGCGTGTCGAAGATGGCTACAATCTGGAAGCCCTCACGCTCAGCGAGTTTGGTGTATTGCTCGGTGTGGCGTGTGGGGTCGATCAGGATGCCCTTGCCGTTGCTCACGACGGCATAGGCGAGGTCGCCGCGTGCAAGGCGCATAATCTGGTAGATAGCCACATCCTTGACCTCCTCGATGCGGCGCACGCGATAGTAGTTGCCCCACGCAACCATGCCGCCCTCGAGGTTCATCGCCTCGTAGCCGCGCTCGCGCAGCAGGTTCGCCACATACTCCGACGAACCGCCCTTCGCGCACACGACTACGACGGGCTTGCCCTTCGGTACGCGGGCGACATTCTCTTCTTCGTTCTCTATGAACTGGAAGTACGGAATGTGCAGGGTCTCAACGGGGTTGCGCCCCTCGATCTTCCAGCGGTCGAACTCGTCCTGGTTGCGCACATCCAGCAGCAGGAACGAATCGCCGCGCTCTATCATCTGATCCAGCTCTGCCACCGTAATCGTGGTCTTGGTGATAGTCGTCATCTGTCATACCTCCCTGTTAGGATAGTTGGTTTCTGGAAGCCTCGCGTTTGCGCTTCCGATTGGTTAGAGGCACTAAGGGTGGGGAAGGATTCACGATGGGTGTCGATCCATATCGTGAAGCCGCTGGGCGTTACCTCATGCGCGTCCGTTCATTCAGGCGGCTGTGTCAGTTCTTGCAAGCACCCCAAGCGCGCGTAGGAGAAGCAATACCAATCGGCGTTTGAAATGGCGCAATTTGTCGGCGAGACGCCAACGCAACGCAAGTACACTCGCATTCTTAAACAGTCTCTGAGAGACTGTCTAGGAAATGGGGCAGGCTTTCGTAGCGTCGGCGTCTCGCCGACGCCCTTTCGCGGCACGGGCTTTAGCCTGTGCATCCGTAGCACGGACAGGAGTGTCCAAGCCGTAGCGTCGGCGTCTCGCCGACGCCCCTGTCGGGACCTCCAAGACAGCCCTGAAGACAATCGGTATAATTCCCCCTGCAGGAGCAAACCGATGACAACGATTGACCAGATTACGGCACGGATGATCCTTGACTCACGGGGCAACCCGACAGTAGAGGTAGATGTCTATCTGGAGGATGGTTCGTTTGGGCGTGCGGCAGTGCCTTCGGGCGCGTCCACAGGCGCGCACGAAGCGCTGGAACTCCGCGATGGTGATCCCGAATACTACCTCGGCAAAGGAGTAGAGCGCGCGATTGAAAACATCCATGAGCGAATCGCCCCAGCGATTGAGGGGATGGACGCGCTGGAGCAGCGCGCCATCGACGAGACGATGATCTCGCTGGACGGCACCGAGAACAAGTCGGAGCTGGGCGCGAACGCGATCCTGGGCGTCTCGATGGCAGTGGCTTGTGCCGCTGCCGAATCGTGCGGACTGCCCTTGTACCGCTATTTAGGCGGAGTGAACGCCCATGTGCTGCCCGTGCCGCTGATGAATGTGCTGAACGGGGGCAAGCACGCGGAAGGAGGAGCAGACTTTCAGGAGTTTATGATCGTGCCGTTGGGCGCAGGCAGCTTCTCGGAGGCGCTGCGCTGGGGTGTGGAAGTGTATCACCACCTGAAGCAAGTGGTGCATGCAGAGGGCTATGGCACAGCGGTTGGGGACGAAGGTGGTTTCGCTCCGCCCGTCACGAGCGTGCGCCGCGCCCTGGATCTGCTGATGCGCGCCATCGAGCGGGCAGGCTACCAGCCGGGCGACCAGATCGCGCTCGCGCTTGATGTGGCGGCGACCGAACTCTACAAAGGCGGCTATTACATCCTGCGCGCCGAAGAGCGCACGCTCAGCAGCGAGCAGATGATTCAACTCTATGAAGAACTCGTGCGCGACTATCCCATCGTGTCCATCGAGGACGGTCTGGCAGAGGACGATTGGCAAGGCTGGCAGATGCTGACGCAAACGCTCGGCTCGCGTGTCCAGCTCGTGGGCGACGACCTGTTCGTGACTAACCCTGACCGCCTTGCGCAGGGTATCCAGCAAGGCTGCGGCAACAGCATCCTGATCAAACTCAACCAGATCGGCACGCTCACCGAGACGCTGGACACAATCCTGCTGGCACATCGCAACGGCTACAGCGCGATCATTTCGCACCGGTCGGGCGAAACCGAAGACACCTTCATTGCGGATCTGGCAGTGGCAACAGGCGTGGGGCAGATCAAAACGGGCGCGCCCGCCCGCGGCGAACGCACTGCCAAGTATAACCGCCTGCTGCGCATCGAGGAAGAACTTGACACCAGCGCGGTCTACGCCGGGAAGATGGCTTTTGGATTGTATGGGTAACGCACATGAATAACGCGCAAGTGCTGGTTGTTGGCAAGCATGGCGAGATTCAGGTTCCGGAAGAAGTGCGTCACCGCTATCATCTGGAGCCTGAAACGCCCGTGCGCCTTGTGGAGACGCGAGCGGGGATCCTGATTGTGCCGCTCACAAGCCCCACGATCAGCTCAGAATTCGAAAGAGAGCTGGAGTGGTGGCAGCAAGTTGCCGCTGATAGCTGGAAAATGTTTCCATACGAGGAGTGAGGATGCAGCGCGGCGATATTTACTGGGTAGAGCTGGGTAAACCGCGCGGGCACCGTCAGGCGGGGAGACGCCCTGCCATCGTAATACAGGCGCAAACTTTTTTGGAAACTCTACCGACTACGCTGATGATACCTCTTACAACCCAACTGGAAGCTTTGCGTTTCCCCGCAACTGTTCTGATTGAGCCTGATGAGCGAAACGGCTTGAGACGCCCTTCGGTCGCGTTGGTTTTTCAGATTGCTCCTGTAGATAAGCGCTATATCCGTGAGCGACTGGGCACTGTAAACAGCGAACAACTCTCCGTTATAGAAGGCTTGTTGTGCCAGTTAGTAGCTATTTCTTCCTCTGAGGAGGCATAAATGCGACGCACGAAGATTATTGCTACGCTCGGGCCTGCCATCGACACTCAGGAAAAACTCTACGAGTTGGTGGAAGCGGGGGCGAACCTGTTTCGCCTCAACGCCGCGCACGGCGACTGGCATACCCGTAGACAGTGGATCGAGTGGATTCGCAACGCCGAGCAGGTTTACAAGATCCCGCTCGGCGTTTTGTTAGACCTCGCGGGTCCCAAAATCCGAATCGGCACTCTGCGGGAGCCGCTCATGCTGCGCGAGCGGGATTCTGTCGAGTTTGTATTGGGCGAGCAGCAGACCGACTCGGCGATCCCGTTGCCCGTGGCAGAAGTATTTCGCGCGGCGCGTCCGGGCGACCGGCTGCTGCTGGATGACGGCGCAATCGAGCTGCAAATCACGCGCGTCGAATCCACGCGGCTGGAGGCAACCGTGCAGGAGGGGGGCGAGCTGCGCTCCCAAAAGGGCGTTACTCTGCCCCATCGCACGCTCGCGCTGCCCTCGATGACCCCCAAAGACCGCGAAGACCTGCTGGAAGGTATCCGCGCTGGGGTGGACTGGATCGCACTCTCGTTTGTGCGCTCCGTCACCGATGTGATGAACCTGCAGGCACTCATTCGCGAACAGGGCGCGAACATCCCCGTGATCGCCAAAATCGAGCAGCCTGCCGCCTTGGACGATCTTGAATCGATCGTGGAGGTCGCCGACGGGATTATGATCGCGCGGGGGGACTTAGGCGTGCAAGTAGACCTCGCCGAAGTGCCCATCCTGCAGAAGCAGATTATCCACCTGTGCAACCAGCATGCCAAGCCCGTGATTACGGCGACTCAGATGCTGGAGAGCATGATTCGGGAGGGTCGCCCGACGCGCGCGGAGGCGACCGATGTGGCAAACGCCGTGCTGGACGGCACGGACGCGCTGATGCTCTCAGGCGAGACTGCCGTTGGCGCGTACCCTACCCAAGCCGTGCGCTGGATGGCGCGAATTGCGGAAGTGGCGGAAGAGCATCTGGAGTTCCTGCAAGTGGGCGAGTTGGATGCGCACACAGCGGGCAACGCCACTGTCGCTGTGGCGCGTGCCGCCTGTACCGTCGCCCAGATGGTCGGTGCAAAAGCCATCCTGACCCCCACCAGCTCGGGCGGCACCACGCGCTGGGTGTCGCACTTCCGCCCCTATCAGCCGATCCTTGCGCTCACGGACAACGAACCGCTCTGGCGGCGCCTCACCCTCTTGTGGGGCGTCGCACCCCTTCTTATCCCGCGCGTGAACACTACCGACGAGATGACCACGCAGGCGATAATCGCTGCCCGCCAAACACGCTTAGTCAAAGGCGGCGACCGAGTTGTCCTCACGGCAGGCGTTCCCGTGAATGTGCCTGGGAATACAAATATGATACAGGTGCTAACTGTGGAGCGATGAAGGTGAACTGGGTTATAATAACCCAATTTGCTACCTACAGATTGTGAACAGGCGCGATTCCTCGCTCCGCTCGGCATGACAACGCTCTGTGAGCCACAGTGAACTTGTCATTCCGAGCCGAAGGCGAGGAATCTCCAAAGGGTAGCAAGTTGGGTTATCATAGGAAACCCACATCGGCGTTGGTAGGAACTCGCTTCACAAGGTCGAAAGGAGACTATTTTGGAAACGCATAAGGGGAAACCCGACACCCTCCTCAATTCGTATTAAAGAGGTAGGACACTATGGCAAGGAAGAAAATCGAAGCAACCCATCAGCAACAGCGTGCGACCACTTCGCGGACGCGCGCAAGCCGCACACGGAAGAAAGTGATCATGCCGACAGAGCTGCCGGTTTTGCCGGTTCGGGATAATGTCTACTTCCCGCAGAATATTGCGCCGGTGCTGGTCGGGCGTGAGAAGTCGCTGCGTGCCGTCGATGCCGCGCTGCATGGCGACAAACTGATGCTGTTGGTGACTCAGCGCGAGGTGACTATCGATGATCCAACGCAGGACGACCTGTTCACCCTCGGCGTGGTGGCGGAGGTATTACAGGCAATTCAAGCGCCGGATGGCACGATGCGCGTCGTGTTTCGCGGGCTGGAGCGCGCCCGCCTAGTTCGCCTTATCCAGACAGACCCTTACCTGAAGGCACAAATCGAGGTAGTACCCTCCCCAGAACCGCGCAAGAGTCGCGAACTGGAAGCCCTGCTTCGCACGGCGATCAGCCTTTTCGAAAACTTGGCAGCCCACGAGCGCAATATCGCGCCAGAAGTGGTGGCAGGGGTCAACTACATTCCGCAAGAGGGGCGTGCGGCAGACACGATTGCCCACTTCGCTCCGCTGAAATTCACCGACAAGCAGCAGCTTCTGGAAACCCTCGATGTGAAGGAGCGACTCCAGATGCTGGTGCGCCTGCTGCGCCACGAGCTGGAGGTCGCCGAGCTGGAGCAGCGTATCCGCGAGCGGGTCGAGCAGGAGATGAGCGATACCCAGCGTGAGTACTACCTGCGCGAGCAGCTCAAGGTCATTCAGCAGGAACTTGGTGAGCGTGACGAACACTTCTCGGAGGTCAAGGAGTACCGAAAGCGCATCGCCGAATCGGGCATGCCTGAGGAAGTTGCTGAACGCGCCAACAAAGAGGTGGATCGCCTCGAAAAGATGCCGTTCGCCTCGCCTGAAGCGTCGGTCATCCGCACCTATCTCGATGTGCTGCTCTCGCTGCCCTGGGCGCAGCGCACCGAGGATCGCGTCGACATCAACGAGGCGGCACGCATTCTGGATGAGGACCATTACGGGCTAAAGAAGGTGAAGGAGCGCGTGCTGGAGTTCCTGGCGGTGCGCCAGCTGGCAGGCTCGCTGCGGGGTCCCATCCTCTGCTTCGTGGGACCGCCAGGGGTGGGCAAGACCTCCATCGGACGCTCGATTGCCCGCGCACTGGGACGCAAGTTCATTCGCGTCTCATTGGGCGGCGTGCGGGACGAAGCCGAGATCCGTGGACACCGACGCACCTACATCGGTGCGCTGCCCGGACGCATCATTCAGGGGCTGCGCCAGGTGGGCACGCGCAATCCCGTGTTTATGCTGGACGAGATCGACAAGCTCGGCTACGACTTCCGCGGCGACCCCACCTCCGCCCTGCTGGAGGCTTTAGACCCTGAGCAGAATGAGCGATTCTCCGATCACTATCTGGAGGTGCCCTTTGACCTCTCAGAGGTGATGTTCATCACAACGGCGAACACGCTGGAGACCATTCCAGCGCCCTTGCGCGACCGAATGGAGGTTATCCCGTTCTCAGGCTACACCGAGGACGAGAAGCTCCAGATCGCGAAGGGCTACCTCGTGCCGCGCACTGTGGAGCGACACGGGCTGACCCCTGAGCAGATCGCGTTCACCGACGATGCCCTGCTGCGCATCATTCGTGAATACACGCGCGAGGCGGGTGTGCGCAACCTGGAGCGCGAGATTGCAACCATCTGCCGCAAGGTCGCCAAGCAAGTCGCGGCAGGCGAAGTCCAGCAGAAGGTGACTATCGACGCCGAGCATGTGCCCGAATTCTTGGGCAAGCCACGCTACCGATTCGGCACCAAAGAGGAAAAAGATGAGATTGGCGTCGCGATGGGGCTGGCGTATACCGAGTTCGGCGGCGATGTGATGGCGGTAGAGGTCGCCGTCGTGCCTGGCGAGGGACGCCTGCTGCTCACGGGGCACCTGGGCGAGGTGATGAAGGAATCGGCGCAAGCGGCGATGACTTATGTCCGCTCGCGGGCGCAGCAGCTGGGCATCGAACCGGAGTTCTACCGCAAGAACGATGTCCACATCCATGTGCCCGAAGGGGCGATCCCCAAGGATGGTCCATCGGCGGGCATTACGATGGCAACGGCGCTCGCCTCTGCACTCACGGGGCGCCCTGTGCGGCGTGATGTGGCGATGACGGGCGAGATCACCCTGCGCGGGCGCGTACTACCTGTCGGCGGCGTGAAAGAGAAGGTTATTGCGGCGCACCGCGCCGGCATTTACGAGGTCATTCTGCCCGCCGAGAACGAGCCAGACCTGGACGACATCCCTGAGCATGTGCGCGAGCAGATGACCTTCCACCAGGTGCGCCACATGGACGAGGTGCTGCCGATTGCGCTGGTGCACTCAGAGGAGCTGGAGGGACGCTTGAAGGAAGCCGAAACCACCGTCCCCATGCTGGAACCGGTGTGACGCCGGGCTTCCTCATAAGGAAGCACCTGGTGGGGTATACTTTGCTCATGAACCAGCGCCAGATTGCCCAGCGGTGGTACAGGCAACAGGATTCGCTTGTAAGGCAGTTCGTTGAGCAGGCGTTGCCGCGCCTATGTGCCCAGCTCAAGCCCAAGCTGGTGCTTCTGTTCGGCTCGCGAGCGCGGGGTACTGCTCGTGAGGACTCTGACCTTGATATTATTGTTGTATCCCAAGCGTTCGAAGGGATGCACTTTCTAAAACGCATGCCATTTGTGCTCCGACTGGTGCGCTTTCCGCGCCATGTGGACCTCCTCTGCTACACGCCAGCTGAGTTTGAACAGATCCAGCAGGTATCCTCTATCGTTCGAGAGGCGATGCGCGAGGGCGTGGTGCTCTATCAGGCGGAAGGAAGCCTGACAACCGTTTCCTGAACCGTTTGGGCGGTGAGGCACGGTGTATCTCGCCGAGGTGATTGTTTTTGCGGGTGGGAGCGCGGGCTATACGCCCTTCACCTACCATGTCCCCGATTCGCTGCGCGTGGGCTTGCAGGCGGGTGCGGGCGTGCTGGTGCCGTTTGGTGGGCGCATGGCGCTGGGTGTGGTCTGGCGACTCTACGAAGGTGAGCCGCCTTTGCCGCGGGAACAGCTCAGACCCATCGAAAGCGTGCTGAATCAGCCCCTGTTGGATGATGGACTGATGCAACTTGCCCAGCAACTCCAGCAAAAGCTGCTCTGCTCGCCTGCCGAGGCGGTGCAGACGGTGCTGCCAGCCCTAACGCGCGCGCACCTGCGTGCCGTTGTGGAGCTGGTGGAGCCTGTGCCACCGCTGCGTTCGGCTAATCAGCGAATGGTAGTCGATGTGCTGCGCGCATCGGGCGGGCGCATGAGCCTCCAATCGCTCAAGCAGCGCCTTGCGGCACCGATTCTCAACAGCGGGCTATCCGCCCTGCGCCAGAAAGGGGTCGTCCGAACGACTTATGAGCTGGAACCGCCGCCCAACCCTGTGCAGGGCGAGGCGTGGGTGGAGCTTGTCGCCACGCCCGAACAGCTGGAGCCGTTTTTCCAGCAGGAGGCGAATCGGGCGCGCACCCAGACCGCCCTGCTCGTGCGCCTGCTGCTCCATCCCGAAGGGCGCATGACAGTTCGGGAGCTACTGGAGCAAACGGGCACGAGCGTCAGCAGCCTGCGCCAGCTCGAAACGCGCGGACTGGTGCGGCGACTCCGACCCAGCGAGAGCGCGCATCCAGAGGCGCAGGGGACGATTCTTGGAGTAGGTTCTCCCGTCCCCTCTCCTACGCAGGCTCAGCAGGCGGCGATTCGTGCCCTGCACCAGGCGATTGAGGCGGAACGCTATCACGCCTTCTTGCTGTATGGGGTCACAGGCAGCGGCAAGACAGAGGTCTACCTGCAAGCCGCCGCAGCAGCGTTCCGAGCGGGGCGCAGGGTCCACTTTCGGGTGCCGAAGATTGGGCACCCGGAGCACCACAGCTCTCACTTCCTACA
>JBCNVA010000094.1:0-21048 GCA_039630445.1 Armatimonadota bacterium
AATTTGCCCTTTTGGAAGGGGTATACTTCCCCTGATGAGGCGAGTTTGGTTGCTCATTGGTTGGGTGAGCCTGTTGATGGCGCTGGCACCTGCGCAGTTGAACAAGGGCAACACACCCTCCGATGTCAAAAGTCTTCAGCAGCGGTTTGACCGCGCCCTTCAGCTGGCGCGACAGGGCAAATATGAGCAAGCTGCCACTTTGCTCAGACAGATTCTCAAGGAGCAGCCAAATCTGGCGCCCGTTCACCTCAATCTGGGGCTGGTCTATCGGATGCAGGGTCAACTGGACAAGGCGACACACCATCTGCGTCGCGCGGTGGAACTGGAGCCGCGCAATCCGACACCCCTGGTGGAACTCACACGCCTCGCGCTGGACCGCAATCGGCTGGAAGAGGCGTCGGGCTATCTGCGCATGCTGCGCGATCGCTTCCCGAATCATCCTGAGCGCTTCCTGCTGGCTGGCTCGCTGGCGATGCTCAAGAGCGACTGGAAACAAGCCTATGCCGAGTTCTCCCAGGCGGTTCGAGTGCGCCCGAACGATTTCCGCATCCACTACAACCTGGGCATCGCGGCGTATCAGATGGGGCGCAAAGAAGAGGCACGCCAGCACCTGCAGCGAACCGTTCAGCTCAAGCCCGATTACACCACCGCATGGAAAGCGCTCGGAATGGTCTATGAAGCGCTGAAGCAGCCGCGTGAGGCGGTGCGTGCCTACAGCGAAGCGCTGCAGCGCGAACCAGACGATTTGCCAACACGCCTCAAGCGCGCCCAACTGTTCCAGCAGATAGAGGAGTGGGAGAATGCCTTAGCGGACTATCAGCATCTGGCAAAGATTTATCCGAAAAATCCCGACGCCCATCTGGGCGCAGGGCTGATCCTGATGCGCCTGCAACGCTATGCGGAAGCCAAGTCTTATCTGGGACGCGCGCTCCAGCTCCATCATGCTGGCGAACCCATCTACTGGGCGATTCTCACAGAGATCGCCTACTGCGAGCTGCACCTGAAGGAGTATGGCAAGGCGCGCGAGCATTTCGCTGAGGTGCTGAAGTATAACCCACGTAACGGACGCGCTTATGAGGGACAATTCCGCGTGCTGCAAGCCCAGGAAGCAGAGCAGGAGATCTTGCCCCTGCTGCGCCGCTGGGCGGAAAATCTCCCCGACGACCCATACCCCCGATTACAACTCGCGTTGATCTACGAGCGTAATCAGGAGAACACCCTCGCCGAGTCGGAATACAAAAGCCTGCTGCAGCAGTTTCCCCATCGCCCAGAGTTGCGCCGCGAATATGCGCGTTTCCTGAGCCGTTCAGGACGGCTGGAGGAGGCAATCCAACAGTATGACCTGCTGCTCCAACAGTTTCCTGACGAGGTAGGTGCGCTGCTGGGCAAGGCGCGCTTGCTGGAGCGACGCCAGCAGTACCAAGAGGCGCTGCAGCTCTATCTCAAGGTGCTGGAGAAGGAGCCGATGAATACGCCCGCGGCACTGGGCGCCGCCGCGATGTATCGCCAGCTGGGCGCGATCGATGAGGCGGGCAAGCTCTATCGCCAGCAGGCGCTCCAGCCTGAACCCAGTGAACTGGCAATCGCCAACGCCGTCGAGATGTATCAGCAGGCAAAGCGCGTCAATGATGCCGTTGCTTTCCTGCGCGATTGTATTCGGATGCACGACTACCGCTATCTCAATCGGCTCGCCAGTGTGCTGATTGAGAACGGGCGCGGTGAGGAAGCGGTGCAGGAATATCAGCAAGCGATTCAGACCCTGGAAAACAAAGCACCCACCGGAACCGAACAGATCAAAACGCTCGAAGCGCTCTATCAGGAGCTGGGACTGATCTATCGTCAGCTGAACCGCCCTCAGGATGCCCTGAATGCCTTTCAAAAAGCGCATCGGCTCAATCCCTTGCGCACCTGGACGCTCTACCAGATGGCTAACCTTCAGCAGCAGCTGGGCGAAAAAGAGGCGGCGTGGCGTACTCTGGTGCAAGCCCTTCAGACCAATCCTGACGATATCAGCCTCTACCCCTTCATCGAACGGCTGGCATCCGAGCTAAAGCGCGAAACGGACTATCGAGCGCTGCTTGAGCGGCTTGCCCAGCAGGATACACCAGGGCAGGAGGCTGCAAAGGCGTATGTGGAGCAGCTACGGCGTGCAGGGCAACAGGAGGAGGCACTCCGCTGGCTGGAGAGGCGTCTGCAGGCGCGTCCGAATGATGTGCCTCTGCTGCGCCTGCAGCTGAGCCTGCTGGAGGAGCTGGGACGCAAGAAGGAGACATTGCCTCTTTATGCGCGGCTGGCACAGCTCGCGCCCGATGACACAGCCTTACTGCGCAGCTGGGCAATCCGCGCCGATGAGTATGGCACCACGCTCGACGCGCTGCGCGCCTATGAAGCCCTGTTTCGCGCCTTTCCCGACGATGTGTCGGCAGGTCTCAAAATCGTGACGCTGTATGAACAGCTGGGCAACCACGAACGCGCGCAGCAACTCCTGCGCCAGCTGAGCGAGAACTTCCCCAATAATGAGGAGATCCAACGCCGGCTGAACGCCTCACCTCGCAAGGAAGCGGACAAGGATGCCTCGCTCAAATCCAATCCGTAAGGCTCACATCTATGAAGCGGGAATGGTTGGCGGTACTGGCTATCCTGCTCACACTGGGAAGAGGCGCCCTCCGCGAAGTGGAAAAGACCGCTGCCCGCGAAATCCGCCAGCGTGTGGGAGGGGGCGATATTCGGGTGCACATCGAACCCGATGGGGTCGATGGACTCATGCAGGGACGCCTGAAGCGGCTCACAGTCGATGCCAGCCACTTTACGCTGGACGGACTGCCCTTCACCCTGGAGGAGCATCGCCCCAAAACAGGCTGGATTAAGCGATTTGTCATGCGCCTGCACGATGTGTCGCTGCGCGGGCTGCGTGCTGAGTGGGTCTATGCCGAGATCCCCGATGTGCGCTATGACCGCCGATTGGCGCTGCGCAAGCGCATCTTTCGCCTCTCTGCTACAGGGGTTGGGCACGCTGAGATTGTGGTGTTGCAGGGCGATTTAGCGGCTTACATTCGCCGCAAGTATGCGCCCCATATCCGCGAGGTGCAGGTGGAGATTACACCGACCGAGACGCGCGTGAGCGGTGCTGCCCTCTTTCTCGGCAGCGAGGTGCGTTTTCAGGCAACGGGGCAGCTCACCCCACGCGAGGGTCGCTTTTTAGACCTCGCGGAAGCCCAGATCGAGATTGAAGGGGCGGAGCTATCGCCTGCTGCGGTGGAGATGATGCGCCAGTGGCTGAACCCGCTGATAGATGCTGACCGCGACTTGGGACTGCCCGACGGGCTGTATGTAGAGGAGGTCATCAGCGAACAGGGGCAGATGCGCGCCCGGGGCAAAGCCCATATCCCGCGCGGCAAAGGTTCCTCACCTCCCAAGAGTCAGCCACGCGACGGGTAAAATCGCTTCCGATGGAATGGTTCAACAATCAACCGTTGCGGGAGCGACCCCATATTGCGGTGCTGTTCTATGATGCGATTGGCGACTTTGTGATTGTCACGCCCCTGTTGCGCGGGCTGAAGGAGAAGTATCCGGGTTGCACGCTGGACTATTTCAGCGGCGAACGCACGCGCGAGCTGGAGGAGGCGCTGCCCCACATCGACTTTCGCTTCTCCATTTTCGGCAATCCCGACGCCATGAAGCAGCTTCACTTGGTGATTCGGCAGCGGCGCGAGCAGGCGGGCGACTATGACCTGGTTATCAACTGCGATTTCCACCCCACGATGGCGTTCGTGGCACGCCTGTTGGAGCCGCGCTATGTGGTGGGACGCTGCCTCAGTCCCGATTGGCGCGAGGAGGTGCTTCGCCCGCCAGGCAAACTCCATCAGCTGCACGAAGAGTTCTGGTCCTCACCTGATCTACTGCAACGGTATGGCGATACACTAAAAAGCACCTATATTGGCGAAATCTGGTGCCGACTGGCGTTTGTGGAGACCGATTTCTTTCGCACGGAGGTACCCACCCGCGATCCCGGATGTCCCATCCCTGATATTCTTATCGCCACAGGCGGTCGCCGCCCCGCAAAGCTCTGGAGCCGTGACTACTGGAAGCAGCTTATCGACTGGTGCACCGCGAAGGGGCTAACCGTTGGGCTGATTGGTGATCAGCCGCAGCGCCAGAACGCGGTCTACCATACGGGCGACACCGAATCGTGGCTTCTGGAGCGGACGGCGTTGATCGACCTGCGCGGGCGGTTCAGTTTGCCGCAGGTGGCAGGCGCACTCCAGCGAGCCAGAGCGTGTGTCTCGGTCGATAACGGCATTATGCATCTGGCGTATAGCGTCGGCACGCCGACCGTCGCGCTCTTTGGTGCCAGCCCATGGTGGGTCTGGACGCCTCCCCTGCCCCATGTGCATCTGGTGCTGCCCGAAGAGCCATGCCCACGCTGCTACGAGAACCGTTTCCGCAACGCCGAGTGCCTGCTCCCCCGCCATCAGTGTATGTTGAGCGTTCGCCCCGAACGAGTGACCGAGAAACTAAGCACGATCCTGCATATCCACCCCGATTCTTGAAGGAATCTTGTAGATTCGGCGCGAAAGAAGGCAGGAAAAAGGTGAAGTGGCACAGAAGTTGCTGCTTTGTCTTATAAAGAGAGGCTGAGTGACTCGCCTCGTCTGACGGATTGTTCTGCATTTTCATGGCAGGAAGGAAGGTGGCAGCAGGAAGCTGCTCTCTCCGCAATCGCCGCACTGTCAGGGAGGAGCATTAATGAAAGGGTTTCGGATACTGGTGGTTGAGGATGAGGTAATGTTGCAGCGGGTTATGGAAGATGCGGCTCGATTAATCGGGCTTCCCTGCGAGATGGTGCGCACGGGTCAGGAGGCGCTGGCGCGTTTGCAGGCACATACCTATGACCTGCTCATTCAGGATGTACGCTTGCCCGACATCAGTGGGACCGCAATCGTACAAGCTGCGCGGCAGATCGATCCATCGCTGCCCATCATCCTGATTACGGCATATACTGCGGAGGCGGAGGTGCAGCATGCAGTGCAGCAAGGTGTGGACGCTGTCCTCTATAAGCCGTTCGATATCGACACCCTGCTTACCAGCATGCGCTATCAGCTGCTCAAGCGTCAGGAGGTTGTGCTAAGCCATGCAGCGGTATCGATGTTGCAGGAGGGTGAAGATTCTGTCGCGTTGCGCCCGCTTCGGACAGCACTGGAAATACCCCCAGTGGGCGGGATTATCACGCTGCATTTTGAGGGGCGGCGCATGATGGGGCGAATCCAGGCAGGCAACGAGCTTTTTGCCTCTGTCGTGACGCCGCCCAACTCGGTAACGATTCCGGCACGGGTGCAAGTGGAACTTACTGGCAGGGACGCCCTCTATCGCTTTAGAACACATCTTGTGGCGCATCAGCGTGCAGAGGAGAGTGACTGGTGGTTGTTGAGGCGCCCGCGCTATATTCAGCGGATCCAGCGTCGGAGGGAGCCACGCCTGCCAGCACGCGGGCGTGCCGTCGTATCTGCTGCCGGACGCCTACTGCGCACGGTAGAAGGCGATCTGGTCGATCTCAGTGAACACGGGGTCGCGCTTAGACTGCCTGTGGAGCTGAACAAGGGAACCCCAATACGCCTGCTTATCGAATGGCAAGCGGACGAGGACACGCAGACTTTCCAGAGCGAGGGACATGTGTGCCACACCTTAGCGTTCACCGAAGCGGGCATGCCCGTCTACCTGACCGGTGTTAAGCTGCGACGGGTTCCGCGCTCTATTCGGCTGCTGATTCGCGAGCACTTGCGACGCCGACTGCTCAGCTAATAGCCCGTATTTCGCACAGGTTCCCCGCATTTTTACTATTTTTGATAAAATCCTCGTATTTTTACGGAGAGGAGACTCTGGGGTGTTGCCCACAATCTCCGTCGGTATGCCTACAACCCATCGACGGATCGATGGGTTTGGCATATCTAAAACGACTTGGTCAAGGAGGATGGAACGATGAGTCTGCGCATCAACACAAATATGTCGTCGCTGATTGCTCTGCGCAATGTGCAGAGCGCGTCGGATGGCTTTTCCAGCTCGATTGAACGCCTGGCATCGGGTCTGCGCGTGATGCGCGGTGCGGACGACCCCGCTGGGCTGATTCGCTCTGAGAACCTGCGCGCCCAGATTGCGGGGCTGGAGCAGGCGATTATGAACTCGCAGGATGCGAGCAACCTGGTGAAGACCGCTGAAGGCGCACTGGAGGAGATTCACACCCTGCTGCGCAGTATGCGCCAGCTTGCCGTTCACGCGGGCAACACAGGTACAAACGATCTGACCGCCCTACAAGCCGACCAGAACCAGATCCGTTCCGCGCTGGAGAGTATCAATCGTATCGCCCAGCAGACCCAGTTTGGTACGAAGAAGCTGCTGGATGGCACAGCGGGTGTTAGCACCGCTGTGACCAATTCGAACCTTGTCGGCGGCGCGTTCTTTACGGGCACTTTCAACGGTGTCGCCGTCGCATCGGGCGAAGTGAGCATTCAGCAAATCACCTCAGCCACACGCGCCGTGGTTGCAGGTGGCGTGACCTACGCTTCGCTTGCCAGCACGGTCGCGGCGGGCAGCATCGTGATCAACGGGCAGACCTTCGCCACGGATGGCACCGAGACGCTGGAGAGCTTCCTGAACAAGATTAACGCCGCCACTTCGGTCACAGGCGTGGTAGCCGAAGCCAGCTTCGGTAACGGCAGCTATGTGATCCGTCTACGCGCGAACGAGTACGGCGCGAACTTCCGGGTGAGCCTCGACGATTCGCGCGGGCTAGTGCTTAGCAATGGTGGGGCAACCAGCGTGGCTGGGCGTAATGCCGAGTACACTGTCTCGATCCACACCGCCGCGGGTGTCACCTCGGTCAGGTTCGTGGGTGGACGCAGCGCAGGCGAGTCGGGGCTGCGCCTGACCGACACCTACGGCAATGTGATCCTGCTGACCGAAGCGGGCAACGCCACGACCAATCTGGTACAGGTTGCGCGTATCACCACAGGGCAGCTGCAGTTCCAGGTGGGCGCGAACGCGGGGCAGACCGTCGCTCTGTCGCTCAATAATATGAGCACCACGCAGCTGGGCACAGGTGTGGTTGCGGGCAAGAGCCTTGCGGACATCGATGTGACACGAAGCGGCGGTGCCGAAGAGGCGCTGCGCATCATCGATGCCGCTATCGCGCAGGTGTCCAAGCTGCGTGGCGATATGGGCGCGTTCCAGAAAAATATCCTCGAAAGCAACATGCGCTCGCTCAGCGTCGCGAAGGAGAACCTTATCGCCTCCGAATCGTCCATCCGTGATGTGAACTTCGCCGAGGAGATCACGCGCTTCACCAAGTTCCAGATCTTGCAGCAAGCGGGTATGGCGGTTCTGGGGCAAGCGAACTTCGCGCCGCAGGCTGTGCTGCAGCTCATCCGATAACGCGCCCATCGGGTATACTCCTATGGCGAGGGGGTCGGAGTTGACCCCGCTCGCCATTTATATTTTTATTTATTTAGAGGAGGAACTTAGCGATGAAGACATGCTACGCTATCTTGGGCGCTGGGATGCAGGGACCTGCCGTCGCCTATGACTTAGCACGGTTCGGCGACCCCGAACGGATTTATCTGGCAGATATCGACATGGAAAAGGCGACGCAAAAAGCGGAGTGGGTTAATCAACTCATCCAGCGCACGCTGGTCTATCCAAAACGAGTAGACGCCCATGACGAAAAGCAAGTTCGGGATTACTTTGAACAAGCCGATGTCATCATCAGTGCGGTGCCCTGGCAGATGAATATGCGGCTGGCGCAGCTGGCGCTGGACGCCAAGCGCAGCTTTGTCGATATGGGCAACGAGCCTGAGTGGTTCTGGTTCGAGTTTCGCAAGCGCCATGAGGAGGCGCAGCAGGCGGGTATCGCGATTGTGCCCGATTGCGGTTTGGCACCTGGCATGGTGAACCATCTGGGACTTTACTGCATCGAAAAGATGGATCAGTGCGATACGGTGCGCCTGCGTTGCGGTGGGCTACCGCAGCGTCCCGTCGGTCCGCTGGGCTATAAGCTGGTATTCAACATGATCGGACTTATTTCGGAGTATACAAGCCAGGCGCTCACGCTGCATGAGGGCAAGCTGACCTATGTGCCCACCTTAGAGGATGTGGAAGCAATTGAAATCGAAGGGTTAGGGACGCTTGAAGCCGCCCCCACCTCAGGAGGCACCTCCACCGCGCCTTTCACCTTGCAGGGCAAGGTACGAGAATACAACTACAAAACGCTGCGCTACCCTGGACACTGGACGATTATCCGCGCCTTGCGCGATCTGGGCTTCTTTGACGAGGAGCCTGTCAAAGTGGGCGATGCCACGGTGATCCCGCGCCAGTTCAGCGCGACCATCATCCCGCCGCGCATCCAGTTTCCTGAAGAGAAGGACCTTGTGGTAGTCTATGTGCATGCCACAGGTACAAAAGCGGGCTGCCCCTTTGCGATTACGCTACAACTGATTGACTATTATGACGAGGCAACAGGCTTCACCGCGATGGAACGCTGCACGGGGTTCTCCGCTTCGATTATCGCGATCGGGGTCGCTAACGGCACCGTGCCGCGCGGTTTGATCCCCTATGAGCAGTCGATGAGCGGGCATGCCTTTGTGCGGGAGTTCCTGCGGCGCGGCTTCCGCATCCGCGAGACCATCAGCCACGAGATTCTGGAGTAAGCGGTGGAGGCGCAGGCATTATCACGCGGAAGGTACTGCCCACTCGATACTCGCTTTCCACCTCCACGCGCCCGCCATGCGCCTCCACGATGTGCTTCACGATAGAAAGCCCTAACCCCGTGCCGCCCGTCTCGCGCGAGCGCGTCTTGTCTACCCGATAGAAGCGTTCAAAGATGCGTGGCAAATCCTCGCTCGGAATACCGATGCCTGTGTCCTGCACTTCGAGGACGATTTCTGCCTGCTCAGGCTTGTCGGAGGTGTCGGTTGCGCCCCTTTTAAAGGCGCGCACCCACACCTGCCCGTTCGGCTTGTTGTAGCGGATGGCATTCGTTAGCAGATTCAACACCACCTGCACCATCTGGTCGCGCTGGGCAAGCAGCGTTAGCTGTTCAGGCAGTTCCGTTTCGATCTGAACCCCGTGTGCCTTCGCCTCGCTCTCGACCTGCTGTACCACCTGCTGAATGAGGGGCACCAGATCGATCGATTCGCGCTGAGGTGGGAGCGATTCGGCGCGTGAAAGCATTAGCAAATCGTCTGCGATCCGTGCCATCCGCTCCACCTCCTGCACAATCATCGTTAGGAAGCGGGCGCGTGTCTCGGCGGGCATGGAGGCATCTTCCAGAATCGTCTCGGCTAAGGAGCGAATCGAGGCGAGCGGGGTGCGAAACTCGTGCGACACATTGGCGACAAAGTCACGGCGCACCTGTTCCAAGCGCACCAGCTCGGTGCGATCCAGCAGCATCACCGCAAATAGCTCGGTGCCATCCTCGTCCACCAGCGGCCAGACCGAGGCGATTACATGGCGCTCGCGTGGGAAGCTGAGCGTAAGCGGACTTGTCAGTTGCGCTTCGCGCTGCACACCTTGCCGAAAGAGTCGGTACAGATCGTAGCAAAGGGTCAGCGCCAGCAGCGATTTGCTCCGTGCTTCGCGGAAGCCGAACCACTCCAGCGCGGTCTGATTGGCGTAGCGAATGGTGCTGTCGCGCGCACAGAGCATCAGCGGGAGGGGCAACCCGTTCAGCAGGATATTCTGCGCCAGGCGTCTTCGAGTGAGCGCCAGCTCAAGGTTCTGCGCTTCCTCCCGAAGGGCGTGTGCCTGCTCGATGGCTTCCCGCACCTGGCGCTGGGCACGAATCACAAGGTAAGTTGCTGCCAAGATGGCACCCAGCACCAGCACAACCAGCCACTCACGCAGGGGGCGGGGTATCTCGAAAAGCAGAATAACTGCGAGCAGCGCCACGCTCCCACCCAGTATCCATCCAAGCCACCGAAACGCCATCAGCGATCAGTCGCCTCGCTCTCGCACCAATCGTCCAGCACCAGCACCGACACTTCGCGAATCCGCTTTAGCCCCTTGTCGTTTGTCAAAAAGGCATCGCAATCCGCTGCAACCGCCACAGCCACTTGAAAGGCGTCCGTAAGCGCGAGGTTATAACGCGCTCGAATTTCTGCTGCTTGCTGCGATGTACCAGCGTCTATAGGCACCAAGAGCGTATTCCTCGCATGGAGGATCACATCGAGAAAATCGCGATAGGCGTCCAAATCATTTCGCCGAAGCGGTACAACCAGGCATTCTGCCAACGTTACGGGTGAGCAGACCGCCCTCATTTGCCCAGTGTCGATCTGTTCAAAGAGCCATTTCAGGGCAGGTGCATAGGTCGGATGTTGCTCGATGTAGTAGATAACAATCGCCGTATCCAAAAAGATGCTCTTTACTCCTGCCAAGGCTTGGCTGAGAGCTAAGGCTCCAGAAGGTGTTCCCATTGCTTTTCTCTGCGTTCATCGGCTTCGCGTCGCGTGCGCGAGACCCATTCCTGCGCGTCTTCCCCTATGGCAGGATACGGCAGGCGTCCTGCCAGTTCACGCCAGTCGCGCTCGCTCGGTTTCGAACCCGCTTTTAGTTCTATAGCAAGTTCACGGCTAATGCGTTCGATGAGGCGGATACGCTCCTCGATTGGCAGGTCCTTGACGCAGGTGGCGTAAATCTCGTCTGCGGTCTTTGCTGCCATAGTTAGCACCTCCTACAGGAGTATACCCCTCTCACCCATCGAATCGGTAGCCGATGCCGCGCACGGTGTGCAGGTAGCGCGGGTGTTCCGGGTCGGGTTCGATCTTAGTGCGCAGCCAGCGGATATGCACATCGACGGTGCGCGGACTGACAAAGATATCCAGCCCCCACACGCGATTGAGCAGCTCGTCGCGGGAGAACACCTTGCCTGGGTGGGTCGCCAGCAGCGCCAGCAGGTCGAACTCGCGTGGGGAGAGGGAGACCTCCACGCCATTACGCAATACCCGCCGCGCCTCCAGATCGATCTCCAGCTCGCCGAACCGCAGGCGTTTGGAAGGTGGTTCAGGAACCGCCCGACGCAAAATCGCGCGAATGCGGGCAATCAGTTCGCGCATGCCGAACGGTTTCACGATGTAGTCGTCGCCACCCATCTCCAGCCCGCGCACGCGATCCTCCTCAGCAGTCCGAGCGGTCAGAAAGAGGATCGGAACCTGGCTGTGCTGGCGGATGAGGCGGCAGAGTTCGAACCCGCTGCGGGCAGGCAGCATCACATCCAGCAGAATCGCATCGGGTGGGTTTTGATGGAACAGCCGAAGCGCGGTTTCCGCGTCGCTGGCGGTCTGGACCTCGAAGCCCTCCCGCTGCAGGTTATAGTGCAGGGTCTCCAGCAGCACGGTGTCATCTTCCACAATCAGCACACGGTAGGGGCGTGATTCGCTAGCCTCAACGCCAGCACCTTTCTGAGAGGGCATTACATCGCGACTTGCCACCAGGCTGTTTGCCGTTCGTCCTTTACCCGTCACCATCGTCTATCCCTCCGCGATGATTTCGACATTGGCACGAGGCACAACCACGATCGTACCATCTTCCAGTTCCGCCTCCAGCACGCGCACCCGTGCTCCCGATTCGATCTCCACCAGTTCAGGTGGCAGGGCACGCACGCGCCCCAGCTTGCCGAAGTAGGGTTCGCGAATAATGCGAATTAGCACGCCGATATTTAGCTGCTGGCTTTCGGCTGTGGGCATCGCTTCAGGGGGATGGGCTGCCGACTCCAGCGGCACCACAATCTCTGGGCGAATAACGCCCGCACGGATCTGTGTGGCGCCGTTGATGGACGCCCACCGCCCCTCCAGGCTTTTGAGCAGGTTGAAAGTACGCTGCGCCATACGCATCACGCCGAAGCCCTCGGTGACGATGATGGAAAGCGGGATGTCTTCCTGCCCCGTGATGGCAACGCCGATGTCGAAGCCCAGAAACTCGATCAGATCGGCATCGCGGATGCCACCTGCCACGAGGCCTACGATGCCCAGTCGAGCAGCTTTGCGCAGAGCGCCGCTTTCGATGCCTGCCCCACCCACCACGATAGCGCCCGCAAGGTCGTCCGTCAGATGCGCTTCGGTTAGCACCTCTTCGGGTGATTGAACCAGCATACGCAGGATGCCCTGCCGTTCACCGCCCACGCCAAAGATGCCTTGGATGAAGGCGCCCTGCGTTTCGATGACTGCGCCCTCTTCGGGCATCACCTGCACCACACGCCCGCGCACATAGGCGTTCACTTCGATCACGGTCGGCGGCTCACGCACGCCCACATGCCCCGTCACGGGCGAGATCAGCTCCACCGTGCCCCGAACAGGCGATTTGCAAATCCCCCGAAACAGCCCAAAAATGCCTTTGGTCTCCGCGATGACCTGATCCTTTTCGACAGGGTCGCCCTCTTTGACCTTGAGGACCTCGCGAATCTGCTTCGGCTCGATGCCCAGCAGCTGCGCCACGCGCACCGTCTGCAGAATACCTGGCAGATAGGCGCGGGCGACCACTGTATCGGCTTCAACCCTATCGCCCTCACGCACCAGTACCTCACCCTTGATAGGTAAGCGGCGCGTCTTGCGGATCGTTGTGTTGCCGCTTACGGTCAATCCCGGCGTATAGGCAGTGCCCATGCCATGCTCCTCCCTATTCGCTGTTTGCCGTCTGCCATTCGCGGCGGACCTCCTGTTCACGCTGACGGCGGCGCTTCGCAATCCGCCCCACCAGCATGATGCTTAGGAAATAGAGAAACACCATCGGCAGTGCAATCGCCAGCATCGAGAAGACATCCCCTGAGGGCGTCAGCAACGCTGCCAGCAGCCCGATAATCACAATCGCGTGCCGCCAGTAGCGCCACATCGATTCAGGAGTTGCCAGCCCCACCTGAGCCAGAAAGACCAGCACCACGGGCATCTGGAAGCCCAGCCCGAACGCCAGCATCATCTTCACCACAAAGGTCACATATTGCGCCGGGTTCTGGTACAACACCGCCTCAGGAAAGTCCCTCAGGTAGCTTAGGAAGAAATCAAACGCCTTAGGCAGGATGAAGTAGCCACATGCCGCCCCGAGAAAGAAAAGTAATGTGCTGAAGGGGGCTACAAGTCGCACGGCGCGTCGCTCCTGACGGGTCAAGCCGGGCGCGATAAAGCCCCACAACTCCAGCATGATAATCGGCATCACCAGCAATAAGCCCAGAATAAGCGAGAGCTTGAACTTCAGAAAGAATGGCTCGGTCGCATGCGTGAATATGAAGCGCGTGCTTGCGGGCATCGTGTTCAGCAAGGGGGTTGCCAGAAAGCGATACACATACGGTTCGATAATGAATCCCACGATCCAGCCGAGCATCACATAGAGCAGGGCGCGGAAGATTCGTTTGCGCAGCTCCTCCAGATGCTCGATAAAGGTCGCGCGGGGTTCGCTGCCCTCTTCTCGCATCGGTGGCGGTTCCAGTCCTGCTGGGCTTGCCAAGCTCTCACTCCTTCAGGGACTACACGGGGGCGGATGCCGTCAGAAGATTCTGCTCAGCACCCATTCCTCCACAAAGATAAGCCGACTGACAACTGCCTGTCCAGGTATGGTGGCGGCACCACGCCCTGTGCCCGGTTGTCCCATGCCCATCCCGGGGGTGCCAGGGGCTTGACCGCCGAGCGCCATGCCACCGCCTCGCCCGCCGCGTCCGCCGCGACCACCATAGCCAGGCATGCCGCCTTCTTCATCACCAGCACCCATGCCACCGCGTCCACCGCCTGGTGGACCAAACGGTCCACCAAAGCCGCCCATTCCGCCCGAACCGCCAATCTGCTCGCGCACGGTGGCTTCGAACTCGATGGAGGTGGTCATGCGTACCACCTGCCCGATGTCATACGCGAAATAGATGACCCGCTTCACCTTGACCTTTGGCTTTTCGAGGCGAAACTCACCCAAGTCGAACCGTCCAGGGAGGTTGCCACTGAACTCGCAGACGATCTTAGCACATTTGTAGCCCCGCTCCCACTCGAAGCTCTCGATGCGTGCGGGGATGGGGAAGCGCGTCGCCACTTTCGGGTTGCCTCCTTCCCCCGTCTCCAGCGGGTCATACTGCACGAAGGTCATCGTCCAGCGGAAGCCCTCTTTGACCTTCGTGGGCGGCAATTCAGGCAGGTCACCTGCTGTCACATAGTAGAACTCATATTGCTGCGATTCGCCCAGCCGCGACTCCTGATAGCGAACCCGCCCCGTCGTTTCGATCTCCTGATAGACGGGTGCCATGTTCTCGCCCATGATCACGCTATATTGTCCGCCCTCGAAAACGAGCGCGGGGGGTACAGGCATCCACGCAATGAGCGCCAGCGGCGGCGTGAAATCGTGCGTGTAGAGATCGACTCCGTACTTGCCTTCCAGCAGCAAGGTCTCCTCCGGGCTAAGCCCTGTATCCTTCAGCTCGGTCTGATCCTTTGCCGTGACCCGTACCTGATAGCGGTAGTTGCGCCCTGGTATCCACTTATACTGGAGCCGAATGCCACCAGCAGGGACTTTGATCTTGTTTTCCACTACTACATTCACGGAGCTGCGTGCCAGCACACGGCGCTCTTTAGTCCCTCCATACAGGGTCAACTCGATGGTGTGTCTCCCATCGGGGATGTTGCGTGCTTTGGTGTCCCATTCGTAGATGAGATGCCCCTTCTCCTTGTCGGTGCGAAGCGCAGCAGGGGCAACCGCCTCGATGAATTTGCCGTCGATGCTGACCCCGATGAACCCTTCGGGCGGCACACTGCTCAACGGCACGCGCACCTGCACCTTCTCACGCACCCGCGCCCCTTCCACCGGACGCACAATCGTAAAGGGGGCTTGCGCCCACGCATAACCCATCAGCACCAGCAACCCAATCGCCACACGCTTCATGTTGTGTTCGCCTCCGTCCATTTACGGGCTAAACATCCGCACCCCTATTGTACCCTACAGGGCCCACGAGGCGATTCGCGTGCGGGGCGTGATTTCCTGCAGCAGTTAGCGAAAACCCTGCACCAGCGCCTGCGCCAAAACGCTCCAGCCATTCGCAAGGGTGAACACCAGCAACTTGGCGGGCATGGAGACCACCACAGGCGGTAGCATCATCATGCCCATCGATAGCAGGATGCTCGCCACCACCAGATCGATCACGAGGAACGGGATGTAGATGTAAAAGCCTATCAGGAAGGCGGTCTTGAGTTCGCTTACGATAAAGGCGGGGATCAACACGGTGAGCGGTACTTCATCAGGGGTGCGTGGTGTGGGCTGCTTGCGCATGCGCAGGAACAGGTTGAGGTCATCCGTGTAGGTCTGGCGCAGCATGAAGTGGCGAACGGGCTTTTCGGCGCGGGCGAGTGCCTGCTCAAAGGTGATTTGATTCTTCATATAGGGCTGGAGCGCGTCCCGATGGATCTGCTCCAGGGTGGGCGCCATCACATAGAAAGTGAGGAAAAGGCTCAGTCCTACCAGCACGGGTGTAGGCGGGATAGTCGGCGTGCCCAGCGCGCTCTTGAGGAACGATAGCACAATCACGATGCGGGTGAAGGCGGTCATCATCAGCAGGATGGAGGGCGCGACAGAGAGCAGGGTTAGCAGCGCCAGAATCTGCAGCGAGGTGGAGACCTCCTGTGGATTGCGAGCTGTGTCCACTCCGATGGTGATGCGCGGCACGGGAATGCTTTCCTGTGCGATGAGCAGCACAGGGACTATCGCTAGCGTGGTGAGCAGCGGGAGTCGTATCTGCCATCGGAATCTCACCGTTGACCGCCTCCTTCTGTCAGGCGCGACAGGCGGGCGTGCGCCTGTGCCATGCACGCCTGCAACTCACTTGCTACCTCCTGCTGCAGGTCGACGGAGACCGCGCCACGTGGATGCATGCCCCGTTGTCCTGCGGAAGCCACGCGGCGGAGAACCTGATCGAAACCCTCTGGCGAGAGGGAACGCTCTGGTTGTTCGGTGGCTTGGGCATCCTGCTCGGGATGGGCGTGCCACTTGGATGGCATGGTCAAATCGGCAAGCAATTGCATGCCCTGAGGTGTGGTGCCGATGAGCAACAGGCGGTCACGTGCCTTGACCATCAACAGGCTTCCGCCTGGCACCGCGCGGCTCTCCAGCAGGCGAATCTCGCCGTCCAGCTGCGAGCCAACGCCCGTCTTACTCGCCCAGCGAATGAGGCGCGGCAGCCCGTAGCGCAGCCCGACAGCCACCAGCATCAGCGCAAGCACCATCTGGAGCCACGCATAGCCACTGCCAGTGGATGGGGTAGTGTGCAGAGGCGTGTTGCCGCGTGTGCCCAGCGCGCCTGGGGCAAGTGATGCGGTGTCATCGCGTCCAACCCCTGGAGGATGGACATCTCCACCAGCAGAAGGTAGCCGCGCCTGTGGCTCGAGCTGCGCTGTCGCAGCGGTCAGCATCAACAGTCCTGTCACCATCCAGCGACCGATACACATCTTATGCCCCCAGTCGTTGCACCCGCTCCATCGGGGAGATAATCTCGGTGATGCGCACGGCGAAGTTATCCTCCACTACAACCACCTCGCCGCGGGCAATCAGCCGTCCATTCACCAGCACCTCCACCGGCTCACCTGCTACCTTTTTGAGTTCCACGATGGAACCCGTGCCAATCTCCAGCAGCTCGCTGACCAGCAGCGTGACGCGCCCCAGCTCCACCGATACCTCCAGCGGAATGTCCATCAGCAGGTCCAGATTGCGGGGGGTTGACTCTTCCGACTCTCCGAAAGGATTGAAAGGCATCGGAGGAGGCTGTGCAGCAGGCGCGGATGAAGGTGTCGTTGACTCCTCATTCATGGCGAGTGCTGCCAGCGGATCGGTTGCCTGCACCTGCATGCCCAGCAGCTGAGCGGTGAGTGCGCCCGTCAGCAGCCATGTGAGCAGAATCGGCTCGCGTTCAGGCACATTAATTGTCAACCGGACGGCGACCACTTCGTCCACGCTTAGGAAGTTAGGGGGAAAGACCACCGGCGCACGCTTGAGTTCAACCTCTGAAGGAGTGAAGGTAGTGTTGCGCAGGTTGCCAAAGGCGATTGCCAGTCCATGCATCAGATGGGTGAAGAATCCACGCAAGGCATCGAGCGTGGTGTCGTCTATCGTGTCAGGAATGCTCCCCAGCACCGCCTCGCACAGCGCGCGTTCCGCAGCTTCCCGCTCAGCAGGCTGCTCCCCCACGATGAACAGGCACAGCTCCCCCGCTATCTCAGCAAAACCGCACTGGGCATGCAGCACTGGGTCAATACTCAGGCTGCTGAACTCGCCAATCGGTGTGGCTTCAGCGGTGGGGATCGGGATCTCCACCGCCACACCGCTCTGCTCTGACAGGTGCAGCGCCACACTCTGCCAGATTTGTCCCTGCTTGACGATGAAGTTGGTCAACACTTCGGGTGCGACTTCGTTCATGGGGGTTCATGCCTCCCGGATGACCTGGGTAATGCTCAGCACGATTTTGCGGTGGCGAACAGCGGGCTTGCCCCGAAACTTGCGCCGTCCCTCCACCAGCAGGTCAATAGCGCCACTGGCAGGAGTATCCAGCACAATCAGGTCACCTTCTTTTAGCGCAAGCAGATCGCGCAGGCGCATAGTCGTGCGACCCAGGCAGGCAACGCAGGTCAGTGACGAGTGGTACAGATGTTGGATCAATGCTTGACGAATCAAAGGTGTGGTGCGCTTACCGGCGGAGGCGACCCAGTTCTGTGAGCTGAGGCGCGGCGTGATGGGCTTAATGACCATATGGGGTACGCACAGGCTCATCGCGTCGCGCCGATCGCTTATGCGCGCTTCCATGAGCGCCGCGATTACGATGTCGCTCGGCGGAGCAATCTGCACAAACTGCGCACTGGTCTCCATCCCCTCGATATGTGGATCGACCTGCAGAATGCTTTCCCACGCGCTCTTGAAGGCAAGCAGCATCCGCTCCCCCAACGCCAGCACAAGCGGACGCTCTATATCGGTGAAGGTTGCCCGCTCCACCGGTCGCCCCGGACCGCCCAGCAGGCGATCCAGCAAGGTGAACACCAGCGAAAACTCCATCTCCAGCACCGCCTCGCCCGAAAGGGGCGGCGCGCTGAAAATAATAAACGCTGACTGACGCAACGAGCGCAGGTAGTCCTCGTAAGGAATCTGCTCCAGCGAGATGAGTTCGATATGCACGGGCACGCGCAGATAGGTGGCGAGGTTCGTGCCGCACAGGCGAGCAAAAGTCTCAAAAATCATCTGTAGCGTGCGCAACTGATCACGCGAGAACTTATCAGGGCGGCGGAAATCGTACACTTCATAGGCGACCGAGGAGCGTTTCTGACGCGCCGCCACAGGACTGGACAACGCCTCCTCCGAAGCCAGCGCTCCAGCAGGCGCATCCGATGCCAGCGATGCCAGCAACGCCTCTATCTCCGCTTGCGATAGGATCTCACTCATCGTTGGCAAATAGTGAATGGCGAATAGCGAATAGTAAAGTAACGACTCACCACGGGCTACTCGCCTCCTGCCCACAGCCGAATTATCGGCAGGTAGCAAGGGCTTTTGAAGCCGATTTTATGCCGAGAACGACATCCCCATCTGCTTACTCCTTGACAAGGGGCAGGAAATGTGCATCTCCTATCAAACCGCTTACTGGATGAAGAGGAGGAGTAAGTCCAGCGATGCACCGTTGCGAAAACAGAGGGCGGCTTAAGCCGTCGAACTATATGGCGATGAAGCGATGGCGTAGTAAGGGCATCTTGCTCATCGGCTGTGGCCTGGCTCTAAGCCTCTGGCTTGCAGGCTGTACGAAGCCGAAGGTGGGCATCATCTCTGGCACGGTCACCGATGTGGAGGGCAACCCAGTGGCAAATGCGGAGGTGACCGCAACGGGCAGCACCACTGGCTCCACCCGTACCTTGCATAATGGCACCTTCTACCTGACCAATGTGCGCGAAGGGTTCACCACCATCCGTGCTCGCGCCCGCATCGGTAATCGCGAATATACGGGTCAGCAGGTCGCCCAGGTGTTCCACAACGAGCAGAGCAAAAATATCAACATCATGATCGCTCCTGTGGATCAGCAGGGGTCGGTGGAGGGGCTTGTGTTAGATCCGCGGGGGCGCGGTATCGAGCGTGCCCGTGTGTTTGTGGGTGGTGCGCTCAGCAGTGCGCTCGCCGTTACCGATCAGCGCGGCTACTATCGCATCGACGGGCTGCCCTCTGGGTATGAATATCCTATCGTCGCCTCAGCACCAGGCTACGAGAATGTACGGCAAACAGTGGCTATTCGTGCGGGTGAAATCAGCACTGTCAGTTTTGCACTGAACTACTCCAGCAATCGTCCGGTGAACGCGCCACAAAATCTGACGGCAACCGCGTGGACGATGCCCCGTGACCTGATAGCGACACGCGATCATCGGCGACTGCATGCCTATAACGCCATCCGCGCCCTGTTTGACGAGAAGCTGCGCGACCGCCCCCTGCGCCCACCCAGCCGTGCAGCAGGCGATTACTGGATCGAGGTAGACCTGAGCTGGGACTTCGAACAGCAGCCGAGCTTGCTGGGCTACGGCATCTACCGCGGCATAACACTGCAGGAACTCGAAACGAACGCGATTGCCTTCCTGCGCGACCCATTAGCTGACTTCTTTGCCGATTTAGACCCGATGCTGCAGCCGAATGTGACTTACTACTATGAGATGGTCGCCGTGAACACCGACTATTTGGACAATCCCGATCATCCGAACGCGAAATCGGGTCGTAGCAATCGGGTCGCGGCGCGTCCGTTCGTGCCGATTCAAATAACAGCGCCACGCCCTGATACACTGGTGGATTCGAGTGCGCTCACCATCTCGTGGACGCCTGTGGAACGCGCAGACTACTATCTGGTGCTGATTTACGATCGCTTCCCTGACTATCAGGTGCAGCCGTTCTATCCGTCCGACCTGAGCAACCCTGGAGCGGCAAAGGTGTTCGCGCCGAACACGAGCCTTGTCTACACGGGTCCTGCTTTCACACCAGGGCGCACTTACTATCTGGTGGTGCTGGCGTTCAGCAACGATCGGGCGACACGCGCCATCAGTCCGCTGGTGGCGGTTCAGGCGCGGTAGTGCGGGTCTGGCAGCTGGCGGAGAGCGATTAGCCCCGGCGAAGGCGTGCTATTGGTGAGCCACTCGACGCCCTGCTCCTGGGCTAACTGCTGCGCTTCAGGGGTTGCCCACTTGCCAGCAAATGAAGCCCGCCTACGCGGGCAACAGCCGACGGAGGTCGGCTTCGTCTGCACAGGAGCAGCTTGAGCCGTCCAGAATACTGTGCTGTTTGAAAACCCGACTGGTATTACAGAGGAATAGGCACGCCCGCCTCAACGGGCACCCCCCACAGTGCGCCAATAGTCGCGCCAATATCTGCCAGCGAGCGACGCACACCAAGCGACTGACCCACACCCTGCGCTGGCGAATAGATCAGCAGCGGCAGGTACTCGCGCGAGTGATCCGTGCTGGGTGTGGTCGGATCGTTGCCATGATCAGCAGTTAGAATGAGCAGGTCGGTAGGTGTGAGCTGTTCCACAATTGCCGCAAGCATCCTATCGAACTCAGTGAGCGCACGAGCAAAGCCTTCTGGATCGTTCCGATGCCCGTAGAGCATGTCGAAATCCTCAAAATTGGCAAAGATGAAGGGGCAGTCGCTCTGCAGGGCGCGCAAGACCGCCTGAAAATGCGCCGCGTTATTCTGCGTGCGCTCTGCATGTTTGAAGCCGCGATAGGTGAAAATCTCAGGCACGACACCGATGCCGTACACGCCAATTCCGCGCTCCGCTAATCTGTCGATAAGGTTGGGGGGCGGTGGCAGTGGGAAGTCGCGCCGCCGCTCCGTGCGACGGAAAGTGCGGGCGTCCTCGCCCACGAACGGGCGGGCGATCACCCGCTGCACATGGTGAGGGGGCTTGAGCAGCTCGCGTGCCACCTCGCACATGCGATAAAGCTCCTCCACGGGGATGACCGCCTCATGCGCGGCAATCTGGAACACGCTATCCGCGCTGGTGTAAACAATAGGATAGCCCGTGCGCATGTGCTGCTC
>JBCNVA010000095.1:0-3818 GCA_039630445.1 Armatimonadota bacterium
CGCGCGAATGGCTCGTGAGCTACAAGGCACAGCAGATGGGTAAAGATCCTGGTAATCGGAACCATCGTGACGATGCCGAGCATGCCCTGAACGAGGAACATAGGGAAAAACGCGACGATCCGCTGACACAGTGCTGGAGCACAGTAATAGAACTGCGTAATGATCTAGCGCACTGCGGCTTCGGACGTGACGAAGGTCAGAAACCGAGATCAGAAAAGATCACCAAGCGGGCATGGAAGGTGCTTGAAAAGCTCAAGCAGCTGCTCTCAAATGCAAACATCCCCACCTGACAGGAAAAAAGTGTTGCTTTTAGAACAAGAGAAGCTCATGGAGGAGGTGCGACGATGACAGGGACCGATTCGGGACAGCATAACTATAATCGCCAGTTGCTTTTTGTTGCCAGCTGCATCGCGCTGGTCACCACCGCGATGGCGTTCTCCATTCGCACGGACATTCTAAAGGAGTTCGGTGTCGAGTTCAACATCAGCCATGAGCAACAGGGCTTGGTGAACCTGATGGGCATCTGGGGCTTCCCGATCGCCATTCTGCTGGTAGGTCCGCTGTGCGGTGTGCTGGGCATGGGATTTCTGTTACGCCTGGCATGCATCGGGCACATTGTGGGCACGATTCTGACCATCCTCTCGCCCCAGTTCGGCTTCCCGATGTTGCTGGCATCCACCCTGCTAATCGGGTTGGCGAATGGCACAGTAGAGGCGGTCATCAATCCGCTGGTCGCCACGATGTATCCCCACGAAAAGACGCACAAGCTGAATGTGTTGCACGCCTGGTGGCCAGGCGGGCTGGTGATTGGCGGTCTGCTGGCGTATGCGCTGGGCGAGCTGGGCTACGGCTGGAAAGTGAAGATGGCAACGATTATCGTGGCGGCAGTTATCTATGGGGTGATGATTATCGGGCAGAAGTTCCCCCCAACCGAGCGTGTGGAGGCGGGCGTGCCACTGCGCGATATGTTCAAGGAGATCCTGCGCCCGTTCTACCTGCTGCTGATGCTCTGCATGTGTATGACCGCCATCACCGAGCTGGGACCTGACCAGTGGGTCGGTTCAGTGCTGACCGACACAGTGGGCATTCGCGGCGTGCTGTTTCTGGTCTACACGGCAGGGCTGATGTTCATCCTGCGTCAGTTCTTTGCTGGGGTGCTGGTGCGTGCCTTCACGCCGCCCGGCTTGATGGCGGTCTCTGCTGTGTTTGCCTTCGTGGGGCTGCTCTGGCTCAGCTACGCCTTCTCGCCCGGTGTGGCGCTGGTGGCAGCGACGCTGTTTGGTATCGGCAAAACATTCTTCTGGCCCACCATGCTGGGCATCACCTCGGAGCGGTTCCCGCGTGGGGGCGAGTTCCTGCTCGCCGTGACGGGCGCGACAGGGATGATTGCAGCGGGCTTTGCTGGACCCATCATGGGCGCGATTTACGACCACTACACGATTCAGCATCTGCCGCCCGAAGTGGCGCAGCAGGTGGTTGTGGATGGCAAATACAGCCCTGAAGCCGCTGCCAAGCTGACCGACCCCGCACAGGTAGCGGCGCTCAAGGAAGCGTTGCGACAGGGCGCGGCGATGACCTTCCGCTATGTCGCCATCCTGCCTGCGGTTCTCTTCTTCCTGTTCGGCGCGATCTATCTGGTGTTCCGCGCGCGTGGCGGCTACCGCCCCGTCAAGCTGGAGGAGCTGCGCTAAATCGACAGGCAAAAGCAGGTATCCTGCATGCCGTCAGGCATGTCCGACAGAGCAAACATGTCTGACTGCGCACAACGATGCAGGTCAACGCCGAACTGAACGCTTACTTGCAGCCGCGCCTGCAAGTGATTGAACAGGCGCTGGCACAGTGGCTGCCTATATCGGGCGCGTGCCCTCGCATCTTGCCCGAGGCGATGCGCTATGCTGTGCTGGATGGCGGCAAGCGATTGCGCCCTATCCTCTGCATCGCGGCGGCGGAAATGGTCGGGGGAACCGTCCAGCAGGTACTACCCACCGCCTGTGCGTTGGAACTGATCCACGCCTTTAGCCTCGTGCATGACGACCTACCCGCGCTGGACAACGACACGCTCCGACGGGGCAAGCCGACCTGCCATGTGCAGTTCGGTGAAGCGATCGCAATTCTGGCAGGTGACGCGCTCTTTGCCCACGCCTTCCGCCTGATTGCCCAACAAGCCGAATACAGTCCCCCAGAGCGTGTGGTGCGCGTGCTGGCACTGATCGCGGAGGCGGTGGGTGTGGATGGCATGGTCGGCGGACAGGTGGAGGATATGCTCTCAGAGCGGGAGCCTGTCACGCCCGAAGCGCTCGCCTACATCCATTCGCATAAGACGGGCGCGCTCATTCGTGCTTCGGTGCTGTCAGGTGCGATTCTGTGTGGTGCGAGCGCGGAGGTGGAGCAGGCACTGGATGCCTATAGCCGTGCGCTGGGGCTGGCGTTCCAGATTGTAGATGATATCCTCAACGAGACGGGCGACCCTGCCCGCCTGGGCAAGGCAACGGGCACTGATCGGGCGCGTCAGAAGGCGACCTATCCGCGCCTGTATGGGCTGGATGCCTCCCGCGCCCGCGCCCAGCAAGAACTGCGGAACGCCCTCGACGCCCTGCAGCCCTTCGGTACTGAAGCCGATCCACTCCGTTGGCTCGCTCACTATGTGGTCGAACGGGAGTGGTGAATGCATCTTCGGATGTCAAGTCCTCTTCTGAACCCCCTGCCGAAGGGCTTGACTTGCCTTGCTCAGAGCGGGTAAAATAGTATACATCTGTATACCACAGGAGGCGAACGATGGCATTCAATGTGAGGCGGTATCTGATCCGAGTGCGCGGTGGGCAGGAGTACCTGCCTGTTGCGGCGCGACTGGCGTGGTTCCGAGACGAGCATCCCGACTGGAGCATCGAGACGGAACCCATCCACCTGGATGTTGAGCGGCAAGTCGCCGTTTTTCGCGCCGTGGTGAAGGACACAGGCGGGCGCATTATCGCGATTGCGACCAAGATGGAAACAGGGAGCGATTTCGCCGACTTTGTGGAGAAGGCGGAAACGGGCGCGGTTGGGCGCGCGTTGGCGATGTGCGGCTACGGCACGCAGTTCGCTCCCGAACTCAGCGAGGGCGAGCTGGAGGAAGGTCGAATCGCCTTTGTCGATTCCCCGCAGCCCCCTCGTGGTGAGTTGGCTCCTGAAGCGATGGTCTGTGCCGATTGTGGGCGTCCCCTGCGCCGTGCGCAGTATGACCTGAGTGTGGCTCGGTATGGGCGCCCCCTCTGCCCCAACTGCCAGCGCCGTGCGCAACCCCGAGCAGGGCAGCCGTGAACGATGCCCCTTCAGATTGCTGAACAAAGCGGTATCCGACTGGACAAGTGGCTGGCGATTCAGGAACCACAGGTCAGCCGTCAACGGTGGCAGGAGTGGATCGAAGCGGGCGGTGTGCGGGTCAACGGCGAGCGCGTTAAGCCTGCCTACAAGCTGCGCTCAGGCGACCGCGTGGAATACACCCTGCCCCCAGACCGCCCGCCTGCTATCGACCTGCGCCCCGAAGCTATCCCCATCGAGATTGTCTATGAGGATGACCACCTGCTGGTGGTGAACAAGCCGCGCGGGCTAACTGTTCACCCTGCGCCCGGTCATCCACACGGCACGCTGGTCAACGCGCTGCTGGCTTACGCACCGCGCCTTTCGCAGGGGAGCGCACCGTTCCGACCGGGCATCGTGCATCGCCTGGACAAAGACACCACCGGGTTGCTGCTGGTTGCCAAAACTGATCTCGCCCACGCGCGCCTTGTGGCGGCGTTGCAACGCCGCGCGATCGAGCGACGCTACCTCGCGCTGGT
>JBCNVA010000096.1:0-17023 GCA_039630445.1 Armatimonadota bacterium
ATCGAAGTGGTCGCCCCAGCAGGCGAGTTCCAGCCCATCGTAGCCGAACTCTTTCGCCTTTTGCGCCATCGTCTCAAGGGGCAGGTCTGCCCACTGCCCCGTGAACAGCGTAACCGGTCTTGCCATCGTCACCAACCTCCATCCCGGCTCTTTCGACAGAGCAGGAGCAAATCCTGCCTGTGTTGTTTGATCTCTTCATCCTGAGAATTTGCAAGGTTTAGCGCCTTGCAGCTATCAGGTCATGGCGATGTTCGAGTCACGGGCTTTGGTGCAGCATACTCTAAGATAATCTCGACACGCTCATGCCGAGGGTCAGAATGGGGGAGTTCACGTGCAAAAGGTGTTTGTCCACCTCGGGCTGCCACCGCGATATGCCAAGGAGGGATACCACTACCTGACAAAACATTTGCCACGGCGGCAGCACGCCCGGCAGAAAGTGTCCATTTCTCTTGTTCACCCTTCTGGGTGGGTCGGGTGTGTCCCTCTATCCTGATTCGCCGCCATGTGTGTTTGATCCACTCATCACCCTGGTAAAGCTCCTTCATTTGCGAATGATGGTCAAGAAGCACCTTAGCAAGCTTTTTTAGTTTTTCTTTACCATCCGGCGTAAGCTCAACAGTGCCTGATCGGAAAAGCTGCTCGCTGTAAATCGCCCATCTCTGAGCGCCAGGCGGATCGTTTCGGAGCCGTGAAAGGGGGACAGACTGATCATTACGTATCACCAAAGGGTGGTCATGGAGCATAATACCAGCCAGCTCTCTTTCGATGCGTTCGCGAACCTCTTTCTGAATGTCACGATATCGAATTTCGTCCCATCCAATGCGTCCAAGTAGGGTCAGTGCAGCCAAGAAAAAGATCAGCACCAGCACAAAGTTAATCATCAGGTCAGTGAAGGCGATGTAGGGGTTAACCTCTTCTCCTGTTGCGACACGCGCTCGTGCCAATCAACTCACCTCCTCCCCAACCAGGCCTTGATTCTGTCCCATAGATTCCGCCCTTCCTCTCTGGATGTCCAAGTACCACCCGATGCATTGCCGGGATTTTCCTCTCTCCGCGGTTGTTGGCCAGTATGCACACCTTGTTGATGGGATTGAGGCGGGATTGCGCTGGTCTGACTGCGTTCCTGGTTTGCCTGTAAGGGCGATGATGGGGTACTCGACGTTCCCGCCTCCCACTGTGGAGAAACTACAGCTGATCCAGTCTGATAGATAGTGATATTATTTAATCGTGATAAAACTCCTGCCATCTCTCGTAGTCGTATTTCAACTCCACCCATCTGATCACGATGCTGCTTCAAAACCGTACCAAGTTCACCTTGCAGCCATTCAAAAGAGGCTCGGATAGTGTCTCTGATTTCCATGGCAGACTGCAGAATTTGTTCACGCGCTTGTTTGAAGCATTCTTGGCTATCCCTGAGATCGGTGGAGATGTTCATTAGCCGTTCGACGACTTGATTAGAGAGCCGCTCCATCGCTTGCCTGTATTCCCCGATGCGTTCGATTTGTCGAGTGATGGCATCTTCCAAGTCTTGCTTTGATTTATTGTATAAGTTATGCAGATCAGCGTAGGCATTCCGAAGGTCATGATGATACTCGCGTAGCTGGTCGGAGCTGGTTCTAAGGCTTTCGGCGCTTTCTGTTAGCCTGTTAGTGCTACTTTGAACGGACTGAGTCGCTTGCAGAAGAGTCTGCTGAATCTCTTCGGCACTCTGGCGCAGGCTATCCCCGATCTCTGCCATTCTTTGGACAGTGGTAATGAGCACATTGTTGAACTCGTTCGCTGCTTGCTGCATCAGACCGGTTACGCGCTCGATCTCCTTATTCACCCGCTGCAAGAAATGCTGTCCCGATCGAAGCGTGCGCTGAATCTCCTCCAGCTGAATTGCCTCGCTTTTGGGCAGGAGCACGTGCGCTATTTCGTTCAACACGAACTCCTGCACCTCTGCCACGGTTTGCTGCTGCTTAGAGACCACCTTCCGTGTCCCGATGGAGACCAAAACAGCCATCAAGATTCCCCAGAGACTGCATGCGAAGGCGTGGCGCATCGCGTCCAGGGTTTTTGCCATACTTTGGGAGGCAACACCTGGGTCAGCTGCACCAATGGCTGCCTGAATCTGGGGGGCAAGCGGGACGACGGCGCTCGCTAACCCAATCACTGTGCCGGCAATACCCAGCAATAAGAGCCAGTTTGGAGCACTTCGTGCGAGGTTCAATCGAGAGGCTTCACTGTAATCGAGCATCGTAAGTGTAGCTTCCATATCGGGATTACGGGCTTCGCGCATGGCAAGCACCGTTCTCACGGCACGCGCCGTGAGGGTATCGCGCAGCTCCGAACGGGTTGCCCATTGGCTAAGCTGCTCAACAGGGTCTCCCTCCAAGCTCTTTGTTTGTTCTATCACCCTTCTCGCGGCAGCGAGAACCTCTTCATCCTCCCTTTGTAGTCGCTGATACTCACACCATAGCGACCAGCCTGCCCACCCTGCTAACACCAAGATAAAGCCTACAACCACCCAACCTTCTGGCGGCGGAATAAATGATTTGTAAACTACTTCAAGGAGTTGTTCCATCGCTCTTCCCCCTTCTTATAACTCAAGGTTGTAGAAGCAGTGGCTTGGGTCCACATAGCAGCACCAGCCATTCTGCAGAGCTTCTTCCTCATTCTTGCCAATTGACCCGCCACATATGCTGCAGTAGTAGCCAGGTTCTTCATAAGTTCCCCCTCGCGGTTTCGGATCGCCCGCTTTCTTCCACAGCCTATTCTTTTCCTCATCAGGTAATGGATTTACTCGCATCAGTGCCTGGCGCAGCTGCTCATCTGCACTGCAGAATTTCACGATTACTCTCTTACCCTCCTCAATATCCCAGCCTGGTATTTCGGAACCGCGACCTCGATGACGGAGTTGATCAGCCAAAAAGCGGATGAACGCGTCGTCATCACCTTTGTATTCTGAACGCTTTGCGGACACACGGTGTTTGAGCACATCCATTACGCTATCGAGCGGCTGTCCTTTCTGATCCCGCCCTATGATAGCGATCTGGCGGGCGGCATCGTCCAAGCTAAGCGGCAGTCGCCATATGTTTTCGCCAAGCAGCCCTGTACTTCGCTCAATCTCTAACGCGCCCCCTCGCGGTACTACAAAACCGCAAAGAACACCTATTATAAGCCAAGCTCGGGCTTGTTCAAGACGTAATACCTCCTCATCGGTTAGGGGGATCCAGGCAACATCCTTGCGGGTGTGGAAGCTGGGGAAATCGCCACATTCAGCAGTACAAAGCCCTTCTGGTGGTTTAGTGATGTCGGGGACCCCACTAAGTGGCCAGCGATGCCATTCTTGGAGCATGATAATGCGATATGAAAAGGGGGAGTCAGTTTCTTCGCAGTCCATTGGAAACTCCGATACCCTGCGAATGGTTTCCAGAAAATCCCGCCTATGCTGGCCCTGAGAGGGCAAAGCGAGCGCACTCCAGGTAGCGATGGGCGAGCGTCCTCCCCGTTCGGCAAGGAATCGATCAACTCGTACCGATGGATTGACACGTCGAACGACTTCACGTGCATGTTCGGCACGGGCTGTTGGCTCAGTGTAAAAATCCCACCATTTTTCGAATACGTCTGCTTTCAGTATCTGCAAGAAGGGGCGCCGCGCTTCGTTGATAATTGGCTCGAGCAAACTGCGCGGAAATGGATCTTCTGCATGGGGTCTAAACTCTTGGTAGAGCCAATCCTCGTGGGGCTGAACCTTGGCTGATGGCACAACGTGCGCCTCCAAGTTATGCCATCCTCGCAAGATGCTTTGCGCCAACAGCTCCCGCTGCTGCTGCCAAGTAATGCCCTGCGATGCCGATTGCTCAAGACATCGATGGTACTCTTCCGTTACGGTGCCATCAGGGTCTGGTCTAAACAGTTTTACGCCAGCCACTTCTGGCTCACTGCGTGATAGCTGATTATCGTCCCTGTCAAACAACTCAGACTGTCGGGCAACTCGGCTAACAAGGTTGTTGAGCCTGCGCTTTAATATATCCACTTCACGATTGAGCATGGAGATTAGCCCTTGTTGTTCCGTTGCTTGACCGGACGGCAAGTCGCGTAAAGCGACCAGAGCCGCCGCTTTCAGGCGTTGATCGATCTCCTCGTCCAGCGCTTTCTTGAACTCGGAGCGCAGTCGGCTCAATTCCTTCCTCCTCAATCCTGTTATCGCTAACTTACGGCTGCGTTTACAGCGTTCTATTCTCTCGAGCAGTCGGTTAGCACGGTCTACTGCGTCGCGGATGTCGGGCTTGTGTTGCTGCAAAAGCTTCTGGAGTCTATCCTGCGCTTTTTGCATCAAGTCGCGTAGCGCAGCAGGCCCGACATAATAATCAAGCAGGTCGCGTCCTACGAGGGCACGGACAGCAATGAGAAACTGCCTAAGAGCGTGGTCTTTGTTCTGAAGACAGGTAGAGATGACTGCACCACGATAGAGCACCTGATTGGGCGGGGCTGGAACAATCCCGCTCTCTTCAAAGGCTTGCCTCAAGTCATTCAGTTTGTGACGCGCCTGCTCTGGTGCACTGGTGACAAGATTTGCTATTTCGTTAGCATATCGTTTTGCGGCGCTGTCGATTGATTCACCAGAAGGGGTGTGAAAGAGCCATTCACAAAGTTTATCCCATTCTATCCCCAATTCCTTCAAGCGGGAATTTATTTCGTGATCGCTCAGTGTGCGATGGTTCCACTGTCTAAGCGTATATGCCAGCTGACGATTGGTGCACGCGGCGATAATCCGTTCCGCAGGATACTCCATCGTGGCAATACCCACATTTAGGAAGACATGGGCGCGATGAAACCGATCGCCACGAATGACATCTTCTCCCTTAGTCCCGCTCACTTGCGGTGCATCAACTGTGCGACGAAACGAGTCTGTCCCAGGCGCAAATATGTTAAGGAAAATGCGATCAGCCATTATCTGATGCAAGGAGTTAATCTCCTTCCCACTAACCCCTTTCGGGAAAAGCAGATAGGGATGGTCATAGGGCGTCTGGCTCAAATCTACACGCTGACCATCGGGGAAGGTAATGAGAGGTTCATGTTTCCGATGTACTAAGTGATAATGGTTCAGTTCGACCAAAGCCGTGTAGGCGTTTTTCTTGAATCGATTTGCTTTTGGCTGCACGGCGGTCGTGAGATTAGGTGGAGGTAAGGTGAACATCCCAATAATGCGCTCGTCAGGATTGGTAAGCAACCTTAGAAAGAAACCAAAGTCGCCCACCATTCCGCTGCAGGTGCCTCCACACAATGTTCCCACCACAAAAATGCGAATACTACCAACGAAGGTCAGTGTGGGATTCTCTCCACTAAGTAGTTCACCTCTCTGTTCCATCGCTTGAGCGGGAGTTAGATTGCGCAGCTCGTTCAGCCGTCGGCTCACTTCGCGGCTGATCTCATCATAGCGATAGAAAAAGACAAGCCGTCCGACCATACGGATGTTGCCTGCTCCTGCAGTGACCTCATTGCTCGGCAGGGCGCGTAGAACATCCAGATCTGCCCATTCGCTTATATGAAGCTTCTCTTCATAATCCTGAGGCTTTTGAATAAGTAAGCTGTATTCGTTTGCTGGGATAGTCAATAGTAAAAGGTCGCCCATCTCACGCAGATCCGTTTCGACCGTGGTGTTTGTTTCGATGCCCAAAAAGCGTACCCAAGGGGCGCGCCTGACATCACCCAGCTCCCAGCGGATACGCTCAATGACGCGGTCACAGACCTCGATCCCGCTACTGCCCAAGCCAATCACCAGCGTTTTGATGACTTCCATCGCCTGTTCCCTCTACTTCTTATTCGTTTAGCGTAACCCAAAGGGCTGCTACAAGGGGAAATATAGCCGCTGCAAGTGTCAAAATACTCACTTGTAGCCATTGTTCCCCGAACCACAGGTAGTTTAGCAAACTAGCTCCGAGTAGTACCACAACGAAAGCAATCCATGCTGCCATGTTTGCGGCGCGCTCGCCATCATCGCTATAGATATAGATCAGCCAAGCAAAAAATCGCGTAAGCCCCCACCAGAGGACTATGCCCCCAACCAGGTACACCACGAATATCGGGCTCCAAATCAACGCGATAATTGTTTGAAGTATCTCCACTGCCCTCACTCCCGCACTCGGTCGACCTTAATATTCACGGATACTTTCCAATCTTGGGGTGGTAATCCGATCTCTGCAGGCTCTGTACCGTAAAACTCCAGCTGTGCATAATCACCAGCTTTCAAGAAGTACTCATTCCGCACCATGTCATCCACCTGCATATTACTATTCTCCGCGCTCACAACGATTCCTGCTCCTTGTCGGCGGATTCGTGCAAATTCCTTTGGAGGTGCACCGTTCAGAACCACTTTATGCCATCCCTCAGGAGTATACTCTGCGTTGCTCCCTGTCAAAATAATCCTTTCATTTCCGCTGCGCAGTACATGCAAATGCTCGCTGTTAATCGTCACAGATAGTGGACTTGGTAAAATCCACTTCATTATCAAAAAAATTGATGCTATTACTAATGCTATTGCTAATGCTGCAATAGAAATAACCAAAATAACTCGTAAGATTGTTCCTACAACAGCTCCTGTTCTCGGAAGCAAGGTGTTAGGCTTTTCATCGCGTGGGGCGTCAGGTTTTCCATCCTGACCGCGTCGCTGCTCTGGTAGTTTTGCTGGCTGGCTATCTGCAACGAATGCCACAGGTCTTCCAGCAAACCGATGTGGCACGAGAAGAACAACATCCAGTGTGCGATGTACTGTTTCGCCAAAAGGTTTGATAACGCGGTAACGAACTTGCATCGATGCGCCTCTCGAAGCACCGGAAAGTCCGGTATCGATAAAACGCTTCCATCGCATCAGAACCTTTTGATACTCAGGATGGTTTTGCCCTAACACCTTCGTGCCAGGCGCTGCAATGCTGGCTGCTGTAGGAACAAAAAGAATGATGATTGCATCCTGGGCATCCCCTATTTCTTGCACAATTTCAACGATAGCACGCTCCGTGTCATGCCCACCAACCGTGTCTTTGCGAGGGGTTTGAGGCCAGAGATTGTAAACCTGCTGTGCATATTCAGGAGTTTTTGATTGGATGGTGACTGTTCGGGGCTGCTTAGGCAGATGGTCCCATAACTCCATCTCCCAAGCATATGAACTAACCTGATCTCCTACTTTTGCGTGATCCGCCACGATTTTGCTGGCGAGATATCGTGCGGCTTCAGCAGCGGTTGGATCTGCGGCGAAATGCCCCGTGCTAAAGCCAAACACCCAATGGATGTACTGGGTTCTGACATCGCCGCCGCCCTCCCGAACTGCGTTAAGAATTGCATCAACCAGTGCTGGATATGCTTCGTTCAGTGATCGCCTATCCAGACGCGGCTGTACCCGCTGCTGGGGGGCACTCGCTACTATCAGCCCCAAAACCCCGATAAGCAGGATAAGGTGGCGCATCTCCCTCTCCCCACCTCGCTAAAGTATTTTACCCCTTTAGACGTCTTTTTGTTCCCTGTCAGAATCAAGGTCGTTGTGTTGACGCCCTGCTGATGCATTAAGGAATTGGCGAGGGTATCCTCCTATACATTATGCAGACGGTTGGGTTGGGTGTGATTGGTTGTGGTGGGTTCGGGCTGTTCGCGCTGCAGCACTTCACGCAGGTGGAGGGCGTGCGCCTGATCGCGATGGCGGGCACGCACCGCCCCCAAGCCATCGCCTGCGCCCGACGATTCGGCATCCCCGACCCCATCGAGGTAGAACAGCTCGTGCAGATGCCCGAAATCGATATAGTTTATATCGCCACGCCGCCCTTTTTGCACTATCCGCAAGCCAAACTCGCCCTCGAAGCGGGCAAGCATGTAATTGTGGAGAAGCCGCTCGCTACCCGGCTCGAACATGCCCGCGAACTGATTGAACTGGCGCACCGCCATCAACGGCTGCTCGTCACCAATCTGATGCAGCGCTACAATCCCCTGTTCGACAAGGTGAAACGGCTTATCGAGGAGAAGCCGCTGGGCGAGCTGTTGCACGCCTATTTTGAGAACTACGCGACCGACGAGGGACTGCCGCCCGACCACTGGTTCTGGGACAGGGAAAAGAGCGGCGGGATTTTTATTGAGCATGGGGTGCATTTCTTTGACCTGTTTGAGGGCTGGCTGGGCGAGGGCGAAGTGCTGAGCGCGCAGCGCACCTTGCGCCCCGAAAGCGGCGTGGAGGAGCAGGTGCAGTGCACGGTGCGCTATCGCGACGGCATCCTGGTGAACTTCTATCACGGGTTCCATCAGGTGGCGCGCATGGACAGGCAGGAGATGCGCTTCGTGTTTGAGCTGGGCGATGTGACGCTCTATGAGTGGATCCCGACGCGCGTGCGCATCCACGCGGTAGTGGACGAGGCGCAGACACGCACCCTGTGCGAGATTTTCCCGAATGCCCTGCTCGATGTCACGGCAATCTATGGCGGCAAAGACCGCCAAGCGCGTTCACGGTTCAAGGAGCGCGACCTGTACCAGATGATCGAGCTGCGCTGGGGGCTGGAGGATCTCAAGATGCATAACTATGGTCGGCTGCTGCGGGCGATGTTGGCAGATCAGCTGGCGTATTTACGCGATCCATCGCACCCGCGCCGCCTGACCGAGTGGAACGGCTATCGCTCGCTGGCGATGGCGGTTCAGGCAACCCAGCAAGCAGCAGGTATACTCCCTTCGGAGGTGAGCCGATGAGCCAGACCCCTGCTCAGGCAAAGCCTGCCATCGAATACCCCAGCACCGATGGTGAACCGATGGCGCAAAACACAAAAAGGTTCCCCCTTTCTAATACCAATTGGGGCGCCAAGTGAGACACGGCTAAAGCCGTTCCTCTGCAAACGAAGCCCGCCTACGCGGGCTACAGCCGACGGAGGTCGGCTTGGTTTGCTCAGGAACGGCTTCAGCCGTCATAGCCAAAGGCGATTTATCGAACACCCTCAGGTGGAGTAGAGGGTGTTTGGGAAATCGCCTTTTGGGAAGGATGCCTCCTCCTGATAAGGGTATAAGAATTAGGCTCAAAAAAGCGCGTTGCAGGGTGTTTTCCCGAATATGCAAAAACCGATCCCTCGCCCAGCCCTCTACTCAAACAGTTCACTCACCTTGAGCTGGAAGCCGGGCAGCACCGGGTCGCCCGTCAGCACATCCCCCTCCCGCAGCGTCTGCACCAACCCCTCCGCACGCCACACCTCAATCACCCGACGCTCCGGATCCACCACCCACACCAGCGGCACGCCCCCTGCCAGCCAGTCCGCCACCTTCTGACGCAGCTCCGAGTAGGGGTCGTTAGGAGAGACCACTTCCACCACCAGGTCGGGGATGATGTGGCAGAAGCCGGGCGGGAACTCGCCTTCGGGCAGGCGTTCTTTGCGGATGAAGGCGACATCGGGGGCGAGGACATCGTGCTCCTCGCCGCGCGGCACCACGAAGCCCGTTTCGGCGGCAAAGGCAACGCCCAGCTTCTGTTGCTCCGCGTGTCGATCGATTCGGGCACCCAGCCGCATCGCAATCTGTCCATGTCTTGCGCTTGCAGGCATATATTCGCGCACCTCCCCGCGCCACAACTCAGCGCGTTTGCCCAGATAGAGGCGTTCGAACTCCTCCACGCTCATCTTTTGCTTGACTGCGCCTGCCATCAGCTCATCACCGCCCCGATTATACCGCGTGCTGTAAGCAAAGGGGCTGCTGGCGTGTAAGCCGGGTTCTGTTCGTGGCGGCGATTTCTCTAAGGCACTCGCTTGCGCGAAGCCTTCAGCGGTCAACCCGGAGGGTCGGCGGAGCGCGTCATCCCCTCCCTATTTGACCTTGCTTCCTGTGGGGTTTGCCCAGCCGAGCGCTGACGCGCACGCTGGTGCGCTCTTACCGCACCGTTTCACCCTTACCCCTTGCGAGGCGGTTTGCGTTTCTGTGGCACTTTCCGTCGCCCTTTACGGGCGCCTGGGCGTTACCCAGCACAGTCTCCTGCAAAGCCCGGACTTTCCTCCCCCTGCATGCAGCAGGGAGCCGCCGCCCAGCCAGCAGCCCATGCAGATTATACCACTTCACGGCTCGACAGCTTCACCATCCGTTATAATAACCCGAGTTGCTACCTGTCGTTTTTGAGCAGGCGAGATTCCTCGCTTCGCTCGGAATGACACGGCTTCGCGCGGAATGACAAGGCTGGCTTGGTGAAAACGAACCTGTCATTCCGAGCCGAAGGCGAGGAATCTCAGCGGAGGTAGCAGCTTGAGTTATAATATAGAATGAGGTGGTGGGTTGAGCGACTGGCTGCGATTTGCGGAGCATCTGTCGTCACGCTGGCTGTTGCTGACCATCGACACGCTGCTGGTAGCGTACCTGATCTATCGGCTGCTCCTGCTGGCGAAAGGCACGCGCGCCTATCAGGTGCTGGTCGGGTTGCTGGTGTTCTCGCTCGCGCTCTATCTGAGCGATGTGCTGCGCTTGGAAACTATCCACTGGCTGCTCGATCGCGCCACGACGCTGGGACCCGTTGCGCTGGTCATTCTCTTTTTCCCGGAGTTACGGCGCGTGCTGGAGACCATCGGGCGGGTGGAGTTCTGGCGCTCCAGCTTTGCGGTGAGTGAGACGGAACCCCTGCGCCGCGCTATTGATGAGGTGGTCACTGCGGTGCAGCAAATGGCACGCGAGCGGATTGGGGCACTGATTGTGTGGGAGCGACAGGATGTGGTGGCAGAGGGGCGGGGGATTGAGATGAAGGCTGAGGTAAGTGCGCCACTGCTGCGCACGATTTTCTATCCCGGCTCGCCCCTGCACGATGGTGCAGTTATCCTGCGCGGTGACCAGATCGTGGAAGCCGCGGTCTACTTCAGCGAGATCAGCCAGAACCCCGCGATCCCCGAAACGATGCACACGCGCCATCGAGCGGGCATCGGGGCAACTGAAAATGCCGATTGCATCGCGATAATTGTCTCGGAGGAAACAGGGCAGATTACGGTGGCGGTGGATGGCGCGTGGACGCAGGATGTGGATGCGGAGCATCTGCGCCGGTTGCTGAACGACCTGCTGGTAGGTGAGGCGCGTCCGCGCCTGCTTAAGCGGATGGAGCGCGCGCTGACCGGCATGCGCCGATCACCCCGCGCAAGAGGTCAGACTAGCGAGAATGCCCCCCTACTGCAGGCTCCCCCCACCAGCGAGGGCAACCCCGGAAGCGCTCCAAGCGGTTCCCCCTTACAAAGGGGGGACTTTACGGAGGGAGTTCAGCCCCCAGTGCCCTCCGCCACAGGACGCGGGCACACCGAGTGAGGTCAAGCCATGCTGCGCGAGAACCTGATCGAGAAAATTGGCTCGCTGATTATCGCGATTGTGCTGGTGCTTTATGTGCAGTCGCAGCTCCATCCGACGGTTGAGCGCACCTATGAGGTGCCCATCGAGCTGCTGAATGCGCCTGCGGGCTATGAGGTGCGCTTGGAGGGCAGTCCCCGTGTGCGCATCACCTTGCGAGGGGTCAAAGAAGTTGTCGAAAACACCAGCGCCGACCGTCTCCGCGCCACGATTGACCTGCGCAACGCCAAACCGGGCGAGAACTTTTTGCCACTGAGCCTGCAATACCCACCTGCCTGGGAAGGCGCACTGACCGTGCAAGCGGAGCGTCAGCGTGTCAAGGTGTTTATCGAGCCGCGCCTGGCTCGCCAGATGCCCGTTCGGGTACGCCTGTCGGGTACGCCCGAAGTACGCGAAGTGTTGGCAGAAGCCCTCACCGAGCCGCTCAGCGTGCGCGTCAGCGGCGCCATCAGCGAGGTGCGCCGTGTGCAAGAGGTGCAGGCGCCTTTTGACCTGACGGGCTTGCAGGGCGATATGGAGGTGGACATCACGCCTATGGCAGTGGACAGCGCGGGCAACCCTGTGCTAAGTGTGCAGCTCAATCCGAGCGTGGTGCGCCTGAAGCTGCGCCTCATTCCCCAGCCGACAGTTAAAACCGTCCCTGTTAGCCCGCGTCTGGGCGAGTTGCCCCCTTTCCCCTATCGCATCGCCTGGTTCGCCGTGGAACCTGTGGCAGTGCAGGTGCGAGGCAATCCCAGCCGCCTCAAAGAGGTGAATGTGATCGAAACTGCACCCATCTCGCTACGCCAGGTCACGCGCGATACGACACTCAAGGTGGCGCTTGAGGTTCCGCGTGGGCTGGAGGTATTAGGTGCGCGTGAGGTAGAGGTGCAGGTGCGCATCGAACGGCTGACCCCTGAACCTGCTCGCAGCAAGCCGCCTGAACCCCCCACCTCGCAGGAACCACCGCCTACGCAACCGAATTAGGAGCAGGGACACCCTCTTTAAAAGGCAGGAATCGGACATGGCAACGGTCTACACCGATGCAGATGCCCCGATGGAGGTGCTACAGGGCAAGATGATTGCCCTGATTGGCTACGGCTCGCAGGGGCATGCTCAGGCGTTCAATCTGCGCGACAGCGGACTGCGCGTGATTATCGGCGTGCGACAGGGCGGCTCGTGGGAGCGTGCCCAAGCAGATGGTTTTCCCGTGATGAGCATCCCAGAGGCAGTCCGCGAGGCGGATGTCATTATGATGCTCATCAGCGACGAGCATCAGCCGCGCGTCTTTGCCGAATCGGTCGCGCCGTATTTGCGCACAGGCGTTGCACTCGGCTTCGCGCACGGGTTCAACATCCACTTCGGGCAAATCCTCCCGCCGCCCGATATCGATGTGTTTCTGGTCTCGCCCAAAGCGGTGGGACCTCAATTGCGACGGCTCTTTGTGGCGGGGCACGGTGCACCCTGCCTGATTGCTATCCACCAGGACTACACAGGCAACGCAAAGGCGATTGCGCTTGCCTATGCTCGTGCGCTGGGGGGCACACGCGCGGGAGTGTATGAGACCACCTTCCGCGAGGAGTGCGAGAGCGATCTATTCGGGGAGCAGGCGGTGCTGTGCGGTGGCGTGCCTGCACTTATCAAAGCCGCGTTTGAAACACTCGTCGAGGCGGGCTACCAGCCCGAAATTGCCTACTTCGAGTGCCTGCACGAGCTGAAGCTGATCGTGGATCTGATTTACGAGAGTGGTATCAGTGGGATGCAGTTTGCCATTTCGGATACGGCGCAGTATGGGGCGATGACGCGCGGACCGCGCCTGATTAATGAGACGGTGCGTGCCGAGCTAAGACGCATCCTGAGCGAGATTCAGACGGGGCAGTTCGCGCGGGAGTGGCTGCTGGAGAATCAGGTGGGGCGTCCCGTGTTCAACGCACTTGCCTGCGCGGAAGCTGAACATCCTATCGAGCGCGTCGGACAAGCAGTGCGGGCACGCTTCATCTCCGCCTCTGTATCTGCCAAAGGAGAATAGGTGCAGCAGAACCCTTAGCAGGGGCTTAGAAGGGTATAATTCCACAGGGTGAGTAGATGCCTAAGCTGATCACCGAGATCGATGAACACACTTGGCGAGTTTTAGAGCGACGGGCACGGCAAAATCGGCGCACAGTGGAGGCGGAAGTCGCTGAGATTCTGCGCCACGCCGTGCGGGAGGAACGCGAGGCAATCATCCAACGCCTGCAGCAGCTGCATGCGCGGTTAGGAGGGAGATGCTTCTCCAGCAGTGTTGAGCTGATTCGCGAGGACAGAATCTAATCATGCCCACTTTGCAGATTCAACTGGATGCGCAGGAATGGGAGCCTTTGAAGGAGTTAGCTGCGCGCTTAGGCTGTACCGAAGCCGATGTGGCGCGTCGGCTGCTGCGCCAGGTGCTGATGCGTGTATCACCGCCCTCAGCTGAATGGCAGCAGCGCTGGGATGCTCTGCTGCAGCAAGTGCATCAATACACGGCACGCATTCCTCCAGAAGAGGTCGAAGCCGACATTACAGCAGCGTTTGAGGAATACCGTCGCGAATGCGGGTCGTGATCGATACGAATGTATGGGTATCTGCCTTCTTGACGCCACATGGCGCAGCAGCGCAGGTTGCTCGCGCGTTTCGCGAAGGGCGGATTGAATCGGTTGTCAGCGAACCCATATTACAGGAGGTACGCGCGGTACTGTTGCGCCCACGTATCCAGCGCAAGTACCCCATCACAGAGGCGCAGGTAGATGAGTATCTGCGTTTGATACGCGAACAGTCGCTGGTTGTGGAGCTGCTGGGGGTCCTGCAGCGATGTCGCGACCCGCGTGATAATTTTTTGCTGGAGACAGCAGTGCTGGGCAACGCAGAATGCATAGTGACGCGCGATGATGATTTAAAGCGTGACATAGACTTAATGACAACGATGCAAAGATTAGGGGTCGAAATTTTGAGTGTTCGCCAGCTACTGGAGCGTTTGAGCGAATAAAAAATGCGATACGCACTCTGCAATGTGGTGTTGCGCCATCAGAGTTTTGAGGCGGCGTGCCACTTGATGGCGGAAGCGGGTTATCAGGGTGTAGAACTGGCGCCGCTGGTCTTTGCGCCGTCGGTGGAGCAGCTCGACGCCGATGCCCGTGCTACTATTCGGCGCACTGCCAACGCCTTCGGACTGGAGATTGTCGGACTGCATATGCTGCTTTGGGGGCGTGACGACCTGCATGTGGCGCATCCCGACCCAGAAGTACGCCGTCGCACGGCGGAGTACCTCGTGCAGCTGGTGCAGTTTGCCGAATCGGTAGGCGCACCGCAGATGGTATTCGGCTCGCCCAAGCAGCGCTCCACTATCCCACCCGTCACGCGAGAGCAAGCCCTGCAACTCTGGTTGGACACGCTGCAACCTGCCCTGCGCGCATGCGAGCGGTCAGGCGTGCGCATCCTGCTGGAACCGTTGCCTCCTAACGAAACCGATGTGCTGAACACGCTCAGCGAGGCGGTTGCGGTTCTGGAAGCGGTTCGGCATCCCTGCTTGGGCACGCTGCTCGATGTGAAGTGCGCCCTGAGCGAGACGGAGGATGTGCCCGCGCTGATTCGGCGCTACGCGCCTTTTATTCAGCATGTGCATCTGAACGACCGCAACATGCGTGCGCCGGGCTTCGGACCGACCGACTTCGCGCCGATTCTGAGTGCCTTACGCGAGGTGGGCTACGCAGGCTGGTGTTCTGTTGAGCCGTTAGACTACACCCCTGACCCTGAGCAAATCGCCTGGGGCGCAATTCGCTACCTGCGCCAGTGTGAGGTGCAAAACTAATACCGATTGCCACTTCAAGTGCTGTCATCGTCGGCGGGGACGCCGACGCTACGCAGGGCGTGCTTGTAGCGTCGGCGTCTCGCCGAGCAGGGCGTGTTTGTAGTATCGGCGTCTCGCCGACGGCAGCGCGTGTTCGTAGCGTCGGCGTCTCGCCGACGGCAGCGCGTGTTCGTAGCGTCGGCGTCTCGCCGAGCAGGGCGTGTTTGTAGTATCGGCGTCTCGCCGACGGCAGCGCGTGTTCGTAGCGTCGGCGTCTCGCCGACGACATCACGGCATTTGCTCTGCCAATTGGTATAATTTCTGGGGTTTGCAGCACGCCGTTAGAGATACACATCTGAACCTCTGTATTGTGCCTGCCAGTTGCCCTTGCGGTCGCGCATGAGCGCCAGCTGATGGCGCTGGTCAGGCGTGATGAAGGAGGTTCCATCATACAGCGTGAAAGTCACAAGCAGCGCTTGGGGGTCGAACGGCGCGCAGCCTCTGAATGCCTCTTTCGTAGCGCCTTGCCCGTGAACTGCCAGCCACGCGGCTAACCCACGCACGGTGCGCCCAGCCGCTTCGATGTGCAAGGCAGGATCACTGCGCTCGCTTTGCCTGAGGTGGTAGCGGGGTCCATCCGAGCCGTCCCTGTAGGATTCTCGACTTGCCTGGGCATAGCGCAGATAGGGTGCCTTTTTGGTAAAGGTCAGTTGCGGCACAATCAGCACGCGGATGTTGAGCGTGCGCTTGCTGCCCGCGCGGGTGAAGGTGCCCTTCCACTCCATCTCCAGCGGAAGGGGCGCACGAACCCCTGTAAGCTGAACCACCAGCACGGGTGGAACCTCAGGATGCCAAGAGTGAATGAGCGGCATTTGGGGATGGCGACACTTGCCATCGGCACAACCGCCGTGCATGTCGGCTTCCAGCACCGCTCGGACAAGTTGCTTGGTTTGCTGGGCAGACAGCACAAGTGTCTTTTGATTGGAGCGGCGTTGAGCCATCCCAGAGCGTTGCCCACCCTCACCTGCAAAGGTCAGCAAAGCACCCATCAAGACGCCCGCCACCCAGTAGCGCAACCCCATTTCGTTTCTCTTTGCTCTGTTCACTTAGACGCGCAACGCCGATTCTGATTTTCACGAGGGGCGCCCACTCACCACGCGGATGCAGCGGGCGCAGAGGTCAGGATAGTCAGGCTCCGAGCCGACATCGGGCAGCACGAGCCAGCAGCGGGCACACTTGGCGCCAGGGGCTAAATCCACCTCGATGCGCAAGCCGTTCTCGCTGGGATACACCTCCGCTTGCGACACGCCGAATACGCGCGCCAGCAGGTTATCGGGCGTCGGGTCGGTTGGATAGTGGCGCAGCAGGGCATACAGCTCGCCACTGGCGAAGAGGCGCACCCGCGCCGATTGCGGATTCGGAATGCGCTTCTCGTTTTTCGCCTGTTCCACTGCGCGATTGACCTCCTCGCGCAGGTCGAGCAGGCGCGCCCAGCGCTCCAGCAAACTCTTGTCCAGCCACTCCTCGCGCACCGTTGGGAAATCTGCCAGATGCACGCTGATTGGCTTATCGGGGATCGGTAGCCGCTGCCACACCTCCTCCATCGTATGCACCAGGATAGGCGCGAGCAAGCGGGTTAGGGCGCTGGCGATCTCGTACAACACGGTTTGCGCTGCCCGACGCGCGGGGTCATCCGCCGCGCTCGCATAGAGCCGATCCTTCAGCACATCCAGATAGAACGCGCTCAGCTCCACATTGCAAAAGCGGCGCGTCTCGTGATAGCAGAGGTGGTACTCGAACCGCTCGTAGGCGTTTAGGCAGTAGCGTAGGTACTCCTGCAGCCGTGCCAGCATCCAGCGATCCAGCTCAGGCAACTGCTCATACGGCACATAGTCCCGCGCGGGGTCAAAATCGGCGAGGTTGCCC
>JBCNVA010000097.1:0-15400 GCA_039630445.1 Armatimonadota bacterium
CCCCACAGGGCCCAGAGGGCCCCTTCCCCATCGGGAAGGGCAAACCAAAAGAGGAAAAAGGCGTGAACGGCCAGCAATCCCGTGGCGGCAGGATGGAGCCCAGCAAGACCCCTGAGGCCCCAAAGGAGGAGGGCCAGGTAGAGGCCAAGCCCTAGAAGCCCCCACTTGAGGCCCACCTCCAGAAACTGGTTGTGGGCGCGGAAGCCATAAATCCGGAGGATATCAAGGCTTCCATCCTGCAAGCGAAGGAGAAAGACCGGGTCGCCCCCCGGAGCGTTGGCCACCCTTTCCAAGATGGCGTTGGGGCGTCCGAACTCTGTCTGCAGGAAAGCTTCCAGGTCCGTGGGGGTCAGGAACTGGGGCCAGCGGTGTTCAAACACCCCTCCCCCCCAGCCCAAAAGGGGCCTGGCGGCCATGCCCCCCAGGGCAGCCTTCCAGTAGTAGAGGCGGGTGAGGAAGGTGCTGGGGCTGGCCACCTCCCGCACCGTCCCCCCGCCTTCCAGCGGCCCCCGGGAGGCGAGCCAGACCGCCCCCAAGCCCGTCCCCCCCCCCAACGCCCTACTAAGCCATCGCTTCTGCGTCGTCTGCATCGTTTGTACCTCCTTCCGCTGACAGAGTGCCAGTGTATCCCCCATTATTCATGGGGGGTCTTACGAGAGTCTTAAAAAAATTGCGTTTTGTAGGCGATTGGGGGGAATTTGCCCTGTTTCAGGGGGGAATCTGCTGATTTTTGACGGAGTGGCGCGATGGTGAGTTCTTGCAGGAGGGTAAAATAACCCAAGTTGCTACCTATTGCCTTTGAGCGGACGAGATTCCTCGCTCCGCTCGGAATGACAAGGCCGGCTTGGTGAAAACGAACCTGTCATTCCGAGCTGAAGGCGAGGAATCTCAAGATAGGTGGCAAGTTGGGTTAAAATCGCCTTGTGAACCCTAGTGCCAAAGGTTTATCCTGCACCGCCCAGGGATGTGGAGATTATCACGGAGGATAACGAGCATTTGGAAAGTGCGTGGCACCGCAATGTGGGCGTCGATAAAGTGATAGAACTGCACCGACAGACAGTGATTCGGGTATGAAACGGTGAGCATTAAGCAACTCGAAGCGGAAGTCATTATAGTGGGCACGGGACCAGGCGGCGCAACCGTCGCCCGTGAGCTGGCACGGGCAGGTCGGCGCGTGCTGCTGCTGGAAAAGGGGCGTGATGAGCGCGGAACTCGATCTTACGGCACTTATCTGGGCGCGTTGCGCTATACCGAGCGTGCAGGGCTGTTCTTTACGCCTGAAGGCATTCAGCTGGTCGTCCCTCAAATGGTGGGCGGAGCGACGAGTATGTATGCGGGTTGCGCCGCCGAGCCACCCCCATGGCTTCAACAGCGGTACGGCATCGATCTGGCACAGGAAACTGCTGAGACCATTCAGGAACTCCAGATTGCGCCGTTGCCCCCCGAGTATCGGGGCGAAGCGTCCACGCGCTTAGCCGAAGCTGCCGATGCGCTTGGCTACGAAGTCTTTCCGCAGCCCAAGTTCATGCGTCCAGAGCGTGCGACGCGCTTCGACTGCGGCGCGAAGTGCTTTTTGGGCTGTCGCTGCGGTGCGAAATGGAACGCCGCCTCCTATGTGGACGAGGCAGTGCAGCATGGGGCGCAATTGCTCACGCAAGCGCAGGTAGAGCGCGTGCTGATTGAGGAGGGGCAGGCGGTGGGTGTGGCAGGCAAGTGGCATGGCAAGCCGTTTGTTGCTCGTGCGGAGCGCGTGGTGCTGGCAGCGGGCGGCTTGGGCACGCCCCGCATCCTGCAAGCCAGCGGGTTCAAAGGGGTTGGTGAGCGACTGGGGTTAGATCTCACCGTGATTGTGTACGGTGTATCCAGAGAGCGCGGCAACGCCACCGACCCCCCGATGAGCTGGTCATGGCATGACCCCGAATTGGACGCGATGTTCAGCACCCTTGTGGATCCGTGGTTGCTCTATCCGATTATGGCAGGGCTGAGTGGACTGCGCTATGTGGGCAGCTGGCGACGCTGGCACAACCTGCTGGGCGTGATGATTAAGCTGCGCGATTCGCTTTCGGGGCAGATCACTCCCGATGGACGGGTCAGCAAGCCGCTAACTCCAGAGGATGCCCAGCGATTGGAGGCAGCCAAAGAGAGGGCGCGTCAGATCCTGATCAAGGCAGGGGCGGACTCACGCACCCTGTTCGCCTCGCCGATGCGTGGCACGCATCCCTGTGCCACCGTGCGCATCGGGGAAGCGGTGGATAGGCAGCTGCAAACAGAAGTGCGTGGGCTGTTTGTGTGCGACGCCAGCGTGTTCCCCGAAGCGTTGGGACGCCCAACGGTGCTAACTCTCATCGCCTTAGCCAAACGCCTCGCGCGGCAAAGGGAGCAAGCTGTCGCTTCCATCAGCGACTGAGCGTAAGCAAGGATGGCATCGTAGATGATGCCGACTTGCTGATGGCACTGCTTCGTATGGGCAACGAGAGAACAAACCTTCCGTGTCCGAAGGTATAATCTCCTTCGTGAAGCGCGAGGAAGTGTTGCAGCGACTGCGCCTGCACTGGCACGCGCTCCGCGAGCGGTTCGGCGTGGAACGGCTGGCGCTGTTTGGCTCCACCGCACGGGATGAAGCGCAGCCTGAAAGCGATGTTGATCTGTTGGTGCGCTTCCACACGCCACCGGGCTATGATGGCTACTTCGCGCTCAAGTGCTTCCTTGAAGAGGTACTGGGCAAGCCTGTGGATTTAGTGATGGAGGGGGCGTTGCGCCCGTGGGCGCGCCCGATTGTGGAGCAGGAGGCGATCGATGTCGCGTAGTGTGCGCCTGTTCATCCAAGATATGTTGGAGTGTGCCACCGCATCGGCGCCATCGAACAGCTGCGCACCTATGCCTGTTCATCCAAGATATGTTGGAGTGTGCCCAGAAGGTGGCGCGCTATACTCAAGGGATGAGTCGCGAGGCGTTTTTTGCGAGTGAACTGGTGTACGACGCTGTACTGCGCAACTTGGAAATTCTGGGGGAAGCAGCAAAATAGGATGCTGCCATCGCATCGCGTATCCCCACACCGATGGATCCGCAGGAACTGAGGCGACGGCTGGATGCGATTCCGCGCGTATCGCTGGTGAAGGAGCCAACGCCGCTGGAACCGCTGCCTCGTTTGAGCGCGGAATTGGGACGCCCGTGTTATATCAAGCGCGATGATGCAATTGGTCCCGCGCTGGGTGGCAACAAAGCCCGCAAGTTGGAGTACCTGCTGGCAGACGCGCTGCAGAAGGGCTACAAAAAGGTGGCGACCTACGGCGGGTTGCAATCGAACCATGCGCGGCTTACGGTGGCTGCCGCGCGTCCGCTGGGACTGGAGGTACACCTGTTCTACTTCGCGCCGCGCCCCGAACACCTCCGAGGCAATCTGCTCATCAACCAGCTGCTGGGTGCCGAGATGCACTTCATTCCGATGGAGGGCAGCGGGCGACGCTCCCTCGTCGCTACCGACTTTCTGGTGCATCAGCTGGCGCGACTGCGCATCGGACGGCACTACTTTATCCCGGCAGGGGGGCGGTCGGTACTGGGTAGTTTGGGCTATGTGCGTGCTGCGCTGGAGCTGCATCAGCAGGCGCTGGCGGCAGGGCTGGAGGGTGCGTGGGTGATTACCGCAGCGGGCACGGGCGGCACGCTGGCGGGGCTGTGGGCGGGGTTGACCATGCTCGGCTCGCCGCTACGCCCGCTCGGCATCGATGTGGGCGCGCTGTGGAAAGAGTTTCCGCGCACGATTGCGCACTTAGCAGGACGCCTGTGCGCTCGCCTGAAGCAACCGCACAAGTTCACAGCACAGGAAACGCCCCTCATCGAGACCGTCTATGCTGCGCCAAGCTACGGTGTCCCCAGCGCCGAGGGCAATCGCGCCCTGCAGCGACTGGCACAATTAGAAGGCGTGCTGCTGGATCCGGTTTACACGGGCAAGGCATTTGCTGGGATGCTCGATCTGGTTGCCAAGGGGCAGCTGGGCACGCGCGAGCCGCTTATCTTTCTGCACACAGGCGGGCTGCCTGCGCTGTTCGCCTTTGAGGATACGGTATACTCCACGCCATGAGCCGAGCGATGTTCAAGGCGCTGTTGGTGATTGGCGACGGGATGGGCGATCGCCCCGCGGCGGAGCTGGGCAACCGCACGCCGCTGGAGGCAGCACACACGCCAACGATGGATCGCCTCGCCCAAGAAGGTGAATGCGGGCTAATGGATCCGATCGCACCGGGCATTCGTGCTGGATCCGACACGGCACACCTCGCGCTGCTGGGCTATGACCCTTACAAGGTCTACACGGGGCGCGGTCCCTTTGAAGCGCTGGGCATCGGCATGGAGGTGCGCGGCGGCGATATTGCCCTCCGCTGCAACTTCAGCACAGTGGATGAGGATTGGCGCGTGGTGGATCGTCGTGCGGGGCGCATCACCCAGGGCACTGACCAGCTCGCTGCTGTGTTGAACGGCATCGAGATCGAGGGGGTGCAGTGCTTTTTCAAAGAATCGGTCGCCCATCGGGGTGCGTTGGTGCTGCGTGGGGAAGGGCTTAGCCCCTATATCACTGATGTTGACCCGCATGCAGAGGGAGAACCCGTTGCCGAGTGCCGTCCGCTTGACCCCAACGATGCGGTAGCGGCACGCACGGCGCGGATTGTGAACGCCTTCGTGCGCCTCTCTTACGAACGGCTCAAGGAGCATCCCATCAATCGCGAGCGTGTAGCGCAGGGGCTGCTCCCTGCCAATATTGTGCTGCCGCGCGGAGCAGGCGTTGCACCCCACTTGGAGCCGTTTCCCCAACGGCACGGGGTTCGTGCCGTTGCCGTCGTCGAAACGGGGCTAATCCGCGGCATCGCCCGCTTCGTCGGCATGGACACGCTGGATGCCCCCGGCGCTACAGGCGGTGTCGATTCGGACCTGATGAGTATTGGACGCACGCTGGTGCAAGCCCTACAGCAGTACGATTTCGTGCTGTGCAATGTGAAAGCGCCCGACATTTGCGGGCATGATGGCAATCCACTCCAGAAGGTAGAGGTGATTGAGCGGATGGACGCGATGCTGCGCCTGGTGCTGGAGATGGCGGGACGCAACTTTTATCTTGCGCTGACAGCAGACCACTCCACGCCCTGCTCCGTGCGCGACCATTCGGGCGACCCTGTGCCGCTGCTAATCTGGGGACCCGATCTGCGGAGTGACGAGGTACAGGCGTTCCACGAGCGTGCCTGTGCGCGCGGCGGCTTGGGACGCCTGCGCGGCTGCGATCTGATGCCAATCCTGACCCAGCTAATGGGCGTGCAGGAGAAGTTCGGCGCATGAGAAGCCGTAGCCCTGCCGTAGGGTAGGGTTATACCAATCGAGATTTCAAAGGCTACATCTAACCCGACTTGCCATTTATCTGAGATTCCTCGCCTTCGGCTCGGAATGACAAGTTCCCTGCCGCGAAAAAAAGCCTTGTCATTCCAAGCAGATCGTTATCATTCTAAGCGAAGCCTTGTCATTCCGAGCGAAGCGAGGAATCTCGCCTACTCAAAAATGACAGGTGGCAACTTAGGTTACATTAACCCTCACCTTCAGCCCCTCTCCCAAAAGGAGAGGGGAGCGCATTCGCCTTCTCCCCTTGGGAGAGGGAGTAGGGGATGAGGGTAACACGGCGTTCGAACTCCTGATCGGTATTACCTCCCCCGAATCGCCCATGACCTCAGAACACAATCTGTTCAGGCGCAATAGCGACCGCTTGGAGGGCGGCTTGCAACACGCGGGCTGCGTCGGGGGCAAGCAGCACGCCGATCAGCTCCGTTTCGCGGATGTCGGTGCCGAGCGCCTGTGCTTGGCGGCGCACATATTGCAAGATTCGGTACAAATCGGTTTGGTCGGGCTGAGTGATGTTCAGCGAGACCTGAGCAGTTTGGCGTGTGGGCAGCCAGAAACCCAGCGCGCGCACGCCCTGCAGATCGGGATTGGTGGCGCGTTCCAGCCGAATCTGGCGGGCAATCTGGCGAGCGATTGCGCCATCAGGCGCTTGCAGGTTGATGTTGAAGGCAATCAGCGGGTCGCGCACGCCCAGCACCGTTGCGCCGGCTGTCGGGTGCAGTTGTGCCTTGCCAAAATCGGGCGGGAACGCCTCAACGCTCGCGCTGACCCGCTTGCGGATGGTGGGCAGGTCTTTCGGACGCCCCTCCCGCGCCGAATGCTCGTAGAGGTACACGGGCACGCCTAATTGCCGTGCGAATCGCTGTGCCAAACGATGGGAGAAGGCGACTGCCTGCTCGCGTGTGATGCCCCCAAGCACCACCAGCGGCACCACATCCACCGCCCCAAGGCGCGGATGAACACCCGCATGCATGCGCAAATCGATACGCTCGATCGCCACGCGCGCCGTGTTCAAGACCGCACGCCCCACCTGACGCGGCGTGCCCGAAAACGCCAGCACCATGCGGTGATGGTCATAGTCCCACGAGAGGTGGTGTATCACCACGCCAGTGCTGCGTGCCGCGTCCGCAATCGCACGAATGGTCGCCTCGTCCCGCCCCTCCGAAAAGTTGGGCACACAGAGCAAGCGCGGCGTCTGCATAGGGCTACCTATCTTGTCGGATCAGATGGCTGGGTTCGGGCAGCAGCTCGGTCAGGGAGCGCAGCATAGGGACTGATGCCTCAGGTTCGGGCGTTGGCGCACCTTCGCGATTGAGCCATGCTGCTCGCCAGCCCACTTGCAGCGCACCCTTCACATCATGCTCCCACGAGTTGCCCACAAAAAGGATCTGCTCAGGCGCAAGGTGTAGCTGCTCCTGCACATGCAGAAAAATCGCGGGATCGGGCTTGCCGACGCCCAGCTCGCCCTCGATCGCCACCAGCTCAAAATAGGGTTCCAGACCGAGCAGGTGCAGCTCGCGCCGCTGCTCACGGGCGGGACCGTTCGTGATGAGGAACAGGGTGTGATGTTGGCGCAGTGCCTGCAGCACAGGCAGCGTATCCTCAAAGAGTTGCAGCTGGCTCTCGCGCAGTTCCAGATAGCGGGCGCTAAGCTGTTCCGCCAGTCCATCGGGCACAAAACCCAGCAAGGTTAGCATGCGGCGCATCGTCTCGGTGCGGGTCGGCTCCCCGCTTTGGAGATAGCGCGAGCGCCACGGCTCCCGTTTGATTTCGTCCATCATCTGCCAGAACGCCTGCCGATAGGCTTGATCGATGGTCTCGATATCCACTTCCAGCAGGGGTTGCACCAGCTCGGCGAACGCCTGCCGCCGCGCCCGCATCGCGATCGGCATATACAGGCACAGCGTATCGTCCAGGTCAAACCCAATCGCCCGAATTGGCATCGTTAAGAGTGTACCTTCAGAGGCTCCTTACCTTCATCAGGCGGTTGTGCAGCAGCTCCGCCACCACGCGATAAACAACCAGTGGCTTCGCTTCCTGAGGGGGGACTTGTGCATGCTTCATCCCTAATGCCATAGATCCAGCGAGAGGTCGCTAAAAATCGGTTCGCGTTGTAGGCTGTCCTGATAGAGAGCCAGCAGGGCGGCGTCGGGTTCTTTGCCTGCGGCGACTTGCTCAATCAGCGCTGCAATCCCCTCGAAGCGACGCAGGTGGTCGCGAAAGCGCAGCTCAGCATAATCACGCGCTGTGCCCGTGGTTATTAGGAAAGTCCAGTCAGACGACTGGAGCAGGAGCAGCTCTCGTGCCAGCTGCTGCAGGTAGGGCTGGAGCGCAGGATGGTTCCGATAGCGGCGTAGAAGCTGCAGGAAGCGTGCCTCCGCTCTATAAAGCTGCTCCCACACCCACGCTGTCTGCTCATTCAGCCAAATATAATGGAAGCCACCCTCACCCCACGAGCCTTCGGGCAACAGCACCACCTCGTCAGGCGGAAACCGCTCCAGATAGTCCGAACAGGTAATCATCTCCAAGTCGGGATCCGCTGCGATGCGCTGGATAACCGTCTGGAGCCATTCGGGTCCCTCGAACCACCAGTGCCCGAACAGCTCGGTGTCGTACATAGAGACCAGCACGCCTGGCTCGCCCGTTTGAGCATGATGGTCGCCCAGCACCTGCTTGAGCAGCCCCACGAAATGCTCAGCATGCGCCTGAACGGCTTCGAAGGCAGCATACGGCTCATAGGGCTGCTTAGCAGCGAGGTCAGCTTTGTTCTCGCTTACGCGCCAGTAGCGCAGGCGCCCTGGGTAGTGCTGCTTGTGGAACTCCAGGTAGCGGGCATCACCTGGGTAGCCATGCTCGCCGCTCCAAACCTGCAGCGTCGTTTGGGGATCGCGGGCAAACACCGCCAAAGGCGTCGAAGCCGGTAGTTGATAGGCGCGATAAGGGCTGCGCTCTACCCGCTCACCCTGATACGCGCGCTGGAACTGCTTGAACAGCTGTGCCAGGGCAGGGAACCGTGCCAGGTAGGTGCCCAGTGGCTCGCCTCCGCGCAGCATGTGCGTGTCCACAAAAAAGTAGCGAATGCCCGCCTCACTCAAAAACTGCTCCACACCCGCACGCTCGGAAGGCGGGATCAGCTCGCGGGCAACAGGCGGTGTCCAGCGATAGCCCGGTCGGTAGGCGCACTCAGGCAGCCAGAAGCCGTTCGGTTCTCGTCCAAAATGGCGACGATAGCTCGCCCTGCCCAGCAGCACCTGCGCTCGCACGCACTCATCGTGCCCAAGCAGGGGTAGATAGCCGTGTGTTGCTGCGCTGGTGATGACCTCAATCGCGCCCGAATCTTGCAGCTGGCGGAACCCTTTGAGCAGATCTCCATCCAGCGCATTGAGCAGGGCTGCCTGTCGCTCATAGAACTGAAGCCAGAGATAGGCTAATCCAGCCTGCCAGCGGATACCCTGCTGGCAGAACATCTGCATGTCGGTGCGCGCGGCGTCCTGCTTGAACTGGAGGTAATGCTCCATCTCGGCGCGGAACGCCGCACTTGCCAACTGCTCCTGAAGGATCGGCGTGAAGCTAATCGTATAGCGGGCGGGGATACCGCGCTGCAGTAGGCGTTGGCTTAGCTCCCAAAGGGGCAGGTAGCATTCCGCGACCGCCTCCGCCAGCCAGTCGGTTCCGTGGGGTGATCGACCGTGCGTTAGCACATAGGGGATGTGGGAGTGCAGCACCAGCGCCCAGTAGCCCAACGGTCGGCTCATGGTCTCCCCCAGCCACGGAATGTCAGGCGTGGATAACCCGCACAGGTCGCAGCAGCGGCGGCAGCCAGCGTGCAATCAGGGCGATGCGCTGGTCATCCTCCATCACCAGCACATAGCCACCGGGCGTCCAGAGCGGGTGCTCCACTTGAACGAAGTTGCCGTTCAGCAACCGCTCCAGGTAAGGTGCGGTGGGCTTCCAGCGCGGCAGGTGCGGCAGGGCATCCGCTGGCGCAATCAGGTGGGCAGCGACGCTTTCAGGATCTGTAAAAATCTCCAGAGGCTGCGCCTCCTCCAGTCGGAAATGCCCCACGGCAAGGCGCGTCAGCTGCTTCAAGTGCGCCCCCACACCGAGCCGATCGCCGATATCGGACGCCAGCGTGCGCACATAAGTGCCCGCGGAGCATTCGAGGTAGAAGCGTGCAGTAGGAAACTCGCCTGGCTGCCACTCCTCAATCTGCAGGGTGTAAATCGTCACGGTACGGGGCGGACGCTCTACCTCCTTGCCCTCGCGCGCTAACTCGTACAGCCGCTTGCCTTCTATCTTGACCGCCGAATACATCGGAGGGATCTGCTGAATGCGTCCGATGAACTCCTGCGCCGCCGCCTGCACCTGTTCAAGGGTCAGATGGGGCGCGGGAATCTGCGAAAAGATCTCGCCTTCGATGTCCTGCGTGGTGGTGCGAATACCGAACTGAATGGTTCCGCGGTACTTTTTGGGCAGCGCTTGCAGGTAGGGTGTCAAGCGGGTGGCGCGTCCGAGGCAGAGCACCAGCACGCCGTCCGCCATCGGGTCGAGCGTGCCTGTGTGCCCCACCTCCTTTTGGCGGATGGTGGCGCGGATCCGCCCGACCACATCGTGCGAGGTCATGCCAGTGGGTTTGTTGAGGTTGAGCACGCCATCCATTTTTGCACCTCCTGCAGCAGCACCTGCTCCGCTTCGCTCATGCTCATCTCCAGCGTGCAGCCGGCGGCGTTTTCGTGCCCGCCACCTCCGAAATGCTGGGCGATTAGCGCGACATTGACCGCTCCTCGGCTGCGCAGGCTGACCCGGATCTTGCGGTTAGGCGCCTCGCGCAACAGCATGGCGACCTGCACACCGTGAATGGAGCGCACGAAGTTCACGATGCCTTCTGTCTCCTCCTCGCTGGCTCCTGCCTCCTCGAACGCGCTGCGCGGGATGACCACCCACGCGATTTGCCCGTCCGGGGTGCGCTTTAGCGTCGCCAACGCCAGCCCCAGCAGCTTGACCGCCGAGAAGGAGCGCGTTTCGAACACCTGCTCGTTAATCTCGCTGATATTCGCCCCGCAGCGCTGCAGGTGCGCCGCGATGCGCAGCGTGCGCGGCGTAGTGTTCGGAAACTTGAATGAGAAGGTATCGGTCACGATGCCCGTGAGCAAACATGTGGCGATTTCAGGAGTGAAGGGCACGCGCAGGGCACGCAGCAAGCGGTAGGCAATCTCGGCAGTGGCTGCCGCACTGGTATCTACTAAGCGCACATCGGCAAACGGCTCCTGCGGCACATGGTGATCGATCTGCAGGATGCGGCGCGCGGCGCGCACCAGCGGTTCGTGGCGACCCGCCCGATTCAGCTGGCTCATATCGCACACCAGCGCCAGGTCAAAGACCGTGATGGGCTGTTGGGCAGTCTCCACCGCCTCGCTACCAGGTAGGAAACGGTAGATCTCGGGCACCGGGTCATGACACAGCACGCGCACGGTGTGCTTCCGAAGGGCGCGTAGCCCGTGATAGAGCGCCAGCGCGGTGCCAAGCGTATCCCCATCGGGGTGTAGATGCGCCACGACCAGACAAGTGTCTGCCTGATTGACCAACTGGACAGCTCGCTTCAACGGGCTGATGCGCGTTGCCATTTGGCTTATTGTACCTGCTTGGTAAGCGTTCAGGCGCAATAGCGCAGCGAGACTTGGGGAATGATGCCTTGAGCGGCACCGCGGCGCAAAAACTCCTCTATAGCACGCCTACCCCGCTCGCCCATATCCAGAGTTAGCGCGTTCACATACATGCCCACAAATCGGTCAGCTGTCGGGGTATCGATCCCGCGCCCGAACTGCAGGGCATACGCCAGCGCCTGTTGGCGATTCTCCAGTCCAAGGCGGATGCTTTCCCGCAGCACGCGAGCAATCTCGCGCTGCACCGCCTCTGGCAGGTCGGTTCGAACCGCGTTCACGCCCAGTGGCAGGGGCAGCCCACCCGTCTGCTCCGCCCACCATGCTCCCAGATCGAGCAGACATACCAAGCCGTGCTGCCGATGGGTCAGCTGACCCTCGTGGATGAGCAGCCCAACCGCCACCTCACCCCGCTGCACCGCTGGCATGATGGCATCAAACGGCATCTCCACCACTTCAGCATTCGGCAGAAAGAGGCGCAGCGCCAGATAGGCACTGGTCAATTTGCCGGGAACGGCGATGGGGTAGTGAAGGAGTTCATTCAGCGGGATTGGCTCGCGCGCTACCAAGATTGGACCGTAGCCATCGCCAAAGCTACCGCCTGACATTAGCACGGCATAGCGATCGGCGACATAGGCGAGGCTATGAACCGAGAGCGCGGTGCACTCCAGTCGCCCCTCACGCGCCCATTCGTTCAGGGTCTGAATATCGCGCAGCACATGCTCAAACTGGAGGGGGGTCTCTATCAGTCCTGCTTGGAGCGCCCAGAACATGAAGGCATCGTCGGCATCGGGACTATGTCCGATACGAATGATCATGGCGTGGCTCCTTTATGGGCGAGCCGCTGAGCCGCTTCGAAGCCCTTGACGATTTCGTTTGCCACCTCCTCGTCAAAAATCGGCTGGATTTGCACATCGGAGGTTTGAAGCGCGGCAGCGCGGCTCAACAGCCACCAGCTGCTGGCGACCTCGCGGCGGATGATGGGGGCTGCCCAAGGCTGCTTTTCGACAATCAGCAGCAATCGCTCATCAGCGGGGGGTTCACCCAGCGCGCGCGGGCGTGCTACCGTCGTGCGGGCATAATGCCACAGGCGTGCCCGTCCTTCAGGCGTTAGGCGCAGATGCACCACAAAATACTCAGGGCGCGCCCGTAGCACCTCCGCCTCGCGCCGCTCCACCCAAACCTTCTCCACATGACGCTCGGTCAACACGGTGGGGCAGACCTTCAGCACCTGCTCGATATCCACTCGACGCACGCTTCCCTCCTCTGTATCATGCTCAGGGCGCTCGAACCGCTGCTCGCGCAGCACCTCCACCACCTTGGGCACTTCCTGCGAGATGATGATTTTCCAGCGGCGCTCCGCCATCATCGGAGAAGGGCAACCGAGCATGGTGAAATAAGAAGGCGCAATCGGACGAAGCTGCATCCGACTCAGCTGGTAATAGCCGTACAGAGTGTTCGCTCCATAAAGCATAAGCAGCGCCCCCAGCACCACCACGACCACGCGCGTCGCCGTCCACTGTCCGAAGCGCCTCATCGTGCAGATTATACCTAACCCAACTTGCCACCTATCTGAGATTCCTCGCCTTCGGCTCGGAATGACAAGTGCCCTGCCGCATAAAACGCTCTGTCATTCCAAGCGCAGCGAGGAATCTCGCCTGCTCAAAAATGACAGGAAGCAAGTTGGGTTATACCTGCTATAGATTCGCCCCCGCATGCCGACAATCATAACGGGCATGACGATTCTGGTGGTGGACGATGAACCGATGGTGCAGTTCCTGCTGAGTAGCCTGTTGCAGGATGAGGGGCACACAGTGCGGCTTGCCAGCAACGGGCGAGAAGCCCTGCAGATTCTGGGGCAGGAGCGGATCGACTTACTCATCACCGATACGCATATGCCCCTGATGAGCGGCACCGATCTGGTACCGCTTGTCCGTCAGCGCTACCCGCATCTGCCCATTATTGTGATGGACAGCTATCCCGATGCCTTTGAGGAGAGTATGGCTGCTGGCGGGGTGTTCGCCCTGTTGACGAAGCCCTTCGACCTAAGCGAGGTCCGGCAGGCTCTCCAGATGCTGGACGAAGTGAGGTGTGCGGCATGAGAATAGTGGCAGCGATTCTGGTGGGCTGGACGATTCTGATAGGCGTATGGGCACAACGCACCTCGGCAACTGCTGAGTGGCTCTTTGCCGATCCCGAGGAGGTAGTTCGAACCGCCACTCGCACTGAGCATAAGGTGTACGAATCGTTCACGACGGTGCGGGTACTGACCCGTCGCGAGATCGAACTTTCGGGCGCCCAAACGGTGCAGGAACTGCTGGAGCGGATGGTTGCTGATTTCGAGGGGCAGGAGTCCTCGCAGCACCGCTTTCTCAGCATGCGGGGGGCATACAGCGCATCCGAGTTCAACGAGCGAATGCTTTTTCTGCTGGATGGGCAGCCGTTGAACGATCCGATTCTGGGCAACTTTCCCGCGATGAGCCTCAGCACGCACGATGTGGAACGCATCGAAATCGCCTTTGGTCCCGGCTCGGCGATGTATGGACCGCACGCCTTTGCAGGCGTGGTGAACATCATCACGCAGCAGGGCGAGACAGGGCATTCCTCGCTCTGGAGCGGCTATACAGGGCGCGGCGGCTATACCGCCTCCCTGCGCTGGATGAACAGTCCCGAATTGCCTGTTCAGCTTAGCCTCCAAACCTCTTTCTGGCGCGACCCAGGCAGTGATCGCATCCGCAATAACGACTCGACGGTGCGCACCGCCCGCCTTGCCCTCTCGCAAGGGAGTAGTGAACGCGGGCAGTGGCGTATTAACTACCTCTACACCGATATGGAGCGTGGACAGGTTGGGATGCGCTACGCCACTTACCCCACGCCCAACGACCGCAGCCACTGGCGCACTCACTACTGGCAAGCAGAGTACACCCGCGCCTCCGACAGGACTCGCCAGACCACGCGCCTGTATGGGCTGAGCGGCGACATCGTGTTCCACAAAGCGCAGACCCAACCACCTTTTGTACCCAACGCACCTCTGTCTCGCCTAACTTGGAACCAAAGCATGCTCGCTGCCGAAACCTACTGGCAGTGGAAGCTGCCACGCACCCAACTGCTCGTTGGCGCGGACTTCCGCTCGATGCGTGCCAGCAGTGCTAATCATTTGGGCGGCAGCCACCACGCCACCAACTTTGCCCTCTACGCGCAAGGCGAGTGGGAATTAGGACGCTGGCGCCCCATCCTGGGTGCACGGTTCGACTCGCACTCCATCTATGGCAACCAGTTTAGCCCCCGTGCAGGCTTCACCTACATCGCGAGCGACCGGCATCGCTTTCGCACCTCGCTCGGACGCGCCTTTCGCGCCCCCAGCTTCGTCGAACTCTACCTGCGCAACTACTATGTCTGGTGGCCCTACAACGGCAACCCTGTGCCACTGAGCATCATAGGCGACCCGAACCTGCGCCCCGAAACCACCGTCAGCATGGAATTCGGCTACCGCTATCTGCATCCGTGCTGGCAATTTGATGCCTCCTACTTCACGATGGATCTGAACGACATCATCTCTGTGTTCGTCGTTGATCGGAACCAGCCACTGGTACGCCAGTATCGGAATCTCTATCAATTTCGCGTGAGTGGCTGGACGGTGGATACGGTGGTGAAACTCTCGCCCACCTGGACGCTGAGCGCAAGCTATATGCGCGTGAACTACGGTGGCGGCGTGGCGGAGGACTACAAACCTGCTCGCCACCGCATGGTACTGCGCCTCGCCCATCACAAAGAGCACGGGTTGAGCGGACAGATTGTGTTCAACTATCCTGCCGTCGGACAGGGATTCAGCGACGCCTATGCCTGGAACACCTATCTGAACCTAGTCTATCGTGTCAACGAGCGCACTCGCTGGAACCTGCGCGTCGACAATCTCTTTAATGTGCGCACTGAGCTGGCGCGCTGGGTGCCCGGCGGACGGCGCAGCATATGGATCAGCTATCAACAAGATTGGTAGGAGGGTTCTGCTCCTGCAGGCAGCCCGTTCCCTGACCACAGGGGACAGAAATTTCTGATCCCTCTGCCTACAGCATGCCTGTAGGTAGGGAGAAGCCTGAAAGCGCGGGATGGCTCCCGCTGGTGAACAAACCCTATGAAAATCATGACCTGAGCGTGGAACACATTTACCACCTATGCACGGAATGGGCGCAGGGATCGGAAGGGTGAATCCAGAACCCCTCCAGACGGTTTCCTATACACTCAGGGCAAATTCGGCAGGAGGTCGGCTTGCTCTGCGGGGTGGAAGGAACCTGAAGGAAGGGGTGCTGCTCGCCCTCTGGTTGATGTTGAGTGTATGGAATGCCTGCGCCCAGTCACCATTGATT
>JBCNVA010000098.1:0-4681 GCA_039630445.1 Armatimonadota bacterium
CGGCTAAAGCCGTTCCTGTGCAAACCAAGCCGACCTCCGTCGGCTGATTAGCCCGCGAAGGCGGGCTTTGTCTGCACAGGGAACGACTTTAGTCGTCTCAGTTGAACTCCCGATTGGTATTATAAGCCAACTTGCTACCTATCGACTTTGAGTAGACCAGATTCCTCGCTTCGCTCGGAATGACAACACTTTGCAAGCCAAAGTGAACTTGTCATTCCGAGCCGAAGGCGAGGAATCTCAGACAGGGAGCCGCTTGGGTTATAGCCAAAACTCTCAGCGGTTCGGTTTCCATTTCACATGTCCATCCGCGTAAAGGACAATACGCCCCTCAGGCAACTGCAGGTAGCCTATTTCGGTCTCTAGCAGGTTCTGAATATCTGCTAAATTCTGCCCGTCCATCAGGTAGCGAAAGGCGAATGTGCCGTCGACTTTGAATACCTCCTGCGAGCGTAAGTAGGGCAGGATGACTTGTGCCACGCCTTCGTCCCCGAAGTTTGGGGGGAAGGTCTCCTCGTAGTCTTGGGCATACATCAACATCGCTATAGCGATCTGCTTGCCTTGCGAGAGGTATCGTGCGATTCTGGCTTCTTCCTGCATGCGGCGCACCTCTTCGGCGGGCAGGCGAATGAGCGTGCGGTAGAATGCCGCGCCGTGCGCCGTGTAGAGGATCGCGTCGCCTGTGGGCGCGACCGCTGCGACTGCCGAATCTGCCGCTACCAGCGTCGCCTGCTCCCCGTCGACCAGCCAGGTAGCCTGTGTGCTGCCCTGTGTCGCTTTGTACTGCAGCGAATGATTGGCTCCTTCCGTCGTCGGTGCCGATTCCGCCTTCGGCTCATAGTAGCGCAACTCGGCGCGCGTGATGAAGCGGAGTGCGTTGGTGCGAGGGTTCCAGAGCATATAGCGCGTCTCAGCAGGCTTTTCAGGATCGTCTCCCTCCTCAAAATATGGGGCAGGCAGCACCAAGTGCCTACCGTCGGCGTGCCAAGTGAGCGGTGATGGCTCTGTGGCGAAGGTGAAGTAGTAAGTCGCCAATCGGCTCAGGGGGTCGGGCAGCGGGCGTGGCTCTCCGAGCTGCCCCGACGGCGCGACAGCAGCGTAGCCCACCTCGAGCGACTTATTCTGAAACATGTACCATGCGATGTAGCACGCATTATCCTGTGGCGGAGCGAACGGCAGTACGCCCTGAAACTCCCCCAGCACGCTGGTTCGCCCGCCGATCACGGCGTGATACGCCCTCCACCTGCCTGTGTCCTGACCGCCGCTAACGAATTTGGCGACAGGCAAGGCAAACACGCAGGCGGGCGCTTCCTTGAAAAACACCACATGGACATCCCGTTTGGGGTCGATGTCGTAGGTGGTCTTTTCAGACTCCCACAAGATGCTCACACGTTTCGTTTTACGGCTCCAAGCCAACAGGCGGTGGCGCATTTCCGCCTGCAAGGTTGTCCCTTCGCCCTCGAACCGTAATACGGTTTGCACCAGCACAGCGTAGTCGCCTCGAGGCGACCAGATGATGCGCCGGATGAACGGCTGCGCCACGAACTCCGGTGGGGTCAGGATATATCCGCTTTGCTCGCCTGCAAGCATAGTCATGTGGAAATGCTTCTGGGCGTAGTCAAAACCATCCTGACGAAGCCAGCTGGACGCCAGTAGAACAGCTACTGCGACAATTCCCACAATACAAAGCAAACTCCTCATGCGAATCACCTGTGGTGATAAACTTTCGCGGACAAATCGGGGATTCCTGCTTGGAGGCGGGGGAACAGAGAATGGTGGGCGGTGCTGGATTCGAACCAGCGACCTCTTCGGTGTGAACGAAGCGCTCTACCACTGAGCTAACCGCCCAATCTGGTGCGCGGGGTGGGACTCGAACCCACACAGGCTACGCCCACATGGCCCTCAACCATGCGTGTCTACCAATTCCACCACCCGCGCTGGCACGCATGATTATACCCCAACCAACGCGGCAGTGTGTCAAGGGGGCGATGTGAAAGCAATCGGAATAATGAAGCAAAACATCCTGCCCTAAAGGGCGTCCAAAAACTGGGGTATACTATGAGGGAAGCCATCCCTTACAGGAGGAGACTGTTATGAAGCGCATTGCTTTAGCCATAGTGACTTTGGCAGTGTGTTCGCTCACGGTGCTGTGGGCACAGGAGACGCCCAGCGAAAAAGAAGGCAAGGGTCCCGTCGTTCAGGCGCAGCCCCAGCCTCAGCCCGCGCGTGGTGATGTGCTGGCGCCCGCGAACCTTGCCACCCGCCTGAACCTGACCGACGAACAGCGCGCCCGTATCGAGGGTCTCTGGAGGCAGTACAACGACCGCAGCGAACAGATCCGACGCGACACCTCACTCACTTCTGAGCAGCGCATCACGCGCCTGCGCCAAGCACGCGAGGAGTATGTGCGCCTCGTTCGCACTGTGTTGAACGAGGAGCAACTCAAACGGTTCGAGGCACTGCTGGACGAGCAATCTCCCGCGCTGAGCAGTCTCGCGAATATGCGCCTCACCCCTGAGCAGATGGAGAAGATTCGCGAGATCGTGCAGCGGTATCAGAAAATCCGCCAGCAGATTACGCAAGATACCTCGCTGACGCCCGAGCAGCGCGCTCGTCGCCTGCAGGAAGTCACCCAGCAGATGATGCAGGAGATCCGCAACGCCCTGCCCAAAGCCCTGCAGGAGCAGTGGGACAAGGCGATGAAGCGCGACCAGCAGCAACAGGGCGACAAGAAGGAAGAGAAGAAGGACGAAAAGAAGGAAACCAATCAGCCCCCGTCGAATCCGTAGCCCGCTATGACAGAGCGCGCCTTCAAAATCGGGATTAACCGCTGGACGATGCCCGGCGGGTGGGATTACAAGACCTGCCTGCGCGTGGCAAAAGAGTCGGGGTTCGATTCCATAGAGTTCAACATGGAGTTTGAAGGCGCGCTTAGTCCCGCCACCCCAGACGCCGACGCGCAGGCTATCCGACGCGAGGCGGACGCGCTGGGCATCGAGCTGAGTTCGCTCTCTACGGGCGTCTACTGGCAGAAGCCCTTCACGCACCCTGACCCGAAAGTGCGCGAGGAAGCAATTGAGCTTTGTCGTCAGCAGTTGCGCCTTGCGCAGGCGATGGGCGTGGACGCGATACTGGTGGTGCCCGGCGTAGTGACCCCCGAAGTGCCCTACGATGTCGCCTACGAACGCGCTGCTACCGCTTTGCAGCAGCTCGCGCCCGAAGCCGAGCGGCGCAAGGTTGCTATTGCTATCGAGAATGTCTGGAACCGCTTCCTGCTCAGCCCCCTCGAGATGCGCGCGCTGGTCGACTCGCTCGGTAGCCCGTATGTGGGCGTCTACTTCGACGCGGGCAACATCCTCGCCTACGGCTACCCCCAGCACTGGATTAGCATTCTGGGCAGTCGCATCAAGCGCGTGCATGTGAAAGACTTCCGAAGCGACATCGGCAACATTCAGGGCTTTGTGAACCCGCTGCAGGGGGATGTGCCCTGGCTGGCGGTGCGCGCCGCGTTGGAAGCGATCGGCTACCGAGGCTACATTACCGCAGAGGTCAGCGGCTATCGCGCGTTCCCCGAGCTCGGCTTGCGCCACATCGCCGACGCGCTCAGAGCTGTTTTCCAGAGCTGAAGTGCCCCTAACGCTATGCCCAGCATAGGCGCAGCGTCAGCGTCCCGCAGACGAAAGGTGCCTAATCGGTATAATTCCCGCGCTATGAGACGCCTGAGCCTCCTGCTTAGCTTCCTGTGGTGCTTTGCGTGGGCGAGCGACTACCAGCCGTTGCTCAACCACGAGCGGATGACCGCCCTTTTTGTCGAACTGGCGCAGATAGAGAGCGGTTCGGAGAATGAAGCGGCAATCTGCGAGTTCGTGGCGAACCAGCTGCGCCAGCTGGGAGCGGAGACCGTGATTATCGACGAGGCGAGCAAGCAGATCGGCGGCACGGGCGGGAATGTGTTCGCGCGGTTCAAAGGCACCCTTAACGCGCCACCCCTGCTGCTGAACGCGCATGTCGACACTGTCTCCCCCACACAGAACATCCGTATCGTTCGAGACGCGAACGAAATCCGCACGGACGGAACCACCATCTTGGGAGCGGACAACAAGGCGGGTGTGGCGATTATTCTGGAAGTAGTTCGCACACTCAAGGAGCGCAATCTGCCCCACCCACCGTTGGAGGTGGTGTTCACCATCCGCGAGGAGAAGGGGCTACTCGGTGCGAAGGTGTTCGATACGCGCTTGCTCAAAGCGCGCACAGGGCTGGTGGTGGACGGGCGCGAAGACCCCAGTGCGCTGTTTGTGCAGTCGCCCACGCACTGGCGGTTCGAGGTGGTGTTTCACGGCAGGTCGGCACACGCGGGTGCTGAGCCAGAGAAGGGCAGGAATGCCATTGCGATGGCGGCGAAGGCGATCGCGCAGATGGCGTGGGGACGCCTCGACGCCGAGACCACAGCCAACATCGGCGTCATCGAGGGCGGACAGGCGATGAATGTCGTGCCAGATCGCGTGAAACTCGTCGGTGAGTTCCGCAGCTTTGACCCCGCACGAGTGAAGGCTCTCACTGAACGCTGGAAAGCCCTCTGCGAGCAGGTAGCGCAGGAAAGCGAGGGCAGGGTTGAAGTCAACCTCAGCCAGACCTTCGAGGCAGTGCGCCTTGCGCCCGACGCGCCGATTGTGCAGGCAGCGGT
>JBCNVA010000099.1:0-3143 GCA_039630445.1 Armatimonadota bacterium
GCGGTGCTCATTAACATCTTTCGGGCGAAGGCTGGCGCGCAACTCTACATTCGGCGCATTCCGGGGCTGGATGCCATCGATGAGGCGATCGGACGCTCCACTGAGATGGGACGCCCCGTCACGATGATTCCGGGCTTGACCCATTTTGGCGTGGTGGCGGTGCAGGCGCTCACCATTTTCAAGTACATTACCAAACAGATTGCTAAATTCACTACTCCGATGCGCCTACTTACTGCAAACCCAACCGTTTATGCGGTGGCTCAAGAGGCGATTCAGGACGCCTATAATGAGGCGGGACGCCCCGACCTGTACGATCCTGACGATGTGCGCTTTCTTTCCGACCGCCAGTTCGCCTTCGCATCGGGGGTTGCTGGACTGATTCAGCGTGAGCGAGTGGCTGCCAGCTTTATGTTCGGTGAGTTCTTTGCCGAATCGCTTATCTTTGCCGAGACGGGGAATATCGTGGGTGCGATCCAGATTGCGGGCACAGTGAGCTTCACGCAGGTGCCCTTCTTCGTGGTGGCATGCGATTACACCATTATTGGGGACGAGTTCTATGCCACCAGTGGCTACCTCAGCCGCGAGCCAGTGCTGTTGGGTAGCTTAGTGGGGCAGGATATTGCCAAGTTCCTTTTTGCCCTAACCATCGCGGTGGGCGCGGTCTTTGCAACGGTGAAAGGCGTCGATCACTCGTTTATTAAGCTGCTCGGCATGCCGGGCGGCTGGGACGCTTTCTGGAAGGATGTTCTCGGAGGGAAATGAGCGATGTGGAGAATCGACACAAGCACGACGACAGGGCAGGTCTACATTGGGCTGATCGTGCTGGGCTTCTTAGCACTTTTTCTTGGTATGATCCCGCTGATGCAGACGCTGCCGCCGCGAGGTCGGCGCGCGCTGGTCGTCGCAGTAACCTTTCTGGCAGGGGCGGTATTCGCCACGGAGTTTTTCTGGCCCGTAGATGCGAAAGGCGAAAACTGGCTCTCGCCCGCTATTGAACCTGCGCAAAGCTCTCTTCAGATTATCGGTGCGATGGCGCTGGGACTGGGCACTTATGGGCTGATCCGACTCCATCTGCGCAACATCGTGCAGCGACGCGCGCAGTGGGGCTACAGTGTCGTGCTGATCGTGGCGTTTCTGACGATGGGCTTCTTCAGCGTGTGGAAAACACTTGCCGAGAAGGGACATCTCCCGCAAAACGAAACGCTAACCAGGGGGTTTGGGCTGCTCTTCGAAAACATGCTGGTGCCACTGGAAGCCACGATGTTCTCCTTGATCGCGTTTTACATCTTTTCCGCAGCCTATCGAGCTTTCCGCATCCGCTCCATCGAGGCAAGCATCTTGATGTTCACCGCGATGATAGTGATGATCGGAGTGGTGATGCTGGGCAATCTTATCAGCTACCAGCTACTTGGGCTTCCTGTGGAGCAGACGCCAGAGATGGCAAAAAACCCCTTCTCATGGGAAAACATCACCTATAATCTTGCCCTTCCCCGAGTTGCCTACTGGATTTTGCAGGCGTTGAACGCCCCTGTCCAGCGGGCTATCGAGTTTGGCATCGGGATTGGCGGATTGGCGATGGCTATCCGTCTCTGGCTTAGCCTGGAGCGTGGCGTGACTTGAGGAGGGTTCACGATGGAAAACCGCACCATATGGCAGCAGATGCTGATGATCGACAGGCGCATTCTGTACCTGATTCTATTCGTGAACATGATTCTCTTTCTGCTGTTGCCTGTGAAGGTGCCGACTGTGACCTCGCCACCTGTGCGCAAGTTTTACGACACGGTGGAACAGCTACAACCGGGGGATATGGTGATGGTCTCGTCGAACTGGAGCGCGGGCACGATAGGCGAGAACCTGCCCCAATTGGAGGCTGTCATCCGCCATCTAATGCGCAAGCGGGCGCGTTTCACGATTATCTCCGTCGAGCCTCAGTCACGCGACATCTCGCTACGCTTTGCCAGGCGCTTCACGAAGGAAGGCGGCTACAAGTACGGTGAGGACTGGGCGCATTTTGGGTTTGTCCCCAATCTGGTGGTCGCTATTAAAGGAATGGTCAAAGACCTACCCGCTACGATTAAACAGGATGTTGACGGCAAACCGATCGATAAGCTACCTGTTATGAGGGGTATCAAGACCCTTGCCGACTATAAAATGGTCATCGACATCACACCCGCGGGGACAGTGGCTGCCTGGATCTCTTACCGCCCCAAAGATCTGATCGTGCTGTTCTGTCCTACCTCGGTGATGGCGGCAGAGGCGTATACCTTTCTCGACTCGGGACAGGTGGCAGGCATGCTCACCGGCGCGATTGGGGCGCAGGAATATGAGCAGCTCCTGCAGGTCGAGGGGCTGGGCACGCCCTTTGCCAAAGCCATCTCCTTTTCACACGCACTTATTATCCTGTTCATCATTCTCGGTAATATCGCGCTCTTTATGAGCCGACGCACGCGAGGAGGTTAACGATGGAGTGGTGGCGCGACTTTCTACCGTTCAGCTACGAGCGATTGGGTGTGTGGCTCAGTGTCCTCTGCACCTTCGCGATCTATTCCATCCTGTATCGCGAGAATCCGTTCTACCGTTTCTTTGAACATCTCTTCATCGGGTTGGGGGCAGGCTATTCGCTCGGTCCAGTGCTGGTCGATGCCCTCTATCGATACTGGTACGCCCCGCTGGCAAAAGAGGGTTATTGGGCGTGGGCGCCTATTGTGCCGTTTAGCCTGTATCTCTACTTTATTTACAGTGAACGCTACGGCTGGATCAGCCGCTTAGTCATCGGGGTGCTGATTGGCGCCAACGCCGGGCTGTTCTTCCAGGAGTTCAGCTCACGCTATCTGGTTCAGCTCAACCGCACACTGGCTAAACCACTCTGGATTACCAGCGAGAACCCCGATTTGACGCGCCCAGAGATTATTAATAACTGGATTTTCATCATCTTTCTGCTGGCGGTGCTGACCTATTTCACCTTCTCGTTCGAGCACCGGGGTCCCGTCAAACGGGTAGCCACTATGGGGCGATGGTTTTTGATGATTGGCTTAGGTGCGATGTTCGGCAACACGGTGATGGCGCGTATGGCGCTGCTGATTGGCAGAATCTACTATATGCTGAACGACTGGCTAATGATTCCGATAGGGGGTGGCAGATGA